>NZ_JBZWBG010000001.1:0-518719 GCF_058680555.1 Pseudomonas sp. YA1
TCGGCAGCGGCTGAGCAAGAGTAACGTGGCTTGCTCCTCCAATGGATTGGAAAGGAACTGCCCACCCGGAACAGGGAACGATCCATGCGTCAAAGAGACCTGAAATTCACCTTCGTCGTCGGCGAAGGGAAACTCGCGTTCGATGTCGTCGAGTTCGAACTGGAAGAAGCGCTCTGCGAGCCTTTCCGCCTGAACCTGAAGCTGGCCAGCGACAAGAACGCCATCGATTTCAAGCAGGTACTCGACCAGCCGGGCACCTTCACCCTCTGGCAGGACGGCCATCCGGCCCGCTACGTCCATGGCATCGTCAGCCACTTCACCCAGGGCAGCTCGGGTTTTCGCCGGACCCGCTACGAACTGCTGCTGGAACCGCAGTTGGCGCGCCTGGAGCTGTGCTGCAACTGGCGGATATTCCAGGAGAAGAGTGTTCCGGAGATTCTCCAGGCGCTGCTCAAGGAGCACCAGGTGCTCGACTACGAACAGCGTATCTACCACGAGCACCTGCCACGCGAATACTGCGTGCAGGCCGGCGACAGCGATCACTACCTGCACGACCGGCTGGCCTTCGAGGAAGGCCTGGTCTACTACTTCCGCTTCGACGAACACCGCCACACCCTGGTCTGCAGCGACCGGCTCTACGTCCAGGAGCGTATCGCCGGCGGCCCGGTACTGTTCAGCGCCCAGCCGGAGGGCGACAACCCGCAGCCGGTGCTTCATTCTTTCCGCTACAGCGAAAATGTTCGTACGGCTCGACAGACCCAGCGGGACTACAGCTTCAAGCGCCCGACCTACGACCAGGAGCATCATCTCGCTGGCGAGGCGCTCGAGCATCAGGACTCGTCCTACGAGCGCTACGACTACCCCGGTCGCTACAAGCGGAGCGGCGCGGGCCGGCCTTTCAGCGAAAGCCGCCTCAGAGGACATCGGCGCGATGCACGGGTGGCATCGGTCAGCGGCGACGACCCGCGGCTGATCCCGGGCCACGCCTTTGCCCTGGAAGGTCATCCGCGTGCCGACTTCAACGCCTGGTGGCGGCCGGTGCGGGTGGTCCATCGCGGCACCCAGTATGCCGGCCAGGAGGAAGAGTCCGCCGAAGCCCCTCTGGGGGTGAGCTACGACCTGCGCGCCGAACTGGTACCCGAGGACGTCGAATGGCGTCCCGCACCGCTGCCTCGGCCGCGTATCGATGGTCCGCAGATCGCGACGGTAGTCGGCCCGGCAGGGGAAGAGATCCATTGCGACGAGTGGGGACGGGTGAAGGTCCAGTTCCCCTGGGATCGCGAGGGACGTCACGATGAATTCAGTACCTGCTGGATACGGGTCGCGCAGAACTGGGCAGGTGCCGACTGGGGGCACATGGCGATCCCGCGGATTGGCCAGGAGGTGATCGTCGATTACCTGGACGGCGACTGCGACCAGCCGATCGTCACCGGGCGCACCTACCGGGCGACCAACCGACCGCCCTACGCGCTGCCCGACCACAAGATCCTCAGCACCATCAAGAGCAAGGAGTACAAGGGCAGTCGGGCCAACGAGCTGCGCATCGACGACACCACGGCGCAGATCAGTGCGGCGCTGATGAGCGACCACGGTGCCAGCGCGCTGCACCTGGGCTACCTGACCCATCCTCGGCCCGAAGGCGGCAAGCCGCGCGGCGAGGGCTTCGAACTGCGCACAGACGAACATGGCGCGGTGCGTGCGGCCAGGGGCCTGCTGCTGAGCACCGAGGAGCAGCTCAGGGCCGGCGCCGGCCATCTCGACCGAGGCGTCGTGGTGCAGGTGCTGGAGGCGGCGCTGGAGCTGGCCCGCGAGCTGGGCACCTACGCCGGGGAGCACCAGGGCGTGGGGCACGACGCGGCGCCGCAGCAAACCCTCCAGGAAGCCGTGCGCGACCTCGGCCACGGCGCCAACGACGAGTCCGGCAAGAGCAACGGAGGCAAGCCGGCGATCGCCTTGAGCGGTCCGGCAGGGATCGCCGCGGCGACGCCGGCGAGCCTGACCCTGGCCGCCGGCGAGCACGTCGACAGCGTGGCCCGGCAGAACCAGCAGGTGACCGCCGGGCAGAAGGTGGTGATCAACGCCGGCAGCGACATCGGCCTGTTCGCCCAGGGCGGCGAGCTGCGCCAGATCACCCACCAGGGGCCGATGCTGCTGCAGGCGCAGAAGAACGACATCCGCCTGGAAGCCGAGCAGAGCGTGGAGGTCAGCGCCAGCCAGCAGCACGTGCTGGTCACCGCGAAGGAGCACATCACCCTGATGTGCGGCGGCGCCTACCTGACCCTCAAGGGCGGCAACATCGAGCTGGGCATGCCCGGCAACTTCGTGGTCAAGGCGGCGAAGCACAGTCATGTCGGCGCGGCCAGCCTGGAAGCCGAGCTGCCGCAGTTCGAGGTGGGCGAGACGCAGCGGCGGTTCGTCCTCAAGCAACTGGACGGGCAGACGGCCATGCCCAACGTGCCCTATACCATCACCATGGCCAACGGCGAGGTCATCGAGGGCGTCACCGACGCCGAAGGCGCCACCCAGCTGCTGCAGAAGGATGCGATGAACATCGCCAAGGTCGATATGAAACACACGAAATCGCCCGCCTCCGCAGTTGCCGGGATAGCAGCGGCGGTTGGCGCGGCGGTTGCAGTCGGCAAGCTCCTGAGTGGCCCCGACGCCGAGGCCGGACGTGCTCTCAGCGAAGGGGAAATCAGCCTGGCGAAAGACGTATTCGGCGACTCCATCGACTATTCCACGGTCCGCCTGCGCGACGAGGACTATGTCCCCTGGCAGGGCAAGGACTACGTGATGGCGCCGAACGGCCACATCTACTTCGGCGAGGAGTTGCGCGGCGTGGCGGACTGGAGCCTGGAGAGCCTGCAGCGCCAGGGCCTGTTCATCCACGAAATGACCCATGTCTGGCAGCACCAGCATGGCGTCAACGTCCTTCTGGTGGGGGCCTACCAGCAAGCCAGGCAGTTTCTCCTAGGCGACCAGTACGCCTACCGGTTGGAGCCGGGAAAGACGTTGAAGGACTACAACATCGAACAGCAGGGAGACATCGTTCGAGATTATTTCCTCGAGAAGAACGAGTTCGGGGAAGCCTCTGCGAACAGCAGGTTCGCTGGCGTACTGAAAAACTTCCCAACGGGATACTGACCAATGAAATGCAAGACCTTGCTCATTGCCTGCCTGTTCGGCCTGGGAAGCGTCCAGGCCCTGGCCGTTTCCAAACTGCCACCGCAGATCCCGGTGCACGCCGGCTCCGGGCGCGTGACACTGGATCTACGCCCCTTGCTGGCGGAAACCAACGACGTCGAGATCACCCGTGTTTCGGTATGTCGGCGGGTCGGCAGCCATTGCCAGGAAACGCTGTGGCGGATCGAGCTCCCGCCCGGGTGGCGTGCCGGGGAGATCGAGGTCTTCGGCGACTATCCCGGCTCCAGCGTGCTCCTGCGCCGGCCGGAGCGCTTGCAGCCAGATGGGAGCTACAACGCATTCATTCATTTCAACGAGCGTAGCCGTCGGCACCGGCAAACGGTTTCCAGCATTGCCGTCGAATTCTGCCTGGCCGGCGAACCTGGCAACTGGATGCTGCTCGACGAAGCGACCTGCCTGGCACGACGCAACGCCGAGGAGCGGCAAGGAGAGAAGCCATGAACGATAGGGTTCGGTCGAGGACGATCGTCTCTGCCCAGTCCATCACCTTGCCCAAGGGCGGCGACGTGCACCTGGTGCCGCCTCCGCCCAAGCCTTGCGTGACCATCGTGGTGCATGGCGTCAACGATCTCGCGGGTTGCTACGAACGGATCGAGCGAGGGCTCTGCCAGGGGCTCAACGAACGCCTGGACATGCCGCCGACCTTGCCCGGCGGGCAGGCCAATCCCGGCTACCTGACGCCGGCGGGCTACAGCCTGCCGGCGGACGACGAAGGCAAGGCGGAGAACCCCGACGCCGTCTACTACCGGCGCAAGTTCGCCAGTGGCGCCGGCGGGGCCGCCGTACGCAGCGTAGTCGTACCTTTCTACTGGGGCTTCCGCGAGGAAGAGCAATACATCAACAAGACCGCGGCCCACGGCGAATGGCTGGACCGCAACGGCAACCGGCTGGACAAGTCCGGCACCAAGGAAGGCGGGCAGTTCGTCAATGCCACCACCAACCTGCCGGACATGTGGGGCCAGGGTTTCAACGGCAAGCTGTTCGGTTTCATCTCGCTGGACTGGTTCGGCGGCACCATGACCCATCCGCTGTTTTCGGCGGCAGGGCGCAAGTACATGGTCCTTGCGGCCATGCGCCTGGCCATGTTGATCAAGATCATCCGCAAGCGTTACCCCGACGACACCATCAATGTCGTCGGGCACAGCCAGGGCACCCTGTTGACCCTGCTGGCACATGCCTTCCTCAAGGATGACGGCGTGGAGCCGGCGGACGGGGTGATCATGCTCAACTCACCCTACGGCCTGTTCGAACCCCTCAACGAGAAGCTCCAGGGCTGGAGCAGCCAGCAGACCAGAGAGGCGCGGCTGGCCACGCTCAAAGGTATCCTCGAGTTTATCTGCGGCCGACGCCATCCGTTCCCCGCGCTGAGCAGCGTCGCGTTGCGCAACTGCCAAGGCTACGGCGCGATAGGCGGCCCCGGCTGGGTGGGTGGCCAGGGCTGCCAGACGACCATCGACGGGGAACGGCTCAGCTTCGATGAGCGCGACAATCGCGGCAGTGTCTACCTGTATTTCACGCCCCAGGACCAGACGGTGGGACTTGCCAACGTCCAGGGTATCGGCTGGCGCGGCATTGCTGAGCAGGTCAAGGGGCTCCCGGGAAGGACCGGGCTACCGCAGGGTTTTCACCAGCGCATCTTCACCGTACGCAAGCGCAATGGCGAGAAGGAAAAGATCGGCGGGCACGCCCCTCCCCATGTCTATCCTCTTCTGCTGGCCGGCGAGAAGACCTGGGAAGACACCGGGCTGGGCGGCAAGGACAGATTCGGCCGGGCGAACTTCGACCAGGGCGACAGCGTGCTGCTGACCGCGCCGCGTCTGCCGTTGCCGACGGAAGCGCGATTCGATTTCGACGGAGCCGTCACGGCGCCGGGAGAGAACTCCGCCAGCGGCGTCTATCAGGTGCGCGATACCCTCGATCCGATCGACGCCGCCATCGGCGTAAGCAACGGCGGCTGGAAGGAAAAGGACAGCGGGCACGCCGTCGCGCAACAGGTGGACACCGCGCTGGCGTACCGCTACGGGCGCGACACGCGCAGCGTGGAGAGGGCGTTGAACGAAGGCAAGGAACTGGCCCGGCAGACCCATGTGTTTTCCGCTCGTGAACTGGGCACCGGCATGGTTCTGGTCACCCGCGCGGAAACTCCCTACGAGGCCCGGCTGCGCCTGCAGACGGCGGAGGGCCATCTGGAGCCCTTGTCGTTCCACTCGGCCATACCCAACAACCCGGAGCATAACCGGCGGGTACTGGCCTATGACCTGGCCATCGGGGCCGGGGACAGCGTGGATGATGTGGTTTTCTATCAGTATCTGTGTCGGGTGGCGGATTGGCGGTTGGATTGGAAGGCTAAGGACAAGGGGCTAAATGGCCAAGCAAATGACGAAATACATATTCCGAGCGAAGAGGTGCAAGCCTTGTATCACGCGGAAGAGCCTAAAAATAGCGAGCTAATAGACGCCACTGTAGTCTACCGCAAGAGTGGCAAACTCCCTGTGACAGTAGGAGACAGCCTGCCTTCCTTGGTGGCGACACAAACCATCGAAGACCGCTATTACAGCCGGCCGGTGCGTTTTGGAGGAGCGAGCTGATGCGTTTGACGTTCTCAACACTCTCTCTCGTCGGTTTGCTTTTGAGCAGTTCTGCTGGGTATGCCGCCGAGTCACTTTTGTCTTCGATGCGTTGTTTCGTTAATCCAGCGACGTCCGTTACCGCTTACACCCCGGCCAAGGAGGCCGCCATGTCCGCTGATGCTTATCACGCTCCGAAAACTTCGCCGCGCCTGGAAACCCTGGATGTGCTCAGCATAGGCATGAGCCTGGATGTGTTTCGCCAGGGCCAGGTATGGAAGGCCTTGCAGGAGCAGAATGCGGTGCAGGCCGAGGCCTTGCATGTCGGCAGCATCCTGCCGATGGATCCGAAGAAGTATCCGACGTCTGCGGATGACAAGGATATGGCGTATGAAAAGCGCCAAGCGGACGCCCTGGAACTGGGGCTGAAAAACTTTCTGGAGAAATGGCCGATACCAACGGTGACGGTGGTGCGTAGTTGGGATCCGAGCACTCCTAACCTACGCTTCACTCCGGAGGAGACGCGGGAAAGCCTGTCAGTAAAAGTCAATGATCTCCGTGTTCCGGCTGGACTGCATTGGCATCGGATTGCCAATTTGCAGGATGGCATTATCTGTAACGATACGCCTGAAGGAGTACTGGAGGCGTTGTTCAGTTTGTTCGAACGCAACCCAGACTTGCCAGCAGTGTTGGTGTACGCCAACGAAGGCTTCAATATGGCCGGTTCCTTATCGAGTCGGGATGTACCTTTAAAATCATTAGGGGGAGGTTCTGGCCCACGTGTGCCGGGGACCTTGACAGACACCATGGTCGCCCTGATCGTCGGCCGCCCCGAGCGGGTCGACTGGCTACGCCAGTTCGCCCCCTACACCAAGGTCAACGAAAACCGGATCGACCCCGAGTTCCGTGGCTGGGGCTGGCGCAAGCCACCGGTTGAGTTCCGCCCCACGCCGTTCATTCCCCAGCCCTGGACCGAGCGGGCTCTGGAGCAGTGGGATGCGTTGCCGGTGCTGGCCAGGCTGCATCGACCGGTGAGTGTGCCGCTGACCCGCCCTGATACCGGCGAACGGCTCAAGCGCGAAGCTCTCACCGCACAACTGGCCGCTGCCTGGAAGACTGCCAGTGCCGGGCTCAGGCCGGCGCCCGCCCGGCTGTTCTACGACGGCGGGTTGAACGCCACGCCGCTGGCCGAACTCACCCCGGCTCTGGGCGCCGCGCAGAGTTCGCTGGACCTGCTGGACTCGCGGGAAAGCTACGACCTGACCCAGCGCCTGGGCGACACCGGCGCGGCCTCGCCCTTCGTTGGTATCGCCCTGGCGACCATGGCCAGCTACCTCAACGGCGACAGCAGCATGGTGATGCCGTTGCGGCGCAAGGACCAGGCGACCCTGATCGGCATCAGCTCGCCGACGCCTGGGAAGAAGCCCGCTCACGACCCGTTCGGCGTCGACCTGCTGCCGCAGACCGCCAGCGGCGACGGTCCGCCGCCATCGGCCGACCCGGTGGCGCCCGCCAGTCGGCTCACGACCCGGTTGCCGCCCGGCGAAGACTATGCCCTGGAAGAGTTCCTGAGCAGCCTCAAACCCAGCACCGACTGGCAGGACGATTTGTAGGTCGATGGTGTCCCGCGCCAGATGGAGTTTTCGTCAGATGACAAGGACAGGTGACCTGCCCCCCGATTTCAGTAACACGTCAAACTTAGTAGAGTCCGTTTTCCGAGCAGGAGACGGCAGTGAAAAAGCGTTTTACCGAAGAGCAGATTCTCGACTTCCTCAAGCAGGCGGAGGCCGGTGTGCCGGTGAAGGAACTGTGTCGCCGACACGGCTTCAGTGATGCCTCGTTCTACACCTGGCGGGCCAAGTTTGGCGGTATGACCGTGGCGGACGCCAAACGGTTGAAGGATCTTGAACTGGAAAACAGCCGATTGAAGAAGTTGCTCGCCGAGGCCCACCTCGACATCGAGTCGCTGAAAGTGGTCGCCCGGGGAAAAGGGTAAGCCCGACAGCACGGCGGGAGGCGGTGCAGGAGATGCAGGCGCGAACCGGCATCTCCGAGCGTCGTGCCTGTCAGTTGATCGGGCTGTCCCGCTCGGTGTTGCGCTACCAGCCGCGAGCCAGTGTGCAAAACGAGCTGCAAGCCCAACTGGTGGAACTGGCCCAAGAGCGCCGGCGCTTTGGCTATCGCCGCCTGCACATCCTGCTGCGGCGTGCTGGCGTGCAGGTCAACCACAAGCGGATCTATCGCCTGTACCGCGCTGCCGGCTTGATGGTGAAACGGCGGCGCCGCCGCCATGGCGTCGCGGTGGAGCGCGAACGTCTGAGTTTGCCGAGCGCACCAAACCAGGTCTGGTCGATGGACTTCGTCTTCGATGCACTGAGCACCGGGCGGCGGATCAAATGCCTGACGGTGGTCGATGACTTCACCAAGGAGTCGGTCGGCATCCTGGTGGAGCACGGTATCAGCGGCTTTCGCGTCACACGGGCGCTGGACGAGATGGCGCGGTTTCGCGGCTACCCGAAAGCGAGCCGCACCGACCAAGGGCCCGAGTTCACCGGCAAGGCACTCGATCAATGGGCCTATCAGCGCGACATCAAGCTGAAGCTGATTCAGCCTGGTAAGCCCACGCAGAATGCCTTCATCGAGTCGTTCAACGGTAAGTTCCGGGACGAATGCCTCAATGAGCACTGGTTCTGTTCGCTGGCCGAAGCGAGAATCCGCATCGCGGCCTGGCGGCGGGATTACAACGAACACCGACCGCACAGCGCGATTGGCAATCTCACCCCGGCAGAATTTGCTGCAAGTTGGCGAACTCGCCAGCAGCAGCTGAAGCAGGAAAAATTAATATCAACCCCAGGGCCTACTAACTAGGCAACGGTACTAAAACTGGGGGCAGTTCATTGCGACAGTGGATGCGCTGCGGCCCTCAAAGTAACGCTGCCGCAGATATTGCAACCAATGCGAAAGAGTCATCCCGGCCGATGGGAAGGCCGACCAAGAAATCGCAGGTGGAGGGGCGGAAATGACTAGGGATGCCGATGCTGATGAAGCGTCCGGGGCAGAGGGCATGAAGCTCGACCCCCATTGGTTTCACGTTTTCAAGTCTATGGTGGACAACGATCTGAGAACGCTTGGCCCGTACGCCTTCGCTGTGTACTGCGTGATCAAGTCGCACTGTAGGCTCGAGACTGGCTTGGCTGAGCCTGGCATCGAAACAATCGCAAAGAAGGCGGGGATAAGTGCCCGGCAGGTGATGCGTGAGCTGAAAACGCTCCAAGAGCATGGCTACGTTAGAAAGGTCCGGGTGCGGAAGCACAACGGCTATCACCTTCAAGAGCGTCTTTCTGTGTTCGACCCACTGGGCGAGAAAAGGGCGGTGGTCAAGCTGGAGTACCAGCCTGCCAAGATTCAAGAGCTGGTGAAGGGGCTCAAAGAGATGCTGCGCACCCAGCAATTTGCGGGGGCCACCATTCACATCGAGAAGGTGCAGGTTATCCAGTGCGAGAACAACATCGACATCCAAGTCGGGGGGCGGGAAGCGCTACAGCAGTTGTCCCAGAGCAGCCCGACTTTACATCGCGCACTCACGTCGCTCAGGGAAACCATAAATCGGTCTCAACGCGAGTAGCTCATGTGACGGACTGTCATCTGACAGTGAGTCATGGCAGAGAGCAACTCAGGTGACTACCTGACAGGTAACTCGCCTTTACAGGTGCCAAAGAGTCACCCAAACAAGAAGAGAAATTTAAAGATTCGTAAGGGGCCACGCAGGCTCGTCCGGAGCGCATGTCTGCCTTCTGCCGCCAATGCAAAGCCTTGCCGTCAGCAGGCAGATCTACTTACGGGGCTTGTGGAATGCGGGAGGACCTAGTCGACGCCGTTTAGGCGTGCCCTCTCGTTTCCGCATCGCCTCGCGGAGTCGCTCAGCATCCGCTTCGATGACCTCGGGCGGGGCCTCTCTGAGGATTTGGAGCAGGCGCTCACGATTCAGCCGCTTGGTTTCCAAGATCTCTTCGAAGCTGCTATCGGATCCACGGTACGGACGCATCGGAACATCCCTCGGGAGGTGCACGATTGAACACTAACATCCATCCCAAAACTACGCAGCGCAAAGTCCTCAAATCATTCCTCGGTCCATTCCTAAAAGCGTTCCGCAAAGCGCTCCAGCTGTTATGTCTGCGGCCATGCTCTCGCATAAAAGGATTGGTTCAGCTTTCCGTGCGGGCCGTGTTCGTAATTTTGGTCCGGGTAGTTCCACAGACTGTTCGCTGGGTTATGCACTCCGGCGGTAAATATCGGCAGGACAAGGTAGGGTTTGCTATACCGCCATGGATGGCCGATCACAACCGGCAAGCTCCAGTCGTTACACTTCCTTTGCTTGACCTACCACCTCTGCTCAGGGCAAGCCCCGAGACCCCGAAAGCCACAGCTGAGCTCAAAAGATGAGCAGCAGTGAGCAGCGTCGCCGCACGGGTTGGTTGTCAGCAGTTCGGTGCTTCGACGAAGAAGAGCTTTTGGTTCGAGAGAAGGCCCATGACTGCGGGATGAGCACTGACCAGTTCATGCTATCTGCCGCCTTGCAGCGGCAGACCCGAAGCCGAATTGACTCCCATATCATCAATGAGCTGCGGCGCCTTGGTGGGCTACAAAAGCACCTGTTCAGCCAAGGTGGAGGCTCTCTTTCCAGAGAGTACGCGAACGTACTGGTAGAAATAGCCGAGGCGATCAAGCGGATTGGTGCTTAAACATGTTTCAGTTGCGCACATAGAAGAGAGGCGTCTGCGAGACTCGTGTGCAAGCGCTCGAACCGCGATTGGCCGGTAGTATCAACAAGGATTGGTGGCAGAACGATGCAATATTGGTGGGTGAACCACAATAAGACTGCACGGCAGGAGCTGGATGGAGGCTATCTTTGGTCGCCACTGCGTGAGGCCAATGGCGCGCGAAGCCAGTTTTACGAAAACATGCGAGCCGCCAAGCCTGGTGACGCTGTGCTCTCCTTTTCTGGTGGATTTATTCGCCATGTTGGGTTTGCCTTAGATTTCGCAAGCCCGGCGCCGAAGCCTGACAGTTTTGGCTCTGCTGGAGAGAATTGGTCTAGCAGTGGTTGGTTGTTGCCGGTCGAGTGGAGGGCATTGGTCACGCCCGTTCGCCCCAAGGACCGAATCGCAGAACTGGGGCCGATGATGCCCCAAAAGTATTCGCCGATTCATCCTATTACGGGAAACGGTAATCAGAAGGCGTATCTCGCTGAAGTCGGGCAGGCGGTGTTCGAGCTGCTAGTTGGCCTATCCGACGCCACAGAGATACCTGCGGCGATGGAGCATCGCGCCGCCATTTCGGAGCTGAAGCGCATCGATGATGCTATAGAGACCCAGATCGCCGCAGATCCAGATTTGGACTCTACAACTAAGCAGCAGCTTATCCTCGCACGCTACGGCCAAGGCTTGTTTCGAGCTCGTGTATCGGAGCTTGAAAAGGCATGTAGATTGACAGGCGTTGAAACTCCGCGGCTACTGATCGCCAGTCACATAAAGCCGTGGCGACTATGCAGCAGCGCTGCCGAACGCTTGGATGGTGCTAACGGCCTACTTCTTGCCCCTCACGTTGACCGCCTATTTGACCGAGGCTTGATCAGTTTTAGTGATCATGGCGAAGTCATCGTCTCACCGCGCCTCGACCGTCTAGACCTCAAACGCCTGGGGCTACAGGAGGCGTGTGAGAAAGGTTGCGCCCCTTTTCACCCGTGTCAGGCCGCTTATCTAGGCTTTCATCGGGACAAGGTTCTTTTGTCCTGACGTCCACAAAAAAGCTCGATAAAACCCTATAGACATTTCCGATAAATCTCGATAGTGTTTATTTTATGAGCAAATCTACTGATGACATCGACCACTTAAAGGCCCAGGAAGCCGACCTTGAGCGCCGGCTTAACGAGGTGCGAGAGCGCCGTGCCGAACTTGAGAAGCTCATGCGGCCCCGCGGTGAGAAAAAAGCGCGGCCACTGCGCGATATCACGCTGGATATGCTTCAGGAGGCAAATTGCCCGCTCAACTCCCTACTGCTGGCGAGTGTGATTCGCCCGCTGCATGGTCGGAGTATTCCCTCAACTCGCTTCGGCACATTGTCGAACGACGAGGCCAGTTCCTTCGACTCATCTCGGGCGCGCCCGGTCTATCTCTGTCACTGCCTAACCTATGATCAAGGGCAAGCGGTAAAGCGGTTCTGGGCCCGTTCTGATTGGCCTTTAGCAGATCGCATCATGGGCCCAATGACTGGGCGCATTCTGTTTTTGAAGGGGGCGGCTTGGACGATAAATCTGGCCCGCCTGGTTAGTGAGGGGCAAATCGCCGCTGACAACCCGGATACATTGCAATATGTGGCGGCGGATCAGGCGCGTGATGCTGGCTTTCCCGTCCAGCGCACAAAATTCCTCTATGACGAGTGGCTGGCGGTGATTGCTGCAGCCCTCGACAAACATGAGGCCGAGGACCGCACCCTGCGTGAGGCCGCGGCGATGGAGCTGGAGCAGCAGCTATCAGAGCGAGATCAGTTGTTCGGCTCTCGCACCGGGTTGGTTTCCTTACCCGGCTCAAGGAGATCCTGGCGGAGCACAAACGATGACCGTTAAAGGAAGTACTGCGCTTGTCCGGCTTGCCGGCAACCCATCCTGCGAGATCCTTGGTGCCATGGTGATGCAGGAGGGATCGGAAAAGCGATTCTACGAGCGGATTGTTGGTAAGCCGTATGATCGTGAGTTTGGTGAGCGCCAATCTTCCAAACGGCGTGGTACACAGTTTGAGCGGAACGTCTTTGCAGGCGATGCTAGGCTGCTACGCGAAGCTTTTTCTCCCTTTCTCGGTATTGATGCTGACGAGATTATCGTCAGGAACTTGTTTGACGATTACCCAGGTACTAAAGACGACTCTCGAGTGGCGCGTTTACGCATTACTCGAGGAATTTTGGCCGATGCGGTTGCGGGGCGACCGGTACCGCACATTATCGTCCAGCCACAACTGCTGCTTCCAACCCGTCCAGGTCCTCGTCCGTATTTCTTCATTGCGCCCGATGTGCTGGTGCGATCGCCCGTTGATGGTGTCTATCTTCCGGGCGATTTGAAATCATTCATCGTCCGTGAAAACGAGGTCGCTAAAGGTGATCTGGCCCGGGTTCGCTTGCAGCTTGGTGCCCAAGTATTAGCACTGATGCATGAGTATCACTGCATCGATCCAAGTATCACCGTTGGATCGAACGGCATGCTTATATTTTCCAGACCCAATGGTCTAAATCCTCACACGCCGCGCGTCGAAGATCTTGGCGGTGCAATTGAAGCAATCCGTATCGGTATCACTGCATTCCTACGGCATCGCCAGCGCATTAATGAACTGCGGGCTGGGGCCGAGCCGTTCACTGTTGCAGCAGATCTCTCCCCGAACTTTCAGGATGCATGCCTAACGACGTGCGTCATGGCGCCATGGTGTCGTCAGCGAGCAGCAGGCCAGGCGTCCGACATGGGGGAGGTCGCCAGCAAAGTCCTCGACAACATGTCGATCCAACACGTCATCGGACTTATGACGGGGACCATCGAGCCTGCAAACGATCATGAGCGGATCGTCGCTATCCGGTTGCGCGAGCTGGCTGCCAAGCACAACACGGAGCAAGTGGCATGAACGCTTTCGACGACACACTTCATCGTGTTATGGCTCGTCATATGAATCGGGCGCTCCCAATACGAACCTCAAGCGGTCTATCGAGCGATCCGGATGTTTCAATAGGTATTGCAACGATCAAGATCGTCACTGAGGAGCAGATTCAGGCCATAGCCTACGGCCCACTCGATGGCGAGCCGGAAGTGATTGTGCGGTTGGATCCGATCGGCCGTGATGTAACCGATCTGGTGCCGTTTGCCAGCTTCATGGACCAAACAGCTGATCGCGCATTAGCGGCGGATGGTGCTCTCCGCGTTTGGATTCCACACTCCGTGACGTTGGAGGCGCTGGACATCCTCGGGCACCGGTACTGGCAGAATCAGGCCGCACCCGATGCGGTTGTGCGTATGGGCAAGATCTGTCGCATCATCGCGCACGAGGCCACATTCCCTGGACAGCAGGTCGTCGCTGACGCCGCTTCTCTTCTCCAAGATCATATTGTTACTGGCCTTGCGCCGATTGAGGAAGGGCACCTTGGCGCTATGCTAGCCTGGCTTGATCCGGCTGTTCGGGATCCACTCACCGAGGCTCGGGAGCGCATTCGACTTCCCGCTTCGGGCATCCTTCCTAATACGCCCGACCAACCCGCCGATGATCGCGTTGACCGTCTCCGTAAAGAGCTCAAACGGGCCGCAGGGCCTCATAAAACCGTTATAGAAAAAGAGATCCAAGATATTCTCCGTCGTTGGGTTCTCCGAGAGTGGCAGCTCCTGGTCGAGGCGCGGCGAGCCTTTCTTGCGCTAGATCTTCCTCCCGTACGCTTGGAAGAGTTACTTGAAGACTCGACCAAGCGTATGAGCTATGCGCTTCAAAACGGCCACTTCCCAGCCCGACAGCCACATAAACTGGCCGCGCTCCTGGCGCAAATGGAAGCAGGATTAGAGAAAGCCGAGTTGGCAGCCCTGGAAGGTGATCCCATCCTGCGGGACCAAGCTACGAGTGCTGGTAAAGTCGTGCTCGGCGTCGTAAGTGATGTGCGCCAGCCGCGCTCTGGCCGAGCCCCCTGCGACATAGACATCGAATCCAACCAAGGGGTTATCCGTCTTCGTCTGGACGACAAGGTCAAGGTGGTGGGCACGACTATAACCGGTGTTGTACGTGGGGTCTTTTCCACTCAGTCCGGTGGTACGCGTGTATCGATCCAAATTACCAATGGGGTTCGCCAGACGAGCAGTCTTAGTGTCGGCGCTAGGTTAGAGGTAATGCGCGCAGGCTATGGGTTCGTGAACCTTCCTGCGCTCCAGCTGGTTAAGCAACGCCAACCTTGGGTCTTCTTCGGTGATGTATCGCCTTGCGTCGCCTCTGGATTGCCTTCAGGTCGCTCTGCGTTGGAGATTGCAGCAGGAATTAGAAAGCCATGACAGCCAGCTTCCAGGCCCTCCAAGAAGACGCAGACCGCGTACTCAATACAGCTATAGAGCATGCGATCTTCGGAGCTGCACCTCTTACTATCATCAAATCCCCTCCTGGTGCAGGGAAGACTTTCCTAGTTGAATGTGCCTCGGCAGTGGCAACCGATAAGCCTGCTATGAGGGTAGTGGTGGTGACGCCTGGTGTAAGTCAGCTTTATGACGTGGTCGATCGCCTTTTGGGCTATAGCCTGCCCCGGCTTGAGCTGGCGCATGCCAAGTTTCGCAGCTTGCCCGACATACTAGCTGACCGCATCACGGCATCGAGTGGATGGGCAGCAACCTTAAATGTTGGGCCGGGAGTAGTTGTAACTAATGCACATCTTCTCGCGAGTTATCTCCACGCACTGGGGCCCGGCACATTCGATTTAATGATCGTCGATGAGGCGTATCAATTGGCTGCGTCGGATTTTATGCCGATATCGGATCTTGCGACGCGAATCATGATGGTGGGCGACCCTGGTCAGCTCAATCCTGTAATTTCCGCCGATACTAGTAACCTTGAGGTCAGCGCACATAAGATTCATTGGTCAGCACCTGCCTACGTGCTAGACCGCTTCCCCGAGACCCCGATATTTGAGCTGCCGGTGACCCGGCGCCTGTTGCCTGATACCTCAAATATGATCCAGGCGTCCTTCTATCCCGATCTGTCATTCCAGTCGATTGTTGATCCCTGCGATCGGCGGCTGCGCTTTGCCGTATCCGGTATGGAGCCGGCTATCGATCAAGCTCTAGATGCTATTGCCCGCGGAGCGAGCCTTGTTGCTATCACTGTTCCCGGAGTTGCGCCCGCTCATGAGGAAGCAGACCTTGCTGTCGCAGCAGTAATGGCAAAAGTGGCGGACCGGCTCTTGGTCAGACAGGCTGAGTGGGCTGGGCAAAGACGTCTAACCGAAGCCGATATCGGCTGCATTGATCCACACGTTATTGCGGGCGGTGCGATTAGCGACCAGCTCCGCCAATGTGGCCGCGGTAAGATTCGTGTCGAAACTGTAGAGCGGTGGCAAGGTCTCCAAACCCCAATCTCAATTGTTCGCCACCCACTTTCGCTAGCGGGTTCGCCGACTGCTTTTGATCTAGAGGCCGGGCGTTGGTGTGTATCACTGTCGCGTCATCAGCTCGGCTGCATAATTGTAGGGCGGGAATCGATTGCCAGCGTCATTCGTGATTACGTTCATAGCTGCGATACCGTGGCCGCAGGGGCGCGGGATGCAACATGGTTGGGCTATAGAGCTCACCGGACGATTTGGAATGCTCTAGCCGAGCAGGGCCGCATTTTTGCGCTCTAACTGCTTAATCTACGAACCACAGCCTCAATGCGATCGGCGGCCGTTTGGATGTCTTCGTGTTCCCACACCCTGATAACAGTCCATCCCGCCTCGATTAGTTTGCAGTCAGTGTCTCGGTCTCGAGCGATATTGGCGTTGATTTTCGCGCGCCACCATTCAGCGTTGCTCTTCGGCCAAGTTCCATGCGCTGGGCAGCCATGCCAGAAACATCCATCCATGAAAACTGCAGTCCTTGAAGTCGGGAAGGCGATGTCGACCGAGCGGCGGCTACTGACTAATACGCGACGATGCAGACGGAAACGCAATCCACGGCGGTGTAGCTCGGATCGCAGGGCACGCTCCCTCGGATTATCCCGTTGTGGCGTCCGAGACATCCGCTGGGATGTTTCTGGCGACGCTGGAGCTGGGAGATCAACCCTTTCCGATATTCTCGGCATGATGTGCGAGGTCAGTACGGAACTTTTCCTCGTAGCGCAAGTTGCTCTTGACGAGCCTAGAGAGAAAGCCTGACGTTGCTTTATTCGATAAAGGCATGACCTTGTGTTTGAGAAACGCGGATAGGTGCTCATTTGGCACCGCAACCGGCCATTCTGAAACGCGCGAACGACTGCGTACGCCCCCCACCCCCCATGCAGCGCTAGGCCAGCTCCCCTCAATAGGTAGATCTTCAGTTTCGCCGATGTCGAACCCAGTGGTGGAGAGAGTCAGTTGTTCGGCGATCCATTTGGCCATCGGCACACTTACTGCGTTGCCAACCATTTTCCATCGTTTGCGCGCCCCACACGGATCTACTTCTGAGACATCCGTCCAGCCAGATGTGAAGCCTTGGAGTCGTTCTGCATCTTCAATTGCAGGAGTGGCTATCAATCGACGTCGTGGGAACCAGATGGCTGGCGGTGAGGGTATATGCAGGCCTGAGCCCCCCTTCAGAGGCGGCACCGAGTCCACAGCCCATCCGAGCCCTGTATTACCTTCTGTCCAGTAAAAGCCGCAAGCATGTGAGCCGCGCGGCCGAGGGGCGGGAGCCTCTGCATCCGAGCCCAATAGGACAGGTCTAGGGTCATGCGTTTTCGAGGCGATAAGAATCACGCGGCGGCGGCGCTGGGGTAAACCAAATGCACGTGCATCGATGGTCCTGTATGCCCAGGAATAGCCCATCCCCTCTAGCTCGCTGGTAATAGAGCGGATTGCACGACCTCGATCCAGGCTCAGCATAAACGGTACGTTTTCAAGTATAACCCAGCGCGGCGGGGTCTTCTGTTTCCTCAACAGGTAGAAGACTGACTCAATCAGCCCAGAGTTTGGACCGGATATGCCTCTTCGACGCCCCACTTGACTTAAATCCTGGCAAGGAAAGCCCGCTGTCAGCACGTCACATTCGGGCAACCCTTTCAAATCGGTGACGTCGGTTGTGATTTCCGTGCTCGGGAAGTGCTTTTTCAGGACGTAACGAGCCAGCGGGTCAAATTCACAAAGCATCGTGCTGTCGTGCCCGGCTTGCCGAAAGCCTTCTTCTAGGCCTCCTATACCAGCGAAGAGACCCGTGACAATTAGCTTCGTTTGCATGGCGGAGCTAGTCGCAACAGCTTTCGCATGCATCGGCTTGGCCAACGCGCCGTTTGACGCCAGAGTATCGAATTGGAGGCTGCGAGCTTCACAAGCATGGGCGCTCGCCGGTGATATGTCCTCAAGCAAATTCATACCTGAACATCCTTAAGCAGCGTGAGGTTCTCGTCGGCCATATCAGCGTTGCAGCCCTTAGCTAAAAACAAGGCCAGAGCCATGAGATGTGCGCAGTCTGCGCGATAAATTATATGGCGACTGTGCCGCTCCGATCGGATGAGTCCCGCCCGAGCGAGAGTCGCCAGATGTACCGACATTGTGTTCTGCGGTACGTTGAGCTGACGAGCCACTTCGCCGGCAGGCAAACCTTGGGGCTCACGGCTAGCCAATAGCTGAAAGGCACTTAGTCTAGTGTCCTGGGCAAGCGCGCTGAGCGAGGCTACAGCTGATTCATTATCCATTTATCCACTTTAATGGATATATAGATATTAAATCAAACGACATGTGATCGTTAATCTTTCAGCACCTTCCCGCTATGCCACATTTTTGCCACACTCGACTAGCTAAAGAAGGGTAAAGCCTACTAACTCTGGCTATCCCAACCTTTTGATTTTCCGGCTATTTTGCGCTAACGTCTTGATCGTAAAGGGTGACTTTTAGGACTCCGAAGGCAGGGGTCGTGGGTTCGAATCCCGCCGGATGCGCCATCTTCCAGAAGCCCGCCTTGTGCGGGCTTTTTGCTTTCAGACCTGCCTCGCCGCCACCCGCTCCGCCGAGCGGCGCCTGTCCCTCGCCACAGAGACCAGAGCAACCGATCCTGTCCTGCCGGGAATGGCACTCAAGGCCGGGGCCAGATGGAGGGTCGATCGGCGGATAGTTCCTCGGGGCTGGCCGTTTCACGTCTATAGTTCTGCATGCTCGGATGCCGTTCCTACCAGGACTCCCACAGGAGCAACAGGATGCGCTCATGGCATGGCGTAGTCACGAAAATCGCCAAGCAAGGCAAGGGCGCCGTGGTCAAGAATCGACTCGGCCCGGAAGAGCTTCTGGTGCCCTTCACAGTGAGTACGCTCGTCGAGGTCGACCTGGACGCAAGGATCTACGGAACGGATGTGGACGACACGCCCTGGGCGGAGGGCGACGAACGAAAGGAGGTGCTGGTCGGTACCGAAGTAGAACTGCTGACCGATACGGATACCTTTCCTACCCATGCGTCCCAGGTGCTCAGCGCCAATTTCCGTTTCGCCCTCGACATCGTCAAGGGAGGGCTCAGCGGCCCGGTCAGGAAAGGGGCGGTCCTGGTCATCTACCACGACTTCCAGCAGGAGATCCGGAGAGGCGACTCCGGCAGCGCCTTCGCGGAGGCGGTCGTCGCCTATGCTCGGAACAAGCTCTACAAGCCGGCCTTCGCGATCAAGGCCGATACCAACTACGCCCAGTTGGTTCGGGATCTAGGCAAGGTTGCCGCGGAGAGCGGCGAACAGTACTTCATCGATACGATCCTCATCGCCACCCACGGCACGGCTGGCCAACTCTGGCTGGGCAACCCCCACGGCGATAGCACCGCGGACGTCATGGCCCGGCGTGTCCAGGGCAAGCAGTTCGTCGAGCCCCAGGCCTTTGGTGCGACCCTTCTCGAACTGTTCGGCAAGGAACTGGCCATCGCCCTCTACGGGTGCGACTTCGCCGGGGACGAGGACGGAGAAGCGGCGGCCCTCGAGCTGCGCATCGCCGCCAACGCGAGAGCGGTCTACGCCGGCAAGGGCACGGTGTATCTCAATGCCAGCAAAGAGGGTCGTTCCACGGTGACCTGCAGCAAGGCGATGGTGGTCTACCGGACCGACAAGATCGAGGTACTGGGTGGAAACCAGGTACCGGTATTCGATATCTGAGGCCCCGCCCCGCACTGTCATTGCCGATTGCCCAGGATCTTCGGCCCCAGACGCTCCGCCTCGCCCCTGGCCTTTTCCCTGGGGAGAGCCTTAAGATCGGGAGTCCGCACTGGGGCGGACCTTCTCTTCCTGCGGGTGGTTTCTCCGGATGCTTCCAGACAGCATGGTGGGTAGCAGCGCGCGGCGCCTTCGTTTGCGGCGGACGCGCGGGCGTGTCGGGCTCGGCCTGGTGGCCGGGCTGTCGGTACTGGCAGGCATGACCGACGCCATCGGTTTCCTCGCCACCGGCGACTTCGTTTCCTTCATGAGCGGCAACACCACGCGCCTGGCGGTATCGCTGGGCGAGGGCGACTTCGGCGGACTGGTGCGGCTGAGCGTCGCCCTGGCCAGTTTCGTCGTCGGCAACGCGCTGGGAGTGATACTGGCGCGCTTCAGCGGGCGCCGGGCGGCGCCGATCCTGGTCTGCTGCGCGATGCTGCTGGCGTTGTCGGCGGTCTGGCCATTCGACTGGAACGTGCCGGCGCTGGTCGCCGCGATCCTCGCCATGGGCATGCTCAACGCCGTGGTCGAGCAGGTCAACGGCCTGCCCATCGGCCTGACCTACGTCACGGGCGCCCTCTCCCGCTTCGGCCGCGGCCTCGGCCGCTGGCTGCTGGGCGAGCGGCGCAACGGCTGGCGGGTGCAACTGGTGCCCTGGAGCGGCATGTGCGTCGGCGCGGTGCTCGGCGCCCTGCTGGAACAGCAACTGGGCCTCGCGGCGATGGCTGCGAGCGCAGCGCTGGCGGCTCTTCTCGCGTTGCTGGCACTGGTGATTCCGCGGCCATGGCAGATGGACTATATGGTGCGTTGAGCGGCCACTGCGGGGTTTGCCGCGTGCCACGACCCCCGAAACGGAGCGCAGCACTTCTTGACCTCGCCTGGACCCCCTCAATATGATGCGTGCACACGCACTTATATGGAGTGGCGAGCCGATGTACCGCAGCGCCCTGGATTTCCGCCACTTCATCGACCACCTGCGTCGCCAGGGCGACCTGGTGGACGTGCGGGCCGAGGTCGACGCCGACCTGGAGATCGGCGCCATCACCCGCCGGGTCTACGAACGCCGCGCACCCGCCCCGCTGTTCCACAACATCCGCGACAGCCTGCCCGGCGCGCGGGTACTGGGCGCGCCGGCCGGCCTGCGCGCCGACAGGGCCCGCGCCCATTCGCGCCTGGCGCTGCATTTCGGCCTGCCGGAACACAGCGGGCCACGGGACATCGTGGCCACGCTGCGCGCCGCGATGCGCGCGGAACCGATCGCGCCGCGCCGGCTGGAGCGCGGGCCGGTGCAGGAAAACGTCTGGCTCGGCGAGCAGGTGGACCTGACCCGCTTCCCGGTCCCCTTGCTCCATGAGCAGGACGGCGGCCGCTATTTCGGCACCTACGGTTTCCACGTGGTACAGACGCCGGACGGCAGTTGGGACAGCTGGTCGGTGGGCCGGCTGATGCTGGTGGACCGCAACACCCTGGCGGGCCCGACCATTCCCACCCAGCACATCGGCATCATCCGCGAGCAATGGCGCCGCCTGGGCAAGCCGACGCCCTGGGCGATGGCCCTCGGCGCACCGCCGGCGGCACTCGCGGCGGCCGGTATGCCGTTGCCGGAGGGGGTCAGCGAAGCCGGCTACGTGGGCGCCCTGGTCGGCGAGCCGGTGGAGGTGGTGCGCACGCAGACCAACGGCCTGTGGGTTCCGGCCAATGCCGAGATCGTCCTGGAGGGCGAGATCAGCCTCGACGAAACCGCGCTGGAAGGCCCGATGGGCGAATACCACGGCTATTCCTTCCCCACCGGCAAGCCGCAGCCGCTGTTCCACGTCCATGCGCTGAGCTTCCGCGACCAGCCGATCCTGCCGATCTGCGTCGCCGGCACGCCACCGGAGGAAAACCACACCATCTGGGGCACCATGATTTCCGCGCAACTGCTGGACGTGGCGCAGAACGCCGGACTGCCGGTGGACATGGTCTGGTGCTCCTACGAGGCGGCGACCTGCTGGGCCGTGCTGTCGATCGACGTGCAACGCCTGGCGGCCCTGGGCACCGACGCCGCGGCCTTCGCCGCACGGGTCGCCGAGACCGTCTTCGGCTCGCATGCCGGACACCTGGTGCCGAAGCTGATCCTGGTCGGCAACGACATCGACGTCACCGAGATCGACCAGGTGGTATGGGCGCTGGCGACCCGCGCGCATCCGCTGCACGACCATTTCGCCTTCCCGAAGATCCGTGACTTCCCGATGGTTCCCTACCTCGATGCCGAGGACAAGGCACGAGGCAGCGGCGGTCGGCTGGTGATCAACTGCCTGTACCCGGAACAGTTCGCCGGGCAAATGCGTGCCGCTACGGCGTCGTTCCGCCACGCCTATCCGACGGCGCTGCGCAGGCGAGTCGAAGAACGCTGGAGCGACTACGGATTCGGCGACGCCTGAGCACTACAATCCCCGCCCTGGCGAAAGAGGATCGAGGAAGGTGACCGGGCCAATGACCGAGACGAACGCACTGGGGCTGCCCCAAGGCCCGCTGTACCTGATGACGGAGATCGTCCGCCAGCGCGAACGGCAACTCACCGCCCTGCTTGCCCCTCTCGAACTGGGGCTGCATGAATGGCGTGCGTTGCGGATCATCCACGCCTTCGACGGTGACGTGCCGATGAGCGTGCTCATCGAGCACTCACAGACCGACCGCACTGCGCTGGGCCGGACCATCGAACGGCTGGTGCGGCGCGGCTGGGTCAGCCGCCTGCCGGATCCGGACGACGGGCGCGCCGTGCTGGTGCGCCGCAGCCCCGCGGCACAGGCGGTGTTCGAGCAGGCCCTGGCACAGGTCGCAGGGCTCGACGAAAGGCTGCTGGCGGGTCTCGGCGCCGGCCCGGAAGAAGAGGCGCTGACCCTCGTCCTGGGCAAGTTGCTGCGGGCCTTCGACGGGCTTTCCCGCGTGACGCAATAGCCTTTCGAGGGCATCTCCGGGTTTGCGAAGCAACTCTCATCCCGGTCATGGACTGTCCATCCGGCCCCCTATTTGCTGGCCGATTGATAGCATGGGCGGCCTTCGCAAGCCCATTCGACCCGCAATGCCACGACACCCGCACACCACCCTGCTCCTCTGCCTTTGCCTGATCCTGCCCGGTTGCGAGAGCGGCCGCAGCTACAGCCTTTCCGACGGCGCGCCGGCCACGGGCATCCGCATCCAGCGCGACGACCGCTCGCCGTTGCAGCGCCTGCGGGACTGCGAACGCCAGGGTTGCAGCGAGCGGCAGAAGATCGACCCGTTCACCCCCGATCCTGACTACCTGCGCGCGGAAGGCCACTTCCCGCTGCCCTGGTAAGCTTCCCTCTTCGCCCGTTCCCGACGGGCTTTTTTCCGTTCCCGACAGATACCCTCAGCTGCCCTCAGCGCTTTCCTACGCACCAAGAAGGAAAGCCTCTCGCCTCTCTCGGAACGAGCCGATTTCTCGGCAGTCGCCGTTCGCATTCCATTGGTCACCCAACGGCAACGAGGATCGGCCATGACTGGATTGCCCTCGCATGGCAACGGACGCGCCTCCGGCGCCTGCCCATGTCCGGCCCTACCCGCCCCACTCCGAGGACTGAAGATGAACGACTACATCGCCCGGCTGCGCGAGAAATACGACGACCATTTCGGCTGTGCGCCGAGCATCGTCCTGGACTGCCGTGACTTCTGGAGGCACTGCGTGACGGCACCGGAAATGGCGGTGTTCGGCTACCGCCTGGAAAGCAGCCGGCGCCCGCACCACGTGGTGATCACCGCGGGGATGAGCCAGGCACGGATGCACTTCGCGCCCTATATGGGCAGCGCGCGCTGGTCCAGCGAGCTGATCTGCTACCTTGACGTCCTCGGCGGTGAGGACCTGCGCCACCTGCAGTGGCTCGCCGGCCTGCCGTTCCACGAACGCCTGGCCCTCGGCCACGGACACAGCGTGGCATTCGGTTTCCCGCTCTACGAGCACAGCCTGCTGCGTCACTTCCTTCTCCTGCCGACCCCGCTGGGCGAAGATGCCGCCCTGTTCGACGGTTTCGACCTGTCCGCCCATCCGGTCGACCTGCTCTGGGTCGTGCCGCTGACCGAGCAGGAATACCAGGTGAAAGTGAACAAGCACCTGGAAGGCATCGCCGAAGTGCTGAACGACGCCGGACATCCGCTCAGCCTCGACCGGCATCGCCACTGCTACGTCACCGGCCAACGTCCGGAAGGGTTCGAGCGGATACTGCATTAGGTCGCCGGGCAACCGGAGCAAGAGGCCCGTCGCCAGGCCCTACCTTCGTCGGGGAAGCCGGCGATGACGTTTTTCAATCGGTTCGATGCCGTTTTCCCCGCTTGCCGATCCGCTCGCCGTCTACGATTCTTGCTGGACGTGAGAACGGCTCCGGAGGGGCGCGCATGAAAACCGTGGCACAACTGTTGAACGCCAAGCAGAACCAGCAGGTGTACACCATCGGAGCGGACGAGATGGTGCTCGACGCCCTGCGCCTGATGGCGGAAAAGAACATCGGCGCGCTGCTGGTGGTGAACCATGGCGAGGTGGTCGGGGTGGTCAGCGAGCGCGACTACGCGCGCAAGATGGTCCTCAAGGGCCGTTCGTCCATCGGTACGCCGATCAGCGCGATCATGAGCGCGCCGGTGGTCAGCGTGGACTCGAAGCAGAGCGTCGACACCTGCATGAACCTGATGACCGATCGCCACCTGCGCCACCTGCCGGTCGTGGAAGACGGCCAGTTGCTCGGCCTGCTGTCCATCGGCGACCTGGTCAAGGCGGCGATCGCCGAGCAGGCCGAGCTGATCCAGCAACTGGAACAGTACATCCGCGGCGACTGAAGCGTACATGCCGGACCTGCCCTTTTCCCGCCGGCTCACGCGATAATCCGCGGCTGTTCCCGTTGCGAGCTGCCGCCATGCCCTCTCCGCCGAAGATCCGCCGCTACATTCCCGCCGACCGCGATGCCACCCTCGCCATCTGGCTGGAGGCCTCGCGCGTCGGCCACGGTTTCCTCGGCGAAGCCGAGTTGCAGAAGCAGAAGGCACTGGTTCGCGATCATTATCTGGATGCCTCGGAAACCTGGCTGGCGCTGGACGGCGATACGCCGCTGGGCTTCATCGGCCTGCTCGATGCCTTCATCGGCGGCCTGTTCGTCGCCCCGACGGCCCACGGGCGCGGGATCGGCCGGCAACTGGTGGAGCACGCGGCAACCCTGAAGGGCGCGCTGGAGGTCGAGGTCTACGCCGCCAACCGCGAGGCGCTGGGGTTCTACGCACGCTGCGGCTTCGTCGAGAGCGGCCGACGTCCGCGCGACGACGAGAGGCGCGCGCTGGAGATCGTCCAGTTGCGCCGCGAACACTAGTCGCCCTTGCGGAAAACGCTCGGCGAGACGCCGCTCAGGCGCTTGAAGAAACGGGTGAAGTAGGCCGGCTCGCTGAAGCCGAGGCGGTCGGCGATCTCGTTCACCGTCATCGCGGTGTAGACCAGGTCGCGCTTGGCCTCCAGCAGCAGGCGCTGGTGCACGATGCCCAGCGCGGTCTGCCCGCTGAGGCGGCGCGCCACGCTGTTCAGGTGTGCCGGGGAGATGCCCAGGCGACGCGCGTACTCGTCGATTCCCAGGTGCTCGCGGAAATGCCGCTCGACCAGTTGCGAAAAGGCCGATAGATATTCCTGACCGCGACCCGGCCGTGCCTCCGCCCGCCGGACCATCACCTGCCGCCCCAGCCACACCGCCAGCACGCCGATCAGCGACTGCAACAACAGCTCGCGCGCCGGCGCAGTGCCGGCGTACTCGCCGTCTATGGCGTCGAACAGCGTGTCGATATAGCGCCGGTCCGCGCCCACCGGGTACAGCCCCGGCGCTTCCAGCGCTTGGCGCTGCGCGCCGAGGTGCGCCTGCAAGCGGGCCAGCAACGGTGCGGCGAGCGTCAGTACGTAGCCGTCGATGCGCTCGGAGAACTGGAAGCCATGGATGCACAACGGCGGTACGAACTGGATGGAAGGCTGCTCGACGCGAGTCGGCTCGCCCTCGACCTGGAGCTGCGCCCAGCCCTTGCGCACGTAGAGCAACTGAGCGAGATCAGCGTGCCGGTGCGGCTTGATCTCCCAGTCGTGCAGGCGACTGCGGGCGGGGATCGACTCGCAGTGCAGCAGGTCCGGGGTCGGCCATTCGAGGGGCGCGCCGTAGAGCTTGAACACCGGGACGTCGCGGGTGGAATCCGTCATCGAGCCCTCCGAGCGAAATAGCCGATTGCCGAACAGAGTTTATAAAAGTCCAGAAATAGATCGGCAATTTGCCTTCTATAGCACCCCACGACAAACAAAAATACAGCCACCTCCAGACAAGATCAGCGCCGGCACATGCGCCGCCGGCCAGCCATAACAGCGAGAGGGCTATCCGCAATGAAGACTCAAGTCGCCATCATCGGCGCCGGTCCGTCCGGCCTCCTGCTCGGCCAGTTGCTGCACAAGGCCGGCATCGACAACGTGATCCTCGAACGCCAGACCCCGGACTACGTGCTCGGCCGCATCCGCGCCGGCGTGCTGGAACAGGGTATGGTCGACCTGCTGCGCGAGGCCGGCGTCGACCGGCGCATGGCGCGCGACGGGCTGGTCCACGAAGGCGTGGAGATCGCCTTCGCCGGGCAGCGCCGGCGCATCGACCTCAAGCGCCTGAGCGGCGGCAAGACGGTGACGGTCTACGGCCAGACCGAGGTCACCCGCGACCTCATGGAAGCCCGCGAAGCCTGCGGCGCCACTACCGTCTACCAGGCCGCCGAGGTGCGCCTGCACGACCTGCAAGGTGAGCGCCCCTACGTGACCTTCGAACGCGACGGCGAACGGCTGCGCCTGGATTGCGACTACATCGCCGGCTGCGATGGCTTCCACGGCATCTCGCGGCAATCGATCCCGGCGGAACGGCTGAAGGTCTTCGAGCGGGTCTATCCGTTCGGCTGGCTCGGCCTGCTCGCCGACACCCCGCCGGTCAGCCACGAACTGATCTACGCCAACCATCCGCGCGGCTTCGCCCTGTGCAGCCAGCGTTCGGCGACCCGCAGCCGCTACTACGTACAGGTGCCATTGACAGAGAAGGTCGAGGACTGGTCCGACGAGCGCTTCTGGACGGAACTGAAAGCGCGCCTCCCGGCCGAGGTGGCGGAGAAACTGGTGACCGGTCCTTCGCTGGAGAAGAGCATCGCGCCGCTGCGCAGCTTCGTGGTCGAGCCGATGCAGCATGGCCGGCTGTTCCTCGCCGGCGACGCCGCGCACATCGTGCCGCCCACCGGCGCCAAGGGACTGAACCTGGCGGCCAGCGACGTCAGCACGCTCTACCGGCTGCTGCTGAAGGCCTACCGCGAAGGGCGCGGCGAACTGCTGGAGCGCTACTCGGCGATCTGCCTGCGGCGGATCTGGAAGGCCGAACGCTTCTCCTGGTGGATGACTTCGGTGCTGCATCGCTTCCCCGACACCGACGCGTTCAGCCAGCGCATCCAGCAGACCGAACTGGAGTACTACCTGGGCTCCGAGGCGGGCCTGGCGACCATCGCCGAGAACTATGTCGGCCTGCCCTACGAGGAAATCGAGTAGGCCGCGCCACCCCGGCGCAACGCCGGGGCACCGTTCCCAAGGCGGGACGCAACGTTGGCGCAGGCGAATATCGACGAAAGACGACCCTCGGATCGATATTCCCCGGCACCTGTCCTACCCCAGGCGCAGTATGATGCCCGCTGCCTTCGCGTTCCGTCCGCCCCAGGTGCCGTCTTGTCCGATCTCGCCCAGAACCCGCCCGCCGTCCGTACCGTCCTCGCCGGCCTGATGCTGTCGATCTTCCTCAGCGCCCTCGACCAGACCATCGTCGCCGTCTCCCTGCCGGCGATCTCGGCCGACTTCGCCGACCTCGACCTGCTGGCCTGGGTGATCTCCGCCTACATGGTGGCGATGACCGTATCGATGCCGATCTACGGCAAGCTCGGCGACCTCTACGGCCGCCGCCGTCTGATGCTCTTCGCCATCGTCGTGTTCACCGCCGCCTCGCTGCTTTGCGGGCTCGCGCAGAGCATGGGCCAACTGGTGCTGGCGCGAGTGCTGCAAGGGGTCGGCGCGGGCGGGCTGATGGCGGTGAGCCAGGCGATCATCGGCGACATCGTCCCGCCGCGCGAGCGCGGCCGCTACCAGGGTTACTTCAGCAGCATGTACGCCATCGCCAGCGTCGCCGGCCCGGTGCTCGGCGGCCTGCTCACCGAGTACCTGTCGTGGCGCTGGGTGTTCTGGATCAACCTGCCGATCGGCCTTCTCGCACTGGCCATCTCGCGGCGGACCCTGGTCGGCCTGCCGGTGCCGCGCCGGCAACCGGTGATCGACTACCTGGGCATCGTGCTGATGGTGGTGGGTCTCACCGCGCTGCTCCTGGCCATCACCCAGATCGGCCAGGGCGCAGCCTGGAGCGACCCGGCGCTGGTCGGCCTGTTCGCCCTGGCGGCGCTCGCCCTGCTGCTGTTCGTCGCCCAGGAGCGGCGCTTCCGCGAACCGCTGGTGCCGATGCAACTGTTCGCCGTCCGCGCCGCCACCCTCAGTTGGCTGGTTGCGTTCTTCGCCAGCTTCCAGGCCATCTCGCTGACCGTGCTGGTGCCGCTGCGCTACCAGAGCGTTACCGGCGCCGGCGCCGACAGCGCCGCGCTGCACCTGCTGCCGCTGGTCATGGGCCTGCCGCTGGGCGCGTACTGCTGCGGGCGGCTGACCGCCAGCCTGGGACGCTACAAGCCGCTGATCCTGCTCGGCGCCGTCCTGCTGCCCTGCGGCATCGCCGGCCTGGCCCTGGTCCCGGTCGGCGACCACTGGCTGTCCGGGCTGTGCATGCTGCTCACCGGGATCGCCATCGGTACCCAGTTCCCGACCAGCCTGGTGGCCGCGCAGAACGCCGTAGAGCAACGCCACATCGGCGTCGCCACCAGCAACGCGACGCTGTTCCGCTCCCTCGGCGGGGCGGTCGGGGTGGCGCTGATGTCGGCGATCCTGCTGGCCCTGCTCAAGCACCTGCGGATCGGCGGCGGGCTCGATCAGGGCTTTTCCGAGAGCGCCCTGCTGAGCAGCCTGGACGCCGCCAGCGGGCCGGCCCGGGTGATCCTCCAGCATGTCCTCGCGGATGCCTTCAAGGTGCTCTTCCTGATCAACGCGGCGGTGGCGCTGCTCGGCCTGGCGGTGGCCTCGGCACTGCCCGACATGACCCTGCGCGGCCGCGGCGCGACGCAACCGGCGGCAGGCGAGTGAGCGGACGCCGATAATCGAACGCTTTCGTCCCGTTGGCGACGGCGTCCGGTTTACAAAAGTAACCGTTCGGTACATTTTCCCGGCATCGATGACATCATTGCTGTGGAGGCTGCGCCATGACGCGCACGGTACTGGTCCTGAACGGCCCCAACCTGAATCTGCTCGGCACCCGCGAGCCGCAGACCTACGGCCGGCGGACCCTGGGCGAAATCGCCGACGAATGCGCGGCCTTCGCCGAAACGCGCGGCTTCGCCGTGGACTTCCGCCAGACCAACCAGGAAGGCCAACTGCTCGACTGGATCCACCAGGCCCGCGGCCGAGTCGCCGGCATCGTCATCAACCCCGCCGCCTGGACCCACACCTCGGTGGCGCTGCGCGACGCCCTGGTCGCGGTGGAACTGCCGGTGGTCGAAGTGCACCTGTCCAACGTCCACCAGCGCGAAGCGTTCCGCCAGCATTCCTACGTCTCGCCGGTGGCGCTGGGGGTTATCTGCGGATTCGGCAGCCTCGGCTACCGCCTGGCCCTGGAACATTTCGCCGAGCGTTTCGAGGCTGCCGCATGAGCGCGCCGCGATCGGTTCTCGCCGGCCTGATCGGTGCCGGCATCCAGGCGTCGCGGACCCCGGCACTGCACGAGCGCGAAGGCGACGCCCAGGGCATCCGCTATCTGTACCGGCTGATCGATCTCGACCTGCTGGGCAAGTCGGCGGACGACCTGGAGTTCCTGCTCGCCGCCGCCAGCGACCTCGGCTTCACCGGGCTGAACATCACCTTCCCCTGCAAGCAGGCGATCATCCCCCTGCTCGACGAACTCTCCGCCGAGGCGCGCGGCATCGGCGCGGTGAACACCGTGGTGCTGCGCGATGGCCGGCGCATCGGCCACAACACCGACTGCCTGGGCTTCGCCGAGGGCTTTCGGCGCGGCCTGGCCGACGCGCCGCGCCAGCGCGTGGTGCAGATGGGCGCGGGCGGCGCCGGCGCGGCAGTGGCCCATGCGCTGCTCGCCGAGGGCGTCGAGCGGCTGGCCCTGTTCGACGTCGACCCGGCGCGGGCCCAGGCCCTCGCGGACAACCTCAACCAGCACTTCGGCGCGCCACGAGCGCTCGCCGGCAGCGACCTGGCCGGCGCCCTGGGCGACGCCCAGGGATTGGTCAACACCACCCCGGTGGGCATGGCCAAGCTGCCCGGCATGCCGGTGCCGGCGGAACTGTTGCGCGCCGACCTGTGGGTCGCCGAGGTGATCTACTTTCCGCTGGAAACCGAGCTGCTGCGCCAGGCCCGCGCCCTCGGCTGCCGCACACTGGACGGCGGCACCATGGCGGTGTTCCAGGCGGTGAAGGCATTCGAACTGTTCAGCGGAGTAGAGGCTGACGCCGCGCGCATGCAGGCGCACTTCGCCAGCCTGGACGACTGAATGGCACCTCTCTCCCACCAAGGGGAGAGGGGACGGCAGTCAGGCACGGATGTAGCGCAATACCGCCTCGCCGATCATCCGCCGATGCCGCTGGCGAACCTCGGCGTCGTGCAGGTCGGTGCGGAAGATCCGCGACACGGTGTAGCGATTGGACACCCGGTAGAAGCAGAACGAACTGATCAGCATGTGCACGTCGAGCGCCTCCAACCCGGCGCGGAACACCCCTTCCGCTTCGCCGCGGCGGAGAATCTCGGCGATGCTCTGGACGATCGAGCTGTTGACGCTCTGCACCAGCTCGCTGCTGGCGATGTGCTCGCCCTTGTGGATGTTCTCGATGCTGATGATGCGCACGAAATCCACGTGCCGGTCGTGGTAGTCGAAGCTGAACTCCACCAGCTTCTCCATCGCCTTGGCCGGCGGCAGCGCGCCCAGCCGCAGGGTGCCCTCGATACCGCGGATGTCGCTGTAGAGCTTCTCCAGCACGGCCTGGTAGAGCTGCTCCTTGCTGCCGAAGTAGTAATAGATCATCCGCTTCGAGGTATGCGTGCGCTCGGCGATGGCGTCGACCCGCGCACCCGAGAGGCCCTGGGCGACGAACTCGTCGATGGCGGCGCGGAGGATGTCCTGGCGGGTCTTCTCGGGATTGTTCTTGCGTCCCTTGCCGCGCGGAGCGGATTCCTCCACGAGGGCGGGATCAGGCTTGGACATCGGTGACTCACTCGTGGCCGGCGGGAATTGCGGCCGATTATGCGGGGCCCGCCCGGCTGTAGGAAGAGCACCTGCCGGAGCCCCGACGATTCTCACAGCTTGACCCGGCGCACACCCCGCCGCGCTTGCGCCATCGCCGCCAGGCGCACCGGCACGTTGGCCGCGCCGTAGCCGGCGTAGCCGTGGCGGCGCTGGAGGATCTCGAAGAAGAAGCGCTCCTCGAACGGCTCGGTGAACACATGGAACAGCTCGCCGCCCTGGGCGTCGCGGTCGTAGAGGACGTTGTAGTAGGCCAGTTCGCTGAGGAACTCGTCGTCGAAGTCGAAGCGCGCGGCGAGGTCGTCGTAATAGTTCAGCGGGATTTCCAGCAGTGCGACCCCGGCCTCCTTGGCCTGGGCCACGGCGGCGAAGATGCCGGCGCAATCGAAGGCGATGTGGTGCACGCCGGAACCGCGATAGCTGGACAGCGAACGGGCGATGGCGGTGTTGCGGTCCTCGGAAATGTTCAGCGGCAGGCGCACGCTGCCGCAGGGGCTACGCACGGCGCGACTGGTGACCAGGCCATAGGGATCGGGCAGCACCACCTCGTCATCGGCACCGAAGTCGAACAGGCTCTTGTAGAACAGCACCCAGCTGTCCAGGCCTTCGGCGGGCAGCGCCAGGGCCACGTGGTCGACGCGTCGCAGGCCGAGGCCGGAGGTGTCGGCGTCGTTCGTCACGAAGTCGCTGTCGTAGATGCTGCGGCCCTCAGTGTGCCGGTCGACCAGATACAGCAGGCTGCCGTCGAGGGCGCGCACCGCCGGGATTTCCCGCTCGTTGGGGCCGAGCAGTCCGCGGTACGGCTGGCCTCCGTACGCACGAGCGCGCTCCAGCGCCTGGTCGGCGTCACGCACGCGCAGCGCGGTGGCGCACAAGGACGGTCCGTGGGCCTCGAAGAAACCGTGGGCGAAGGAATAGGGTTCGGCGTTCAGTACCAGGTTGATGCCGCCCTGGCGCAGCAGGCTGACGTTCTTCGAACGGTGCTCGCCGGCCCTGGCGAAGCCCAGTCGCTGCAACCACTGGCCAAGGCGCGCGCCGAGCGTCTCGTCGACGGCGAACTCGAGGAACTCGATGCCGTCGCAGAGGCTCGCCGGCGGCGGCGCGAACAGCTCGTCCACCGCCACGTGCGGCGTCTGCCGTTGCAGGCGCTCGCGGGTCTTCTCCTCGAGGTAGAGCAGCGAGCGCAGGCCGTCGACGGCGTTGGCGCGGGTCGGCGCGGCGCGGAAGCCGTCGTTGAAGACCTCCAGCGACAGCGGACCGCGATAGCCGGACGCGACGACCGGCGCGAGGAAGCCTGCCAGGTCGAAGCCGCCCTGACCCGGGAAGCTGCGGAAGTGCCGGCTCCATTCCAGCACGTCCATTGCCAGCAAGGGCGCGTCGGCCACTTGCACGAAGAAGATCTTTTCCCCGGGAAGATCGGCGATGCCGCGCGGATCGCCGTCCAGCGAAAGGGTATGGAAGCTGTCGAGGATCAGCCCGAGGTTAGCCTGGTCGGCCCGCCGCACCAGGTCCCAGGCCTGCTCCCAGGTGTTCACCTGGCGCCCCCAGGCCAGCGCCTCGTAGCCGATGCGCAGGCCGCGGACGGCGGCGCGCTCGGCCAGCAGCCGGAGGTCATCGGCCAGCAGCGCCGGTTCGCCGAGGGCATCGGCAGCGACGTTGCTGCACACCAGCACCAGGTCGGTGCCGAGTTCCTGCATCAGGTCGAACTTGCGTTCGGCGCGCTCCAGGTTTCGCCCCAGGCGTTCCCGGCGGCAGCCCTCGAAGTCGCGGAACGGCTGGAACAGCAGGATCTCCAGGCCCAGGTCGGCACACAGCCGGCGTACGTCGCGCGGGCTGCCGTCGTAATGAAGCAGGTCGTTCTCGAAGATTTCCACCCCGTCGAAACCGGCGGCGGCGATGGCCTCGAGCTTTTCCGGCAGGGTGCCGCTCAGGGATACGGTGGCGATCGAACGCTGCATGCTTCGACTCCTCAATGCGCCCTACGGCGCCTGGCGCCGCGCGAGGGCCGGCGGCGGAACGGCGGAGGCGCGGATAGCCCGCGCGGGATGCGCCGGGAAGCCACTTCGGGTCGCTGAGACCGCTCGCCCGGCAAGCCGATTATTGGTTTGCGCCAACTGACGGGCAACGCAAAATGTACGAACCAGTTAGTATTCCGTTCGAATATCGAACGGAAGCACGATTATCGAATTGACGCTTTTTCGACCAATCGCGCACCATCGCAGCCACCCGTGCAGGCCGTCCCGATCTGCCGGAAGCGCTCCGCGCTTCTTCCCCGGGCACCTGCGCAACCCACGCGACATAACAATTTCAAGAATCGGGTACCCGCTCATGTCCATCGCCGACCTCTCCGTCCGCCCTCCATCCCGTCCGCTCGCCGCTCGCCCGGCCCGACCGCCCCTGGCCCGCTGACACCGGCGCGGCCCCTGGCCCGCCCGCGTGCAACCCAGAACGACAAATCCAGGCCGGGCGCCCAGGCGCCGGCCGCCGAAAGGATGGCCCCGTCAATGATCCACTCTTCCAGCTCTCGACTGCTCGCCGCCGACGCCCCGCGGGAATCCCGCGGCGGCAGGATCCGCAACGCCTTCGCCGTCGGCCGGACGCGCTGGGGCATGCTCGCCCTGGTGTTCTTCGCCACCACCCTGAACTACATCGATCGCGCCGCCCTCGGCGTGATGCAGCCGATCCTGGCCGAGAAGATGAGCTGGACGGCGATGGACTACGCCAACATCAACTTCTGGTTCCAGGTCGGCTACGCCATCGGCTTCATCCTCCAGGGCCGCTTCATCGACAAGGTCGGGGTCAAGCGCGCGTTCTTCCTCGCCGTGCTGCTCTGGAGCCTGGCCACCGGCGCCCACGGCCTGGCGACCTCGGCGGCGGGCTTCATGGTCTGTCGCTTCATCCTCGGCCTGACCGAGGCGGCCAACTACCCGGCCTGCGTGAAGACCACCCGCCTGTGGTTCCCCGCCGGGGAACGGGCGGTGGCCACCGGCATCTTCAACGCCGGCACCAATGTCGGCGCGATGGTCACCCCGGCCCTGTTGCCGCTGATCCTCAGCGTCTGGGGCTGGCAGGCGGCGTTCCTCTGCATGTCGGCGCTGGGCCTGGTCTGGCTGGTGTTCTGGTGGCGCAACTACTACAACCCCGAGGAGCATCCGCGGGTGAAGCAGAGCGAGCTGGAATACATCCAGCAGCAGGAGGAGCCGCCCGCCACCCGCGTGCCCTTCTCGCAGATTCTCCGCCGCCGCGGCACCTGGGCCTTCGCCCTGGCCTACTCGATCACCGCGCCGGTGTTCTGGTTCTACCTCTACTGGCTGCCGCCGTTCCTCAACCAGCAGTACGGCCTGGGCATCAGCGTGACGCAGATGGGTATCCCGCTGATCCTGATCTGGTTGACCGCCGACTTCGGCAGCGTCGGCGGCGGCATCCTTTCGTCCTGGCTGATCGGCCGCGGCATGCCGGCGATCCGCGCGCGCCTGCTGTCGATGCTGCTGTTCGCCTGCACCATCGTCGGCGTGGTGTTCGCCGCCAACGCCAGCGGCCTGTGGATCGCCGTGCTGGCCATCGCCCTGGCGGTCGGCGCACACCAGGCGTGGACGGCGAACATCTGGAGCCTGGTGATGGACTACACGCCCAAGCACCTGATGAGCACGGTGTTCGGCTTCGGCGGCATGTGCGCGGCGCTGGGCGGGATGTTCATGACCCAGATCGTCGGCGGCGTACTGACCGCGACGAACAACAACTACGCGGTGCTTTTCACCATGATCCCGGCGATGTACTTCATCGCCCTGACCTGGCTGTACTTCATGGCCCCGCGCCGGATCGAAGCCTGAGTCCAAGCGCCCGGCGCTCGCCGGGCGCCTCCCTGCCTAGAGAACAAGAACGAAGGGACACTCCCATGTCGCACCCGAGCCACGTCCGCGCGCTCTGCGCTTCCCTCTGCCTGGGCGCCGGCCTGCCAGTCCATGCCGGGCACGTCCATGCCGGGCAAGGTTTCCTCGAAGATGCCAAGGCCAGCCTCACCGCGCGCAATTTCCACCTGCACCGCAACTTCGTCGGCGATGCCAGCCAGGGCAAGGCCGAGGAGTGGACGCAGAGCTTCATCCTCGACGCCCGCTCCGGCTTCACCCAGGGCAGCGTCGGCTTCGGCCTCGATGTCCTCGGCCTCTACAGCCTGAAGCTGGATGGCGGCAAGGGAACGGCCGGCACCCAACTGCTGCCGATTCACGACGACGGCCGCCCGGCCGACGACTTCGGACGCCTGGCGGTGGCCGGCAAGCTGCGCGTGTCGAACAGCGAACTGAAGATCGGCGAATGGATGCCGGTGCTGCCGATCCTCCGCTCCGACGATGGCCGCTCGCTGCCGCAGACCTTCCGTGGCGGCCAGCTCAGCGCCAACGAGATCGCCGGCCTGACCCTCTACGCCGGCCAGTTCCGCGGCAACAGCCCGCGCAACGACGCAAGCATGCAGGACATGTCGCTGTTCGGCCGGCCAGCCGCCACTTCCGACCGCTTCGATTTCGCCGGCGGCGAATATCGCTTCAATGGCGAACGCACCCTGCTCGGCCTGTGGAACGCCGAGCTGAAGGACATCTACCGCCAACAGTACCTGCAACTGCAACACAGCCAGCCGCTCGGCGACTGGCTGCTGGGCGCCAACCTCGGCGGCTTCCGTGGCCGCGACGCTGGCAGCGCGCGCGCCGGCAAGCTCGATAACCGCACCGTTTCCGCGCTGTTCTCCGCGCGCTACGGGCTGCATACCCTCTATCTCGGCCTGCAGAAGGTCAGTGGCGACGACGGCTGGATGCGGGTCAACGGCACCAGCGGCGGAACCCTGGCCAACGACAGCTACAACGCCAGCTACGACAATCCCGGCGAGCGCTCCTGGCAACTGCGCTACGACTTCGACTTCGTTGGCCTCGGCCTACCCGGCCTGACCTTCATGACCCGCTACCTGCATGGCGACCATGTGCGCCTGGCCGGAGTCACCGACGACGGCAGCGAATGGGGACGCGAGAGCGAGCTGGGCTACACGCTGCAGAGCGGCGCCTTCAAGCGTCTCAACGTCCGCTGGCGCAACTCCAGCCAGCGCCGCGACTGGGGCAGCAATACCCGCTTCGACGAGAACCGGCTGATCGTCAGCTATCCGCTGAGCCTGTTGTGAAGCCTACGCGCCGACCCCGTTGCGTTCAGCGACCACGGCGCCAGGCGACCACCAGGCCGCTGGCGCAGATGACGAGGATGCCGAGCAGCGCCCAGGCGTCCGGCACGTGGCCGAACACCAGCAGGCCGAGCAGGCCGGCGAAGATGATCTGGCCATAGCTGAACGGCGCCAGGGTCGCCGGCGGCGCATGGCGGAAGGCCTGGGTCAGCAGCAGGTGGCCGCCCATGCCGCAACCGCCCAGGGCGATCATCATCAGGCCGTGGAGAAGACTTGGGGTCTGCCAGAAGAACGGCACCAGCAGGCTCATGATGAGCGTGTTGAAGATGCCGGCGAGGAAGTTGCTGGTGGTCGGGCTGTCGCTGTTGGCGAGCATCCGCGTGAGCAGCTGGTAGAGCCCGAAGCACAGCGCCGAGCCGAGCGGGAACAACGCCGCCGGGGTGAACAGCGCGCCACCGGGACGCACGATGAAGAGCACGCCGATGAAGCCGGTGAGCACCGCCAGCCATTGACCGAGGCTGACCTTCTCCTTCAGCAACGGCACGGATAACGCGGTCACCAGCAGCGGCGCCAGGAAGTTCACCGCGGTCGCCTCGGCCAAGGGCAGGTAGCGCAGGCCGGTGGTGAAGAACAGGCTGGTGCCGATCAGGCACAGCGCCCGCGCCAACTGCATGAGCGGACGGCGGGTGCGGATCACCGCGAGGCCGTTGCGCGGCACGAACACGGCGACCATCAGCAGGGTGTGCACCAGGTAGCGGGCCCAGACCACCATGACGATCGGGTAGAAACCGGAAAGGAACTTGGACAACCCGTCGTGGCTGGCGAACAGGAACACCGCGGCACAGATCAGCAGGATGCCGCGCAGGGTCTGGTCGCTGGCGGGCAGCGGGGAGGTGGATGCGTTCATCGGAGGGTCCGGGCACCAGGGCAAATCGATAGCAGGCTATTTATTCTGACGGTACCCGCCATCGAGGAAAGAAACGATCGGCTTCAACGTTTGGAAACTATAGAACCCCGTTCCATTATGCAAACGGGCAACCTGCCTGCGCGGTGGCGCTACAGGCGGGCGAGCAGCGCCCGGGTCCGCTCGATCGCCAGCCGCGCCCGTTCCGTGCCATCCACGCCGCGCGCGAGCAAATCCAGCGCGGGCACCTCCAGGCTCAGCGGCAGGTTCTCCGGCAGGGCGCGCAGCAGCGCCAGCAGATCGAGCCCGCCATCGCCAGGGAAACGCCGTTCCTCGCGGGCCTGGCGAAGGATTTCGTCCATCGACGTCGGACGCGGCCCGACGACATCGCAGAGTTGCGCGTAGCCCAGGCGCGCAGGCGGGATCGCCCGCAGGTCTTCCAGGCTGCTGGCCGAGCGGTCGAAATGGAAGGCGTCCAGCAACAGGCCGGCGTTGTCCCGCGCCGCCGCCTCGACCACCCGCGCGGCCTGCCGCAGGTCGCGGATCCCGGTCCAGGGCATGAACTCCAGGTGCGGGTCGAGGCCGAGCGGCCGCGCCAGGTCGCACAACGCGGCGAAATTGTCCGCGCTGCGCCGCTCGTCGTCATCGTTGCCGGCCACCAGCACATAGCGCGCGCCGAACTCGGCGCCGACCTCCAGCACCGCGGCGAACTCGCCGACGCGGGTGTCCGGACGCAGGCGCAGGATCTCCACGTCCAGCGTGCGCACTCCGCTGTCGCGCAGCCGCGCCAGGGTCCGCCGGCGCAGGCCGGCATCGGCCAGCAGCGGATAGTGGTGCTCTTCCACGGTGGCCGGCACCAGGCGCAGGCCGACATGACTGTAGCCGGCGCGGGCGGCAGCCTCGACCATGTCCGGGGGCGACAGCTCGAGCACGGTGAGCGCCGCCAGGGAAAGAATCCTCGATTCCATGCACTACCTCATCGTCAGCGGTTCAGAAACTGGCCGGCGCGCAGGCCCGGCCACTGCGCGCAGCCTCGCGAACCGCCTCGACCAGCGCCAGGGTGCGAGCGGCGTCGGTGGCATCCATCAATGGCGCTTCCTCGCCCCGCGCGACCCGGACGAAGTGCTCTAGCTGGCGTTGCAGGGGATCGCCTGCAGCCACGGCCTCCTCGCTGGCCGCCAGCGGGTCGTGCCAGCCCTGCCGGGCCTCGGCGTAGCGCCAGCGGCGGAGCTGGGGCAGGCTCAGGGCACCCTCGGTGCCGGCCAGCAGGTAGCAGGGTTGCTCGGCCTGGCGCGGATAGACCGGGTTCTCCCCGGCGGCCAGCTCCCAGCTCCAGGGCGCCGCCGCAGCGTCGCAACCGGTCAGGCTGCCCAGGGCGCCATTGGCGAAGCGCAGGAGCAGCGCGACGTTGTCTTCGTTGGGCAGGCCACGGATAGCGTTGCCGGCCAGCGCCTGCACCTCCCGCACTTCCCCGCACAGGTGGCGGAGCAGGTCGAGGTCATGGATCAGGTTGGTCAGCAACATTCCCGCGCCGGGCTCGCGACGCCAGGCCACCTCGAAATAACTGTCGGGCTTCTTCAACTGCCAGAGCGCGGTGACCGACAGCAACCGACCGAGCGCGCCCTCGGCGATCAATTGGCGCGCCCGCACGACCAGCGGATTGTGCCGACGATGGTGACCGACCAGCAGCGGAACGCCAGATCGCCGGACGACGGCCACCAGCTCGCTCACTTCGTCGAGCTGCACGCCGACCGGTTTTTCCAGCAGCAGCGGCACCCCGGCGGCGAGGCAGTCGAGGGCGGTGGCGACATGCAGGTTGTTCGGATTGGCGACGATCGCCGCTTGCGGCCGGGCTTCTTCCAGTAACCTCCGATGATCGCCGAACCAGGGCACGCCGGCGTCCGCGGCGAACGCCTGGCCCTGGGGATCGGCCACCGCACACAGGCGCGCGCCGGCGATTCGCTGCAAGCGATGGTAATGCTGGCGGCCCATGTTGCCGGCGCCGATGAGGGCGATGCGAAGCGGTGCGTCCAAGGCGGTCCCCAATCGTTGTTTTCTTGTTCGTCTCTGGATTCCAGAACGTCGTTCCAGATTTAACGAAGGAGATTATTTGAACGAGGAGTTGGCCCCGCGCAAGAGCGCTTCGAGACGGCAGCGCCGCCAGGACCTCCATGGAAGTGCGGAAAGGCCCGCTGCATGCGGGCTCCGTGGCAGGCAAGAAAGCGTTCGCTATTCGAACGCCGATGTCGGGAAAGGACTGGGGCCGGGCCGGATGGCTCAGCGGAACAGCTCGGACGCCTGGCTGGCGTGGGAGAGGTCCTGCGCCGCGGCCAGGAGCAGGGGCGCCAGTTCGTGCATGCGCGCCTCGCCGAAGCGTGCGCTCGGCCCGGCCACGCTGAGCACGCCGAGAGCCCGTCCGTCCTCGGGGTGGCGCACCAGTGCGGCCATTGCCGCCATGCCCGGCGCCGAGCATTCGATCTGCCAGGCATAGCCGTGCTCGCGGGCGCGCTTCAGGTAACGCAGCAGCTCGCTCCTGGAGCGCGGCGCGTTGGGACCGAAGTCCCGCGCCGCCCCTACGCCCTGGCGCTCCACCAGCGCCAGCGCCGCCTTGTCACTCAGGCTGGCCAGCCAGGCGTGCCCGGATGCGGTGTAGAACAGCGGCGCCTCGCGCCCCATGTCGGGGTCGTAGCGTAGCCCGGAGGTGGCGCCCTGGGACTTGGCGATCCAGGTCTGGCGATCGCCTTCGATCACCCCCAGGCGCACCAGTTCGCCGGTCTCCCGGGCGAGCCCGTCGAGCACCGGCTGGACCAGATCGACCACCCCGCTGGACGCGAGGAAGCGGAAGCCCAGCGCGGCCAGGCGGGTGCTGAGGCGGTAGCGGCTGGTGTCGTCGTCCTGGCGCACGTAGCCGAGCCGGATCAGCTCGGCGAGCATGCGGTGCGCGGCGCTCTTGGGGATATCCAGGCGGTCCGCCAGTTGTTGCAGGGGCAGGCCGCGGGCATCGCTGGCGAGGAGTTCGAGCAAGCCGAGGGCGCGTTCGATGAGGCTACCGGCCATGGAAGGACGTTCCTGAGTCGAGGGAAGGCAGGATTCTAGAATCTGGTTCCGGATTTTCACAGCCTGGCGAAGGTCGAGATTTCACAGGGTTCCGTTCGATCAGCGAACCGATAAACGATTATCGGATTGCCACTCCCCATGGCCCTCCGTAATGTGTCTGCACCCCGGCAGGCCGAGCGCCTCCGCTACAAAAACAACAGGGGAATCCCGACATGCCGCAGCACGCCTTGCCTTCCGCCGCCTGCACCTGAGCCACGCGTCCGACCCTCGTCCCACGCCCTCACTCTCGCCGCGGAACCCGTCCCATGAACAGCCCCAGCCTGCCCGCCGTCGAACGACTCGACGTGCAAGCCTTCATCAATGCCCAGCCGCTTTCGCCGTACCAATGGCGGATCGTCCTGCTGTGCTTCCTGATCGTCTTCCTCGATGGCCTCGACACCGCCGCGATGGGCTTCATCGCGCCGGCGCTGACCCAGGACTGGGGCATCGACCGCGCCAGCCTCGGTCCGGTAATGAGCGCCGCGCTGATCGGCATGGTCTTCGGCGCCCTCGGCTCCGGACCGCTGGCCGACCGCTACGGACGCAAGCTGGTATTGGTCGCGGCGGTCTTCCTCTTCGGCCTGTTCAGCCTGGCCTCGGCCTACAGCACCAACGTCGAGCAACTGCTGGCGCTGCGCTTCCTCACCGGCCTCGGCCTCGGCGCGGCGATGCCCAACGCCACCACCCTGCTTTCCGAATACACCCCCGAGCGCCTCAAGTCGCTGTTGGTGACCAGCATGTTCTGTGGCTTCAACCTGGGCATGGCCTGCGGCGGATTCGTCTCGGCGAAGCTGATCCCGCTGTTCGGCTGGCACAGCCTGCTGCTGCTCGGCGGCCTGCTACCGCTGGTCCTGGCGGTAGTCCTGCTGTTCCGCCTGCCGGAATCGGCGCGCTACCTGGTGGTCCGCAACCGCGGCAGCGAGCGGGTACGCCAGGTGCTGGCCCCCATCGCCCCGGCGCAGGTGGCGCTGGCACGGAGTTTCCACGTCCCCGAGCAGCAGACGGTGCAGGCTCGCAACGTGTTCGCGGTGATCTTTTCCGGTACCTACAGCGCCGGCACCCTGCTGCTCTGGCTGACCTACTTCATGGGCCTGGTGATCGTCTACCTGCTCACCAGCTGGCTGCCGACCCTGATGCGCGATAGCGGGGCGAGCCTGGAGCAGGCGGCGTTCATCGGCGCGCTGTTCCAGTTCGGCGGGGTGCTCAGCGCCGTAGCGGTGGGCTGGGCGATGGATCGCTTCAACCCGCACAAGGTGATCGGCCTGTTCTACCTGCTGGCGGGGGTGTTCGCCTGGTGCGTCGGCCAGAGCCTCGGCCAGGTCACCCTGCTGGCGACCCTGGTGCTGCTGGCCGGCATGTGCATCAACGGCGCGCAGTCGGCGATGCCGTCGCTGGCGGCGCGCTTCTATCCGACCCAGGGGCGGGCCACGGGGGTCTCCTGGATGCTCGGTATCGGCCGCTTCGGCGCCATCCTCGGCGCCTGGATCGGCGCCACCTTGCTGGGCCTGGGCTGGAACTTCGAACAGGTGCTGACCGCCCTGGTGCTGCCGGCTGCACTGGCCACCGCCGCGGTGCTGCTGAAGGGGTTGGTCAGTCACGCGGATGCGGGGTGAAACTGCCCCATCGCGTAGGACGCATAACCGCTTGCGGTTATCCGCCGCCGGGCTTCGGTGTATCGGCGGATAACGCCGGTGGCGTTATTCGCCCTACCCCAGGGGTGGGCATCGCGTAGGGCGCATAACCGCTTGCGGTTATCCGCCGTCCGGTTTCGGTGTATCGGCGGATAACGCCGGTGGCGTTATTCGCCCCACCCCAGGGCTGCGACATCGCGTAGGGCGCATAACCGCTTGCGGTTATCCGCCGCCGGGCTTCGGTGTATCGGCGGATAACGCCGGTGGCGTTATTCGCCCTACCCCAGGGGTGGGCATCGCGTAGGGCGCATAACCGCTCGCGGTTATCCGCCGCCGGGCGTCGGTGTATCGGCGGATAACGCCGGTGGCGTTATCCGCCCCACCCCAGGGTTGGCGGCATCGCGTAGGGCGGCGGCGCATCGCCTCAGAAGGTGAATTCCATGTTCAACGTCGGCGTCGAGGTTCGGCTGCCGGTGCCGCCGTCGACGCCGAACTTGTTGTGCCAATACTCGTAGCCGACGCCGAGCCACAGGTTCGGCTGGCGCTTGTCGCCTGGCAGGGCGGCGACCATCAGGGCGGTGCGGACCAGGGTTTCCGCCGCGGTGTCCTTGTCGTTGTAGTCCTCGCCCTTCTCTCCCACGTAGTTGACGAAGCCCTGGAACTTCGCCGCACGGTTGCCGACCTTGAACGGCCGCATCCAGGTCAGGTTGAGCATGTAGGTGGTGTCGAAGGTGTGGTTGGGATGGCGCGCGCCGGGCACGCCGAAGTGGTTCTTCTCGCGGTAGTAGAGCAGGCTCAGGTCGAGCACGCCGGGACCGTTGAACTTGAGGGTCGGGCCGAACACCAGGGCGCGCTTCTTGGCCGAAGCCAGGTTGTTGTTGCGGCTGGCGTCGAAGCCCAGGGTGAAGGCGTAGTCCTTGACCAGGCCGGTGCCCAGCGGCCGGTCGAACACCCGCGAGGCGTAGAGCTGGTGGCGGTAGACCGCATAGACCTCGCTGCCACCGTGGTCGGTGCCCTTGCGCGGGTCGCGGCTGTCGGAAAGGAACACATCGAGATTGAAGAAATTGCTGCCGTAGCGATAGCCGTCGGCGTGGGTGAAGCTGTAGATGCGCTTGGCGAACTTGTCCGGGTTGTTCGGGTTGGTGAATTGCTGGCCGTAGCGGAAACCGACGCTGTTGCTCATCCATTCCAGCGCCATGCTCTCCCCGGCGCCGACGAGCGCGATCAGGGCGGCGGCGCCCTGCATCATCTTCTTCATGCTGTGTGTCCTGCTGGTTGCTTGTTGTTCTTGTGGCGACTCAGCCCCCGGTTTCGCGCCGGGGTCGCGGGGCAGTATCGGCACTTCGCCGCGCTGACCAAAGAACAGAATATCGAACATACCGATGCCGAAACGGCATCAGCGAACGAGCAAGCTCGGGCAAGCCGTCTGGCATCGGCGCGAGCGCCGCTCAGGCCTCGTTCAGGCGCGCTTCCTCGCGCTCGCGCAGGCGCACTTCCTCGGCGATCTGCCGGGCCAGGGCGTCCACCGCCACCGGCAGGTAGCGGCCGGTGCGCACGTAGAGGCCGAGGTCGCTGTGGATGCCGCCATTGTCTTTCAGCGGCAGGAAGCGCAGCTCGCCCTGGGCGATGTCGGCCTCGATCCCCAGGCGGGTCTGGAAGGCGACGCCGAGCCCGCGCCGCGCCAGTTGTCGCGACAGCTCCAGGGAGCTGCTCTCCAGCACCGCCCGGCGCGGTTCGCGCAAACGGCGCTGGAGCGGCGCCAGCAGGTGATGGATGGACAGCTCGCTCTTGGCCATGATCAGGCCATGTTCGACGCAATCGGCGAAGGCGATGGCCTGGTGTCGCGCCAACGGGTGCTGCGGGGAGACGATGGCACCGAGGCGGAAATGGCCGACGCTGACCTGTTGCAGGTCGGCGCTGCGCGGCAGGGCGAAGGCCAGGCCGAGGTCGACCGCGCCGCTGCTCACCGCCTCGGGTATCGCCTGGGAACCGAGTAGGGTGACGCCGACGGTGATGTCCGGGTAGCGTTCGCGCATCGCCTTGAGCACGCAGGGCAGCAGATCGCTGGTCACCGCCTCGATGGTGGCGATCTCCACATGGCCGGTGCGCAGGCCTTGCAGCGCGTCCAGTTCGGAACGCACGCGCTCCATGTCCTGCAGGACCACGGTGACGTGGCGCGCGAAGATCTCCCCGGCTCCGGTCAGGCGCAGGCCGCCGGGCAGGCGGTCGAACAGCGGCGCGCCGATCTCGTCCTCCAGCTTGAGGATCTGCCGGTTCACCGCCGACGAGGCGACGTTCAGGCGTCGCGCGGCTTCGCGGATCGAATGGCAGCGGCGCACCATGTCGAAGTAGTGGATCGCGGGCGCGTGGATATGCAGCTTGCGGCTCATGGCGGACCGAAGGGATGACGGAGCTGTCGACCTTCCGGGAAACGCCGGCGAATGGCAAGGGGAAGCGCCGCCTCGGCGGATAACGCCTGCGACGCCATTCGCCCTACCGATAGCCCCGCCCGGCGGCCTACCGGGACGCCTGCTGCGACTCCACGCCAAGCTCGTCCCACACCGATTCGGCCAGGTGGAAGGTCGCGTTGGCCGCGGGAATGCCGCAGTAGATGGCGCTCTGCATGATCACTTCCTTGATCTCGTCGCGGCTCACCCCGTTGTTCTTCGCCGCGCGCAGATGCAGCTTGAGTTCCTCGTTGCGGTTCATGCCGATCAGCATGGCGATGGTGACCAGGCTGCGGGTGTGTCGCGGCAGCCCCGGACGGGTCCAGATGTCGCCCCAGGCGTGGCGGGTGATCATCTCCTGGAACTCTTCGTTGAACGGCGTCAGGTTGGCCAGGCTGCGCTCGACATGGGCGTCGCCGAGCACCGCGCGGCGCACTTGCATGCCGGCTTCGTAGCGTTGTTTCTCGTCCATCGGCGGCTCCTCAGGCGGACAGCAGGAAATCGACCAGGTGGCGGCTGAAGGCGTCGCCCGCTTCGACGTTGGACAGGTGCGCGGCGGCGAACTCGACCAACTGCGCGTCGGCGATGCGCGCCTGCATGAAGCGGGCGTTGTCCGGAGTGGTCACGGCATCGTGGCTGCCGGCGACGATCAGCGTCGGCGCCTGGACCAGCCCGAGCTGCTCGCGGAAGTCGGCGTCGCGTACCGCAGCGCAGTTGGCCGCGTAGCCCTGCGGCGAGGTGGCCGCGAGCATCGCGACGATGCGCTCGACCTGCGCCGGTTCGCGCTCGGCGAAGCCCGCGGTGAACCAGCGCGCCACCGAGGCGTCGCGCAGGTCGCGCATGGCCTGCTCGCCGCCTTTCAGGACGGTATCGATGCGGGTGTTCCAGACCTCGTCGCTGGCGATCTTCGCCGCAGTATTGCACAGCACCAGCCGGCCGAGCCGCTCGCCGGCGTGGATGCCCAGCCACTGACCGATCAGGCCGCCCATGGATAGCCCGCAGAAATGCACGCGCGGCAGGTCGAGGGCATCGAGCAGGGCAAGCACGTCGGCGCCGAGCTGGCCGATGGCGTACGGTCCGGGGGTGACCAGCGAGGCGCCGTGGCCGCGGGTGTCGTAGCGCAGCACGCGGAAGTGGGCGGTGAGTGCGGGGATCTGCGTGTCCCACATGCCCAGGTCGGTGCCCAGCGAGTTTGACAACAGCAGGACCGGCGCGCCGGCCGGTCCTTCCAGGGAGTAGTTCAGGTCGCCGTCGGCGAGGCGTACGGTTGGCACGAAGGGATCTCCAGTCAGGCGGGATGGGGGGCGAAGCCCAGGGCATGGTGTTCGGCGAGCGCGCGCTCGACCCAGGCGCGGGCCTGGCCGAGGTAATGGGCGGGATCGAGCAGGCGGTCCAGTTCGTCGCCGGACAACTCGGCGCTCACTCGCGCCTCTTCGCCGAGCACCGCGCGCAACTCGCGGCGCTGCTCGACGGCGCGGCGGCAGCACTGTTCCACCAGGTGATGCGCGGCTTCGCGGCCGATACGGCGGGCCAGGGCGATGCTCACCGCCTCGGCGAGCACCAGGCCGTGGGTCAGGCCAAGGTTGCGGCGCATCCGCTGGGCGTCCACCTCCAGGCCTTCGAGCAGGCCGATCGCCTGTTGCAGCGCGCCGGAAACCAGGCAACAGAGTTCCGGCAGGGTTTCCCACTCGGCGTGCCAGAGACCGAGACTGCGCTCGTGTTCCTGCGGCATCGCCGCGAACAGGGTCGAGACCAGCCCCGGCGCACGGGTGGCGGCGGCGATCAGCACCGCGCTGCTCACCGGGTTGCGCTTGTGCGGCATGGTCGAGGAACCGCCGCGCCCGGCGCCGGCCGGCTCGAAGACCTCGCCGGCCTCGGTCTGCATCAGCAGGCTGACATCGCGACCGAACTTGCCGAGGCTACCGGCCACCAGGCCGAGCACGCTGGCGAACTCCACCAGGCGGTCACGCTGGGTGTGCCAGGGTTGTTCGGGCAAAGCCAGGCCCAGCTCCTCGGCCAGCGCCGCGGCCACCGGCAGGGCCTGTTCGCCGAGCGCGGCGAGCGTCCCCGAGGCGCCGCCGAATTGCAGCACCAGCAGGCGCGGGCGCAACTCGCGCAGGCGCTGGCGGTGCCGGGTCAAGGCGCCGAGCAGGCCGGCGAGCTTCATGCCCAGGGTCACCGGGGTGGCGTGCTGCAACCAGGTGCGCCCGGCCAGCGGCGTGTCGGCATGCCGTTCGGCCTGGTCCGCCAGGACCTCGGCAAGACGTTGCAGATCCTGCTCGAGCAAGGCCAGCGCACGGCGCAGTTGCAGCACCAGGCCGCTGTCCATGGCGTCCTGGCTGGTGGCGCCGAGATGCACGTAGCGCTCGGCCTCGGCGTCGCCAGCCGCCACCTGGCGGCCCAGCGCCTTGACCAGCGGGATCGCCGAGTTGCCGGCAGTGGCGACCGCCTCGGCCAGCGCCAGCGGGTCGTACAGTTCGGCGCGGCAGGCCGACTCGATCGGCGCCACCGCCGTCGCGGGAACCACCCCGGTGCGCGCCTCGGCGCGAGCCAGGGCGGCCTCGAAGTCGAGCATGCCTTGCAGGCGGCCGCGGTCGGAGAACACCGCGCGCATCGGCGCCGCCGTGAAATAGGCATCGAACAACTGGTTGGCGGGTACGTCGCTCATCGGTTTTCCTTTTCCCGGCCCGTCAGGGCTCGTCGTTCAGGTAGCTGACCTTGCGCAGGTCCGGCAGGCTCACGCAGACCAGCAGCGCCAGCAGGCACATGGCTGAAACATACCAGTAGAAGACGTTCTCCATCCCTACCGACTTCAGCCCCAGGGCGACGTACTCGGCCGAGCCGCCGAAGATCGCGTTGCCCACCGCGTAGGAGACCCCGACGCCGAGGGCGCGCACCTCCGGCGGGAACATCTCGGCCTTGATCAGGCCGCTGATGGAGGTGTACAGGCTGACGATGGCCAGCGCCAGGATGATCAGGAAGAAGGCCATGTAGGGACTGCTCACGGTCTTCAGCGCGAGCAGGATCGGCAGGGTGCAGAGCGTGCCCAGGGTGCCGAACCAGAGCATCGAGGTCTTGCGCCCGATGCGATCGGAAAGCATGCCGAACAGCGGTTGCATCAGCATGTACGCGAGCAGGGCGAAGGTCATCACCGCGCTGGCGGTCTTGGCGCTCATCCCGGCGGTGTTGACCAGGTACTTCTGCATGTAGGTGGTGAAGGTGTAGAAGATCAGCGAGCCGCCGGCGGTGAAGCCGAGCACGGTGAAGAAGGCCCGCTTGTGCTTGAACAGCTCGGCGAAGGTGCCGGACTCCTTGCGCTCCAGGGTCGACTTCGAAGCGGTCTCGTTCAGCGAGCGCCGCAGCCAGAGGGCGACCACCGCGGTGATCGCGCCGATCACGAAGGGAATCCGCCAGCCCCAGGCACGCAGTTCGTCTTCGCTCAGCACCTGCTGCAGGATCACCACCACCAGCACCGCCAGCAGCTGTCCGCCGATCAGGGTGACGTACTGGAACGAGGCGAAGAAACCGCGCTGGCCCTTGAGCGCCACCTCGCTCATGTAGGTCGCGCTGGTGCCGTACTCGCCGCCCACCGACAGGCCCTGGAACATCCGCGCCAGCAACAGCAGCGCCGGCGCCAGGGTGCCGATGCTGGCGTAGGTGGGCATGCAGGCGATCGCCAGGGAGCCGGCGCACATCATCACCACCGAGATCAGCATGGCGGTCTTGCGCCCGTGCTTGTCGGCGATGCGGCCGAACATCCAGCCGCCGATGGGGCGCATGAGGAAGCCGGCGGCGAAGACCCCGGCGGTGTTCAGCAACTGCACCGTGGGGTTGTCGGAGGGGAAGAAGGCCGGTGCGAAGTAGATCGCGCAGAAGGCGTAGACGTAGAAGTCGAACCATTCCACGAGGTTGCCGGAGGAGGCGCCGACGATGGCGAAGATGCGCTTGCGGCGTTCTTCGTTGCTGTACTGGTGAACAGGGGCAGTCATGCTGTTGTTCTCTCGACAGGGTCCGTTTCATCCTGACCGTGCGACGGAGCGTCCTGTTCCGCTGCACACGCGCCGCGCCGCCGCCGAAACATGGGCAGCGCCGCGCGACGCGCGCTCTTGATACCGGGCGGGCGACCCGGTTGTGCCAGTCAGACCCGCTCGATGGCCAGCGCCAGGCCTTGGCCGACGCCTACGCACATGGTCGCCAGGCCGCGCCGGCCGCCGCTCTTCTCAAGTTGATGGAGCGCGGTGAGGACCAGCCGCGCACCGCTCATCCCCAGCGGGTGGCCGAGGGCGATGGCACCGCCGTTCGGGTTGACCTTCTCACTGTCGTCGGCCACGCCCAGTTCGCGCAGGCAGGCCAGGCCCTGGCTGGCGAAGGCTTCGTTGAGTTCGATCACGTCGAAGGCGTCGATCGCCAGGTCCAGGCGCCGCAGCAGCTTGCGCACCGCCGGCACCGGGCCGATGCCCATGATCCGCGGGGCGACGCCGGCGCTGGCCATGCCCAGCACCCGCGCGCGCGGAGTCAGGCCGTGCTTCTCCACTGCCTCGGCGGAGGCCAGGACCAGCGCGGCGGCGCCGTCGTTGACCCCGGACGCGTTGCCAGCGGTGACGGTCTTCTCCGGCCCGTTGACCGGCTTGAGCCGGGCCAGCGCCTCCAGGGTGGTGTCGGGACGCGGATGCTCGTCGTACTCGACCAGGGTGTCGCCCTTGCGCCCGCGAATCGTCACCGGGACGATTTCCTCGGCGAAGAAACCGGCCGCCTGCGCCCTGCCGGCGCGCTGCTGGCTGCGCAGGGCGAAGGCATCCTGGTCGGCACGCGACACGCGATAGTCGTCGGCGACGTTGTCGGCGGTCTGCGGCATCGGGTCGATGCCGTACTGCTCCTTCATCAGCGGATTGACGAAGCGCCAGCCGATGGTGGTGTCCTCGATCTTCTGGCCGCGCCCGAAGGCGCTATCGGCCTTGCCCATCACGTACGGCGCGCGCGACATCGACTCGACGCCGCCGGCGATGGCCAGCTCCATCTCGCCGCAGGCGATGGCGCGGAACGCCGTGCCGATGGCGTCCATCCCCGAGGCGCAGAGGCGGTTGAGGGTGACGCCGGGCACGCTCTCCGGCAAACCGGCGAGCAGCAGCGCCATGCGCGCCACGTTACGGTTGTCCTCGCCGGCCTGGTTGGCGCAGCCGAGGAACACCTCGTCCAGCGCCGACCAGTCGACCCCCGGGTTGCGCTCGACCAGGGCCTTCAGCGGCACCGCCGCGAGGTCGTCGGCGCGCACCGCGGAAAGACTGCCGCCGAAACGGCCGATCGGTGTGCGCACGGCATCGCAGATGAATACCTCGCGGCTCATTCGTCGCTCCCCTTCTGTCCATGGGCGGCCGCGGTGCGCGCCTCGAGGTCGCGCAGCGCGGCGAGTTCGACCTCGCTCGGCGCGGGCGTCTCGGCGACCCGCTCGGCGAAGCGGATCGCCCAGCCGGTGGCCTCGACCACCTGCTCGCGGGTCACGCCCGGATGCAGCGAAGTGACCACGAACTCGTTGCTGCCGGCTTCCGGCTCCATGATGCACAGGTCGGTGATGATCGCCACCGGCCCCTTGCCCGGCAGGCCGAGGCGCTGGCGCGAGTCGCCGCCCTCGCCATGGCCGACCGAGGTGACGAAGGCCAGCTTGTCGACGAAGGTGCGGTGCGACTGCTTGAGGATGATCAGCACTTCCTTGGCGCTGCCGGCGATTTCCGGCGCGCCGCCGGCTCCCGGCAGGCGCACCTTGGGCTCGCGGTAGTCGCCGATCACGGTGGTGTTGATGTTGCCGAAGCGGTCGACCTGGGCCGCGCCGAGGAAGCCGACGTCGATCCGTCCGCCCTGCAGCCAGTAGCGGAAGATCTCGCCGGTGGGAACCACGGTATCGGCGGTCTCGGCCAACTCGCCGTCGCCGATGGACAGTGGCAGGACGCTGGGCTTGGCGCCGATCGGGCCGGACTCGTAGATCAGCACGACGTCCGGCGAGGAAGTCAGGCGCGCCAGGTTGGCGGCCTTCGACGGCAGGCCGATGCCGACGAAGCACACCGCGCCGTTGTGCAGGCGGCGGGCGGCGGCCACGGTCATCATCTCGTTGGTGCTGTAGCTGCTCATCGCTTGCCCTCCGCGAGCTTGGCCTGGAAGGCGCCGAAATCCTCGGTCCCCCGGATGTATTCGTCGATCCACGCGGTGAAGCTTTCGCGGTCGCGGGCGATCGGGTCCCAGTCCTGGTAGAAGCGGTTGTCGCGTTCGTAGTAGCCGTGGGCATAGGACGGATGCGCGCCGCCGGGCACCAGGCACACGGCGCTGAGCGCCCAGCTCGGCAGGACGCAGGCGTTCATCGGGGCGTCCAGTTCGTCGACGATCTCCTCGACGGTGACGATGCAGCGCTTCGCCGCCAGGGCCGCTTCCTTCTGCACGCCGAGGATGCCCCAGAGCAGCACGTTGCCCTTGCGGTCGGCCTTCTGCGCGTGGATCACGCTGACGTCCGGACGCACCGAGGGCACCGCCGCCAGCACTTCGCCGGTGAACGGGCAGGTGACGCTGCGGATCAGCGGGTTGACCTTCGGCAGGTCGGAGCCGGCGTAGGCGCGCAGCACCGCGAAGGGCAGCCCGGAGGCGCCGGCGACATAGGCGTTGGCGAGGTCGGCGTGGCTGTGTTCCTCGATCTCCAGCGGTTGCGGCCAGCCCTTCTCCACCGCGTCGCGCAGGCGGTGCAGCGAACCGACACCGGGGTTGCCGCCCCAGGAGAACACCAGCTTCTTCGCGCAGCCTGCACCGATCAGCAGGTCGTAGACCAGGTCGGGAGTCATGCGGATCAGCGTCAGGTCTTTCCTGCCCTGGCGGATCAGCTCGTGGCCGGCGGCCGTCGGGATCAGGTGAGTGAAGCCTTCGAGGGCGACGCTGTCGCCATCGTGGACGAAGCGTCGCACCGCTTCGCGCAGGGAGAGGATTTCAGCCATCGGTCGGGTCTCGTCTTGTTGTGCGCTGCCTGGACGGCACGTGACGAGAACCTTACGCCGGGGTCCGAGGGCTCACAATCCGATAATCGATTAACAGTTCGATAATCGAACAGAACGTTAGCAAGCATCCGATCGACCGAAGCCGTCGCCTCATTCGTCGCTGTGGATCACCACCAGCAACTCCGCCTGGGTCTCCCCCAGGGAGCGGATGCGGTGCGGCTTCTGTGCGTTGAAATGCAGAGCGTCGCCGCGCTCGAGGATGATCCGCTGGTTCATGAAGTCGACCTCGACCTGACCCTCATGGACGAAGATGAACTCTTCACCGAGGTGCTCCTTGAACGTCGAGTGACTGAAATCGCGCGGCGGGTGGACGATGAACGGCAACAGCGCGCGGGCGCCGATCTGCTGCGCGAGGGAGGCGTAGGCCGGGCCGTCGTCGCCGCTGGACAGCGACTTGCGCTGGTCGCGACGAACGATGCTGTAGCCGTCGACACCGTCGCTTTCCTCGGAGAACAGCTCCTCCACCTGCACGTTCAACGCCTTCGCCAGCTTCAGCGCGGCGGCAATGGACGGCGTGTTCAGCCCGCGCTCGACCTTGGACAGGTAGCTCTTGGTCAGGCCGGTCTTGTCGGCCAGGGTCTCCAGCGTGACCCCGAGTTTTTTTCTCAGCAATTTCAAGCGCATGGACATTGAGGACAGCCTTCTCCCGATGGCGATGAAACTTTTCTCTTGCTAATGACACTTTGTGTCATATAACTTGATCCGTGTCATTTACAGCCGGGTCGTTGCGTGGCGCGCAACTGCCTGGCGTTTCCCCCGACTCGCTCCGTCAAAGGAACCTCGCATGGCTACGACACTGGAATTACCCAAGGATCAACTGATCCAGCACGCGCTGAAGCAGATGAAAAGCAGCCTCGGCGATAATACGTGGACTGACCGGCAAAAGCTGGCCCTGACCTGCCGGATTCTCTTCGAGGCCGGCCACGACTCCGGGCTCGCCGGGCAGATCACCTCGCGCGGCCCGGAGGCGGGGACCTACTACACCCAGCAACTGGGCCTGGGCTTCGACGAGATCAGCGCCGGCAACCTGCTGCTGGTCGACGAAGACCTCAACGTCCTCCACGGGCACGGCATGGCGAATCCGGCCAATCGCTTCCACAGCTGGGTCTACCGCGCCCGCCCGGACGTCAACTGCATCATCCACACCCACCCGCTGCACATCGCCGCGCTGTCGACCCTGGAAGTACCGCTGCAGGTCTCGCACATGGACCTTTGCCCGCTATACGACGACTGCGCCTTCCTCAAGGACTGGCCGGGCGTGCCGGTAGGCAACGAGGAAGGCGAGATCATCTCCGCCGCCCTCGGCGACAAGCGCGCCATCCTGCTTTCCCACCACGGCCTGCTGGCCACCGGTGCGAGCATCGAGGAGGCCTGCGTGATCGCGGTGCTGCTCGAGCGCGCGGCGAAGATGCAGTTGCTGGCGATGGCCGCCGGGGAGATCAAGCCGATCCCGCCGGCCCTGGCGCGCGAGGCCCACGACTGGATCTCCACCCCGAAGCGCCACGGCGCCGCATTCAACTACTACGCCCGGCGCTGCCTGCCGCGCAACAGCGACTGCCTGAGCTGAACGACCTTTCCCACCAGGTCCGTCCTGGCATTTCCCACTCAATGTCACGGGTACATCCAATGTCCGCATCCATCCACGGCATCATCGGCTACACCATCACCCCCTTCGCCGCCGGCGGCGGTCTCGACCTGCCGGCCCTCGGCCGCTCCATCGAGCGCCTGATCGACGGCGGCGTGCACGCCATCGCCCCGCTCGGCAGCACCGGCGAAGGCGCCTACCTGAGCGACCCGGAATGGGACGAGGTGGTCGACTTCACCCTGAAGACCGTCGCCCATCGGGTGCCGACCATCGTCAGCGTCTCCGACCTGACCACCGCCAAGACCGTGCGCCGCGCGCAGTTCGCCGAATCCCTCGGCGCCGAGGCGGTGATGGTCCTGCCGATCTCCTACTGGAAACTCAACGAGGCGGAAGTGTTCCAGCACTACCGCGCGGTGGGCGAAGCCATCGGCGTGCCGGTGATGCTCTACAACAACCCGGGCACCAGCGGCATCGACATGTCGGTGGAACTGATCCTGCGCATCGTCCGCGAAGTGGACAACGTGACCATGGTCAAGGAGAGCACCGGCGACATCCAGCGCATGCACAAGCTGCGCCTGCTCGGCGAAGGCCGGGTGCCCTTCTACAACGGCTGCAACCCGCTGGCGCTGGAGGCCTTCGTGGCCGGCGCGAAAGGCTGGTGCAGCGCCGCGCCGAACCTGATCCCGACGCTCAACGGCCAGCTCTACCAGGCGGTGCTCGACGGCGACCTGGAGAAGGCCCGCGCGCTGTTCTACCGGCAGTTGCCGCTGCTCGACTTCATCCTCCGCCGGGGCCTGCCGACCACCATCAAGGCCGGCCTGGGCCTCTCCGGCCTGGAGGTGGGGGCGCCGCGCCTTCCGGTGCAGGCGCTGGATACCGAGGGCTGTCGGTATCTGCAGGGGTTGTTGGAAGAGCTGCGCTGATCACCCCGTCAGCGCTTTGACCCGACGGGCCCGGACGACTTGGGGCCCGTCGTTTTTTTTGCCGACGCGCAGCGCGTTCAGCGCGCCGCCCAGGCATTGAAACGCTGTTCCAGCTCCTCGCCGTGGTCCACCCAGAACTCGGCATCCACCGCCCGCGCGCCTTCGAGGTTGGCCGGCGCGGTCGGCAGCGCCTCCTGCACCGTCTTCGGCAGCAACGCCAGGGTGCCCTTGTGTACCGGCCCGTAGGGGATCTGCTCGGAGAACACCTTCTGCGTCTGCGGCTGGCTGGCGAAGGCGATGAATTTCTCCGCCAGCGCCTTGTTCGGCGTGCCCTTCACCACCGCCCAGTACTCCGGATCGTAGAGACTGCCGGGCCAGACGATGGCCAGTTTCACCCCCTCCTTCTGCGCAGCGGCGATGCGCCCGTTGTAGGCCGCGCTCATCACCACGTCGCCGGCCGCCAGCCATTGCGGCGGCTGGGCGCCGGCCTCCCACCACTGGATGTTCGGCTTGAGCTGGTCGAGCTTGGCGAAGGCGCGGCCGACCCCCTCCGGGGTGGCGAGTACCTTGTAGAGGTCCTCCGCCTTCACCCCGTCGGCCAGCAACGCCACTTCCAGGGTGTACTTGGCGCCCTTGCGCAGGCCACGCTTGCCGGGGAACTCGCGGACGTTCCAGAAATCCGCCCAGGACTGCGGCGCCCTGGCCAGCTTCGTCGAGTCGTAGGCCATCACCATCGACCAGACGTAGGTGGCCACCCCGCACTCGCTGAAAGTGCCCGGGACGAACTGCGCGGGGTCGCCGAAGCGCGCCGGATCGAGGCGTTCGAACAGCCCCTCGTCGCAGCCGCGGAGCAGTTCGGGGCTCTCCACCTCGACCACGTCCCAGCTGACCTTGCCGACGTCGACCATGGCCTTCACCTTGGCCATTTCGCCGTTGTATTCGCCGGCGACCACCTGCCCGCCGCCGCTTCGCTCGAAGGGTTTGAAATAGGCCTGTTCCTGGGCGGCCTTGGTCGCGCCGCCGAAGGAGATCACCGTCAGGCTCTGGCTCTGCGCCTGGGCCGCCGCGGCGAACGCCAGGCCGAACAGGGACAACCGGGAAAACACGTGTGCGCACTGGTGCAAGGACTTGTACATGGAACACTCCCACAGCCGATTGGCATTGTTGTGATGTTGCTGAGGCAGTTGCCGGCCAGAGGCCGAAACGGTTCCGCGCGCGGTCGCCAGGCGCCGCGTCGTCGTTATGGGGGGACGCTCCGTGTCGCAGGCGACCCGGCCGAGGCCGGGCCACCGGGGCGCGTCAGAGCACGCCGATCTCGCGCGCGGTGCGATCCACCGCGATACGGGTCTTGTCGATCAGTTCGTCGATCTCGGCACGCCCGGCCACCAGCGCCGGGGCCATGATCATGCGGCCGAGGGTGGAGCGGATGATCACGCCCTCCTCGAAGCCGATGGTGCGGCAGCGCCAGGCCAGATCGTTCTCGTTGGCGAAGCGCTTGCGGGTCGCCTTGTCCTCGGCGAACTGCAGCGCGGCGACGAAGCCGGCGCCCTGGACCTCGCCGACCAGCGGATGGTCGCCGAAGACCTCGCGCAGGCAGCGTTGCAGGTAGGGACCGGTCTCCTCCCTGACCCGCGTGACCACGCCCTCGTCGCGCAGCGCCTTGAGGTTGGCGATGGCCACCGCCGCCGCCACCGGGTGGCCGGAATAGGTCAGGCCGTGGGCGAACACCCCGCCCTGCTCCACCAGCACCTCGGCGATGCGCTTGCCGAGTACCAGGCCGCCCATGGGGATGTAGCCGGACGTCAGGCCCTTGGCGATGGACAGGGTGTCCGGCTGGAAGCCGAAGTGTTCGTGGGCGAACCATTCGCCGGTGCGGCCGAAGCCGCCGATCACTTCGTCGGCGCACAGCAGCACGTCGTACTGCCGGCAGATGCGCTGGATCTCCGGCCAATAGCTTTGCGGCGGGAAGATCATGCCGCCGGCGCCCTGGAAGGGCTCGGCGACGAAGGCGGCGACGTTCTCCGCGCCCAGCTCGAGGATCTTCTCCTCCAGTTGCAGCGCCGCGCGGCGACCGAACTCGGCCGGGCTCAGCTCGCCGCCGTTGGCGTACCAGTAGGGTTCGTCGATGTGGGCGAAGTCCGGCAGCATGCCGCCCATCTCGTGCATGAACTTCATCCCGCCGAGCGCGGTGCTGCCCAGGGTCGAGCCGTGGTAGCCGTTCCAGCGGCCGATCATGATCTTCTTCTGCGGCTTGCCGAGGATCTGCCAGTAGCGCCGCACGGTACGGATCAGCACCTCGTTGGCCTCGGAGCCGGAGTTGGTGTAGATCGCGTGGCTGTAGTGGTCCGGCAGCAGGCTGAAGAGCATCTCGGAAAGCTCCACCACCGCCGGGTGGGTGGTGTGGAAGAACATGTTGTAGTACGGCAGTTGTTCCAGCTGGCGGCTGGCGGCGGCGGCGAGGTCCTGGCGGCCGTAGCCGAGGTTGGTGCACCAGAGGCCGGACATGCCGTCCAGGTAGCGCTTGCCGTCGTTGTCCCAGAGCTGCAGGCCATCGCCGCGGACCATCACCCGCGGGCCTTCGCGGTTCAGCGCCTTCTGGTCGAGGAAGGCGTGGATGTGGTGCGCGGCGTCCAGTTGCTGGTAGTCGCGGGTGTCGCGCTGCGGGTTGAGCTGAGCGGTCATCGTCTGTGTTCTCCTTGTTCCCTTGGCGCGTCAGGCCGAAGGGGATTGCAGGGGATCGAGGGCGACGGACTTGCCCTGGGCAGTCTCACCGGCCGTCTCGAGCGGTTCGGGTACGAAGAGGGGCTTGCGCATCACGCCCTTGATCCACACCACCGCCACCAGCGAGACCACGCCGAGCACCACGCCGGCGCTGGCGAAGATCCGTCCGGTCATTTCCGGGGTCGGCGAGACGTGGACCACCGCGTAGATCATCCCGGCGATGCCGAACAGTTGCGGCAGCGGGTAGAACGGCGTGCGGAACGGACGGGCGATGTGCGGATAGCGACGGCGCAGGGCCAGCACGTCGACGTGGGCGATGATGTAGGCCAGCAGCCAGGCCAGCGCGGCGGCGAGCAGCAGCAGGTTGATCGAGTCCGGGTCCTGACCGAGGATCAGGATCGGCAGGCCGGTGATCGCGGCGACGAACAGCACCGCCACCCAGGGCGTGCGCGCCCGCCGGCTGAGCTGCTTGAATTGCGGGAAGGCCTGGCCGTTCTGCGCCATCCCGTAGAGCATCCGCGGGATCGCCGCCAGCGACGAGTTGAGGGTGCTGCAGGTGGCGGTGATCGCGGCGATCACCAGGAACAGCTGGCCGTACTCGCCGAACACGCGGTTGGCGAAGAGGAAGTGTGGCAGCGGGTCGCCGGCCAGTTCCGCCTGCGGGATGCACAGCAGCGCACCGAAGCAGTAGAGGGCGATGGTCAGGAAGATGATGCTCAGGCCGAGGATCATCGAACGCGGGATGTTGCGCTCCGGACGCCGCGTCTCCTCCACCAGCGGGCAGACGAACTCGGCGCCGACGAAGCCCCACACGGCCATCGCGGTGAGCGCCAGGGCGCTTACCCCGAGCGGGTTCCAGCCGCTCGCCAGGGCGGTCTGCGCGGAAGCGTGGTCGCTGCTCACCGCACCCAGGCCGAGCACCAGCAGGACGATCATCATCAGCAGCGCCAGGGCGCTCTGCAGGCGCGCGAAGATGTCGATGCCGAGCAGGTTGAGCAGGGTGAACAGGCCGAGCACGCCGTAGGCCACCAGCATCGGCGGCAGCGCGCCGGGGTAGACCTTGCCGATGATCAGGTCGAGCAGCAGCAGTTCCGCCGAGAGGGCGAACATCGCCACCACCACGTAGCCGGAAAAGGTCGCCAGGATCGCCGGGAAATGCCCGATGGCCACCTCGGTGTAGCTGCTCAGGCTACCGGCGCGGGGAATCATCAGGGCCAGCTCGGAAAAGGAAAAGGCGTAGCTCAGCGCCAGCAGGTAGGCCACTCCCAGCGGCACGATGAAGCCCAGGCCGGCCGTCCCGGCGCCTTGCAGCATCAGTACCATCACGCCCTGGGAAACCACCAGGCCGATGGCCACCGCCAGCAGCGGTCCCAGCCCGAGCACGCGGCGCAGGGCCGGCTCACGCACGTTCGGCGTGTCGTTCATTCGATCGTCCTCTTGTTGTCGTTATCGGCATCGAGTCGTGTCGCGTCCGTCGCGTCTTCAGCGCAACTGGAACCAGGTCGTCTTCAACTGGGTGTACTTGTCGAAGGAATGCAGCGACAGGTCGCGACCGAAGCCGGACTGCTTGCCGCCGCCGAAAGGCACCGCGACGTCCAGCGCGTCCACGGTATTCACCGACACCGTTCCGGCATTCAAGCGCCGCGCCACCCGGTGCGCACGGTGCAGGTCGTCGCTCCACAGCGAGGCGGCGAGGCCGTAGCGGCTGTCGTTGGCCAGGCGTATGGCCTCGTCCTCGGAGTCGAAGGCGCTGATCGCCAGCACCGGACCGAAGATTTCCTCGCGGGCCAGCTGCATGTCCGGGCGTACGTCGCCGAACAGGGTCGGTTCGATGAAGTTGTCCGAACCGTTGATCGTCAACTGGCGGCCACCGCCGAGCAGGGTCGCGCCCTCGCCTTGCGCCCGCTCGATGGCGGCGAGAATCCCGGCGGTCTGCCGGCGGTCGACGATGGCGCCGGCGCGGCTGGCCGGGTCCAGCGGATCGCCCGGCTGCCAGTCGCGGGCCTTGGCCAGCAGGCGCTCGACGAACTCGTCGTGGATCGAACGCTCCACCAGCAAGCGCGAGTTCGCCGAACAGACCTCGCCCTGGTTGAAGAAAATGCCGAAGGCGGCCTTTTCCGCCGCCTGGTCAAGATCGCGGCAATCGGCGAACACCAGGTTCGGACTCTTGCCGCCGCACTCCAGCCAGACCTGCTTGAGGTTGGATTGCGCGGAATACTGCATGAAGTACTTGCCGACCTCGGTGGAGCCGGTGAACACCAGTGCGTCCACCTCCGGGTGCAAGCCGAGGGCCTTGCCGGCCTGCTCGCCGAGGCCCGGCACCACGTTCAGCACGCCTTCCGGCACCCCCGCCTCCAGGGCCAGCTCGGCCAGGCGCAGGGCGGAGAACGGCGACTGCTCGGCCGGCTTGAGCACCACCGAGTTGCCGGCGGCCAGGGCCGGGGCGAGCTTCCAGGCGGCCATGTCGAGCGGGAAGTTCCACGGCACCACCGCGCCGATCACCCCCAGCGGCACGCGGGTAATGGTGGCCAGGGTCTGCTGGGCGGTCGGCGCGACCTGGTCGTAGAGCTTGTCGAGGCTTTCCGCATACCAGGCGAAGACGTGGGCGGCGCCGGGTACATCGATGTTCCAGGCGTCCATCACCGGCTTGCCCATGTTCAGCGAGTCGAGCAGCGCCAGCTCTTCGCGATGGGCCAGCATCAGCTCGGCCAGGCGCAGCAGCACGCGCTTGCGCTCGACCGGGGCGAGACGCGCCCAGGGGCCTTCGTCGAAGGCGCGGCGGGCGGCGGCCACTGCCGCGTCGACGTCGGCCGCATCGCAGGCCGCGACCCGCGCCAGCAGGCGATTGCTCGCCGGATCGATGGCGTCGAAGGTAGCGCCGCTGGCGGCTGGACGCTGGCGGCCGCCGATCAGGGCCTGGTCGATGAAGCGCTGTGTCGCGGCGCGCCGTTGCCAATCGCTGAGTTCGAACACCCCACCTTCTCCTTGTTATCTCGCCGGTCTGCGCCGGTCGTGGTTCTGCACGCATGGCCCGGACCGCCGGGAGGCGGACCGCTGTCCATGGGGTCGATGGGGAAGGATGGTCGCGCAAGCCGCGGCGAAGGAAAATTATTAAAAATGTCCTCGGGACATAAGAAAAAGCTGGCCAGGCGTGCCCCGGCAAAGTGCGTCGTGCTGGGTTATCGTGCAGGCGGGCAATCGTCGTCGCGGCCAGCGCCGCGACGCCCGGCAGCGGCCTGCAACTTGCTTGCAGCGCGGCGGACACAACAATCGAGGCGCGCACGCCCGGCCCGGGGAGGATGATGCGCCGATGAGGTCTTGCAGTGGCGTCCTATACCTTGCGGCAACTCAAGTATTTCGTGACCACCGTGGAATGCGGCAGCGTGGCCGAGGCCTCGCGCAAGCTGTACATCGCCCAGCCGTCGATCTCCACGGCGGTGAAGGGTCTGGAGGAAAGCTTCGGCGTGCAGCTGTTCATCCGCCACCACGCCCAGGGCGTGTCGCTGACCCCCGCCGGCGCGCGCTTCTACCGCAAGGCCCAGGAACTGCTGCGGATGGCCCACGAGTTCGAGCAGAACGCCCTGGCCGACAACGACGTGATCGCCGGGCAGATCGACATCGGCTGCTTCGAGACGGTCGCCCCGCTCTACCTGCCGGGCCTGATCGCCGGCTTTCGCCAGGCCTATCCGGGGGTGGAGATCCGCATCCGCGACGGCGAGCAGCAGGAACTGGTGCAAGGCCTCACCTCCGGGCGCTTCGACCTGGCCTTCCTCTACGAGCACGACCTCGACTCGACCATCGAGACCGAGCCGCTGATGCCGCCGCAACGACCCCACGCGCTGCTCCCCGAAGGGCACCGCTTCGCCGGGCAGGCGCAGGTGTCGCTGCGCGACCTGTGCCTGGAACCGATGATCCTGCTCGACGTGCAGCCCAGCCGCACCTATTTCGTCAGCCTGTTCGAGGAACTCGGCCTGACGCCGAACATCGCCTTCAGCTCGCCGTCCATCGAGATGGTGCGCGGCATGGTCGGCCAGGGCTTCGGCTTCTCCCTGCTGGTCACCCGCCCGCATTCGGAATGCACCTACGACGGCAAGAAGGTGGTCATGGTCGACCTCGCCGAGCCGGTGTCCACCTCCGGGCTCGCCGCCGCCTGGCTGAAACGCGCGCAACTGACCAAGCCGGCACGATTGTTCGTCGACTACTGCCGGGAGCAACTGGGCAAGCTTGCCGAGCGCCGGCACTGACCCTCAGCTTTCCGACATTCCAAGAGGAACTTTCTTTCTGACAAAGACGAATCCGATGACTGTGGCAAAAAGCCTCCGTTGCTAGGGTGGCCGGCGCTCCGGACCATCCCGGTCCGGCAGGTCACCGGCAGCAAGGGCACCATCCGCTCCATCCGCTGAGTTCCGTTAGCCTATCGGCGGCTCAGGCTGCCGAACCGGGATTCCATCCGGTCAGTGCAACTCCGCCTTCCCCAAGGCGTTTCCAGGCCGTCATGCTCCGCCACGCGCTAGGACATGACGGCCCTTTTTACCCCTCCCGCGCCGCCTCAGGCACAATCCCCCGACGCCACCGGCCAGGGGAACGCGGATGCTGATCGACGAAGAAATCACCCTCAAGAAGCTGGAAACCTTCCTCGCCTTCATGCGCACCGGCAACCTGGCGCGCGCGGCGGCGGAACTGGGCACCAGCAACGTCAGCGTGCACCGCGCCATCCACTCGCTGGAAAGCGCCCTGCGCTGCCCGCTGTTCAAGCACGAGGGACGCAACCTGACCCCGCTGGAAAGCGCCTACGTGCTCGAGGAGCGCGCGCAGAAGCTGGTCCAGGAGGTACTCGACACGGTGCGCCTGACCCGCGAGGCGGCCGGCTTCTCCGCCGAGCGCTTCAAGCTCGGCGCGCTCTATTCGCTGACGGTGAAGACCGTGCCGCAACTGATCATGGGCCTCAAGCTGCGACGCAGCGCGCTGAATATCGACCTGATCCTCGGCTCCAACGTCGACCTGTTCTACCAGCTGAAGAACATGGAGCTGGACGCCATCCTGGTGTCGCTCAACGACAGCGTCAGCGATCCCGACTGCGAGCACCTGCCGCTGTTCTCCGATGACATTTTCCTCGCCGTGCCGGTGGACTCGCCCTACGCCAGGCTCGCCGAGATCGATCTCAGCACCCTGCGCGACACGCCCTTCGTCACGCTCACCCAGGGCTTCGCCACCCATCAGGACGGCACCCGGGTGTTCCAGCAGGCCGGCTTCGAACCGCAGATCGCGATGCAGGTGAACGACATCTTCACCCTCCTCAGCATGGTCAGCTCGGGGGTCGGCCATGCGCTGCTGCCCAAACGCATCGAGGCGGTCTACGAGAACCGCGTGCGGCTGATCCCGCTGCAACCGCGCTATCGCCTGCAGCAGCACATCGGCGTGGTGTTCCTCAAGGCCAAGGAGCGCGACCCGAACCTGCTGGCGTTGCTCGCGGAGTGCCGGATGTACAGCCTGCGCCTGGAGCAGGAGGCGACGGGATAGCGGATGGAAGTCCAGCCCGCTGCCCTCTCCCCAACCGTCTCCCTTCAGGGAGAGGGAGCCCGGACCAGCCCGCTCACCCAACCAGGCCGCGCACGCTGAAATACAGCAGCGACGGCCCCAGCAGGCAACCGATGGCGGTATAGAACGCCGCGGTCAGGCAACCGTAGGGCACCAGCTTCGGGTCGGTGGCGGCGAGGCCGCCGGCGACGCCGCTGGAGGTGCCCATGAGACCGCCGAAGATCACCGCCGTACGTGGATTGTTCAGGCCGATGTAGGGCGCGACGAAAGGCGTCAGGACCATCACCAGGATCGCCTTCACCAGCCCGGCGGCGATGCTCAGCGCCATCACCTCGGAGCTGGCCCCCAGGGCGGCGCCGGTCACCGGTCCGACGATGTAGGTGACCGCGCCGGCGCCGATGGTGGTCAGGCTGACCGCATCGGTGTAGCCGAATGCCATGGCCACCGCGACCCCGGCGACGAACGACGAACCGACCCCGAGGAACAGCGACACCACCCCGGAAACCCCTGCCCGACGCAGTTCCTCGACATTCACCCCGAAGGCCGTGGCGACGATGGCGAAGTCGCGCAGCATGGCGCCGCCCAGCAGGCCGATACCGGACATCAGGGGCACGTCCACCAATCCTTTCTGCCCGCCGGTGGCGACGCCGCCGACGTAGGACAGCACCAGGCCGAGGAAGATCGCGATCGCCGAGCCGTGCAGGCGCCCGCGGGTGAGGCGCGCCGACAACCAGTAGGACACCGCCATGGTCACGCCGATGATGGCGAAGCCGCTGATCAGGCCGTAGCCATTGATGACTTTGTTCAGGGACTCGAACATGGCGCTCACCCCTGCACGCTGGTGCGCGGTTTCAACGGCGGGGCGCCTTCGGCTTTCTTCCGGCCGAAGCGGTCGAGCAGCGGGACCAGGGCGAAGGCCACGGCGACCGCGGCGATGCCGGCGAGGATAGCGGCCGGCCCGCCGCTCAGCGCGCCGAGGACATTCTGCTGGGCGGCCATGGCGACCACGATGGGAATGTAGACCGCGCTCCAGAACTCCACGCCCTGCTCGGTCTTCGCCGAGAGCAGGCCACGCTTGCCCAGGTAGCCGCCGACGAAGATCAGCAGCAGCATGGCGATGCCGACGCCACCGACGTTGGCCGGCACGCCGAGCAGCACGCCAAGGATCTCGCCGATGAACAGCCCGGCGAGGGTACACAGAGACAGCAGTGCGACACCGTAGATAATCATTATTGTTGTCCTCGGTTGCGGATCGATGTTGTTGTTTTTATGCCTCGAACGAACGCTTATCGGGTTCTCTTTTCCTCCTCGCGCAACAGGGCGTCCAGGGTATCCGCCCGGGAGCCTTCGAAGGCCGGCGTGGCGCAGCCGAACAGAGGCCGCGCCAGACCGCTGAGGACCCGTCCCGGCGGCAGCTCGAGATGCAGGCGGGCACCGCGCTCGTAGGCGCTGCGCAATGTCGCCAGCCACTCGACGCGGCGCGCCATGTTGCCGGCGAGATCGTCGGCCAGCGCGGCCGGTTCGGCGACCAGGCGCGCCCGGCTGCTGCTCAGGTAGGGCACGCGCGGCCGATGCAGGTGGATGCCGGCGAAGGCTTCGGCCAGGCGCGCGGCCGGTTCGTCGAGCAGCGCACAGTGCGACGGTACGCTCACCGTCAGGCGCTTCGCCGCGCTGGCACCCGCGGCACGGGCGCGTTCGGCGAGGGCGGCCAGCGCCGCTTCGCTGCCGGCCACCACCAGTTGCCGCTCGGCGTTGACGTTGGCCAGGTAGAGCGGCGGGTGCTCGCGCCGCACCGCCAGGATCAGCGCTTCCAGTTGCGCCTGTTCGAGACCGAGGATGGCGCTCATCCCGTAGCCCTCGGGCCAGGCGGCCTGCATCAGTTCGCCGCGCAGCGCCACCAGACGCAGCGCGTCGTCGAAGTCCAGCGCACCGGCTACCACCGCCGCCGGATAGGCGCCGATGGACAGCCCGGCGACCAGCCCCGGCCGATGCCCGCGCGTCTCCAGCAGGCGGCTGGCGGCGACCCCGGCGATCAGCAGGCACAACTGCACCGCGCGGGTGCCGCGCAAGGCCTCGGCGCTCTCCAGTTCGGCCGGCGCCTGGCCGAGACAGTCCGCCGCCTGCTCCAGGCAGGCGCGCACCGGCGGTTCGTCGGGCAAGGCCGCGAGCATGCCGGGACGTTGGGCACCCTGGCCGGGATAGGCGAACAGCACGCTCATGCCTCGACCTCCGCGACCCGCCAGGGGTCTTCCAGCAACAGCGGCGCCTCGCTGCCTTTCGCCAGCACCCGGGGCCGACCCTCGGCCCATTCGCGCAGGGCCACGCCGCCCGCCGGGGTCTGCAGTTGCAGGTCGATCCGGCAGGGACACTGCTCGAAGCGTTGCAGCAGGCGTAGCGCGTCATCGCGCGGGAACGGGCGCGGGGTGCGCAGCAGCAGGTCGAGGTCACTGTCCGGATGCAGCACGGCGACCCCGCTGGCCAGCTCGAAACCGGCGCCGCCGGTCACGCCCCAGGCCAGTCCCAGCGCGTTCAGCGGCGCACGCAGGTCGCGCAAGGCACGCCAGGCCGGCAGATCGCGCAGCATCGCCGGCTCGCGCTGGCCCAGCGCTTCCGGGCGCAAGCGCCGGGTGATTGCCGCCAACGGCATCCAGCCGGCCCAGCGCTGCTCCCGCGCCAGGCCGCGCACGCCGATGGCCACCCGCGCAGGATCTGCCGGCGCACGGCGCACCACCACCGGCCAGCCGGCCTTCAGTGCCGCGCAGACCCAGGCCGGAGCATTCTCCGGCAGATGCGCCGGCGCCATGCCCAGGAGCAGGTCGTGGGGCTCCGGCGCTGCCCAGCGGCGCATCGGATCAGGAGCGAGCCGTCGCCGGCTGGAGCCCCGCTGTGAGCTGTTCGCGATGACCACGGCTCGCTCCTGAATTCACCACTGCTCGCGCAGCAGCCGGCGCACCCGCGCCGACGCCTCGCGGTTGGCCGCGCCGAGGCGGCCGCCGAGGTCGCGCGGGCCGCCGAGGATATCGGCCAGGGCCTCGCCCAGGCAGGTGCGGACCCGCACCAGGTCCGCCGTCGACGGCACCTCGACGGTCTCCACCGGAAGGGTCCTCCAGAGCAGGCCGAGCGACGCGTAGCTGTCGATGTCGTAGGCCATCGGCGGCACCTTCGCCGCCAACGCCTCCAGTTCCTCGACGCTGCGCAGGGTGATCCGCGCGGCGGCGGCCTTGCCCATGGCGTGGACCATCACCCCCGGATCGTGCAAGGCGATCAGGCGGTTGGCCTGGTAGCCGTGGGCGAGGAACGCACCGGACATCGCCTTGCCCACCAGCAGGCCGATCAGCGGATGCCCGGCGAGTCGGGCGCGGGCGTAGGCATCCACCGCCCCGGCCAGCGCCTGGTGGATACCCAGGGCCTCCTCGCGGCGGCCGTAGGCCTGGCTCGGCACGTCGACGATGGCCAGCAGCGCGCGCTTGCGCGGCGCCTCGCGGTCGGCCTCCAGCGCCTCGTCGACGGCGGCGGCCAGGCCCCAGCCCTCGAGCAGCCCGACCTCGCCCTGGCGAGCGCGCGGGAACGGATTGTCGGGATCGGGCACGACGGCCAGGAAACGCACCGGGTAGCCGTCCAGCTCGGCATCGGCGACGCGCAACGAAGCAGGATCGCCGGGACGCGGCGCGAGGCTACCGGCCAGCGCCTGGAACCAGGCCAGGCCACGGGAAGTGAACGGTTGGCTCATGTTGCATCTCCTTGGCCCAGCCCCTGGTACAGCCGGCGCACGCCGGCGGCATCCGGTTGCTCGGCGGTATCGAGGTCGCCCAGCCGCCGCAGGTAATCCTCGGCGCGGCGGCAGCGCGGCCGTGCCGGCAGGCCCTTGGCGAAATACGCGAGTACCGAGGTGCGTACCTCATCGAGGTCGTCGGCCAGGTAGGCGTCGGCGAGACCGCTGGCGAAGCGCTGCTCGCCGCCGGTGAGGCTCCAGATGAACGGCCGGTCGCGCGAGTCGTATTCAGCGATGCCGGCCTCCTGTTCGATCACCTGCGGACCGTTCAAGCCGAGGCGCGCCTCGCGGGTCACCAGCACGTAGCTGCACAGCCCGGCGGCGATGGACATGCCGCCGAAGCAGCCGACCGGCCCGGCGATCACCGCCACCACCGGCTGGTAGCGCTGCAGATCGACGATGGCCGCCTGGATCTCGGCGATCGCCGCCAGTCCGAGGTTGGCTTCCTGCAGGCGCACGCCACCGGTTTCCAGCAACAGCAGGGCCCGGGTCGGAACGCCGTTGCGGTTGTCCTCGGCGGCCAGCTCCAGCGCGCCGGCGATCTTCGCTCCGCTGACTTCGCCAAGGCTGCCGCCCTGGAAAGCACCTTCGATGGCGGCGAGCACCGCCGGCTGGCCGTCGAGGAGGCCACGGGCGACCACTACCCCATCGTCGGCCTGGGGCACGATGCCCTGTCGTTCCAGCCAGGGTGACTGCACGCCGGCGAAGGGGTCGAGCAACTCGCGGAAGCTGCCCGCGTCGAGCAGGGCACGGGCGCGTTGGCGCGCTCCCAGTTCGGTGAAGCTGCGCAGCGCCAGCAGGCGGGCGACGTCAGTCATGGCCAGCCTCCTCCAGTGCCTGCTCCAGGCGCAGGCGGACCACCCCGGGAGTGGCGCCGAAATCGTGGATGCGGATCGACGCGGCCGGCGCCGTGGACGCCGCGAAGACCCGCGCGAAGAGTTGTTGCCAGCGCGTGCCGCTGCCGTTCACCGAGGTCACCACCTGGATGCTCAGCGCGCCTCCGGCGGCCGGCTCGAGCAGCACCTCCAGGTCGCCGGAGCCGACGCAGCCGGCCAGGGCGCGACCGCGCGCCGGAGCGCCGGCGGGAAATTCGAAGGTCAGGGTTTCCATCTCAGAGACTCCCAGCCCACCCACCGGACACGGCGGGCAGGCGATCGAGGAAAAGACAGGCGGCCAGCAGGTCGGCGGCGCCGCCGGGCGAAGCGTTCAGCGCCAGCAGGCGGCGGTCCAGCTCGCACAGGCGGCGACGCCCGGCGAGACTGGCGCTGCCGCCGGCGGCGAGCACCGCGCGGGCGCCATCCTGCATCGCGGCGAGGCCGACGCGGCCGGCGCGGTGCAGCACGCAGGTATCGTCGAGGACGCTCATGATCGCCAGCAGCGCATCGAGCCTGGCGTTCTGCTCGCCAGCGCCGCCTTCGCGGCTGCGCCATAGCTGCGGCAGGCCGTGGCGCACTGCGCGGGGGAAGCCGAGACGCGCCTCCTCGCGGGCGCCGCCGACGCCGTAGCGCCGACGGACGCGCTCGCCGTGGCTGTCGCCGATGGCGGCCGCCGGATCGTCGAGCAGGGCGATGCGTCCTGCGCGCGCGGCCACTTCGCCGGCCTGCGTGCGGCGCGGTTCGAGAGCGGCGGCCGCGACCAGCAGGCCGAGCGCCCAGATCGCTCCGCGATGGGTGTTCACGCCTTCGGTGGTACGCAGCATCGCCACCTCGCCGTCGCGCCCCAGTTGGCCAAGGACGCCGCGCAGGCGCGCATCGATGCGCCCATGCCGCTGGGCGGCGTCGGCCATTTCCTTGAAACACGGCCACAGGCTCAGCGCCGAGGCCTGCATCAGGCCCAGGTGCAGGTCGGCATGCGCGCCATTGCCGCGGCGGTCCACCAGGGCCGGCTTGGGCGACAGTTCGGCTTCGTCGATGAGGGCGTCCACCGCCAGGTCGGCCAGGCATTCGCCGAGGTCGGCGCACGGCGTCGCCGCGAGGTTCGCGATGGCGTTCATCACCAGCTCCTGAAACGCGCCGGCGGCTGGTACAGCCCGCCGGACCACTCGACCAGCTCGGCGATGCTCTTCGCCGCCAGCAGCTCGCGCGAGGCGTCGGTGCGGCGGATGCCGAGGTCCTCGGGCAGCGCGATCAGCCCTTCGCGGCGCATCCGCAGGGTCTCGCGCGGATCGTGGCGCAGGCCGATCGGACTGATCCCCGCCACCGCGGCGATCATCGCCTGGCGTTCCTCCAGGGAGCGCGCCTTGTACAGGTAGGCGATGCCTTCCTCGGTGAGCACATGGGTGACGTCGTCGCCATAGATCATCACCGGCGCCAGCGGCATGCCGGTCTGGCGCGCCACCTCCAGCGCGTCGAGACGCTCGACGAAGGTCGGCTTGCCGCCGTCCTGGAAGGTCTCGACCATCTGCACCACCAGCTTCCTGCCGCGCTCCAGCAAGGCCTCGGGTTCGCCCCGCATGTCCAGCCAGGCCGGCGTCGAGTGGCGCCGGCCACGCGGGTCGTGGCCCATGTTCGGGGCGCCGCCGAAACCGGCCAGGCGTCCGCGGGTGACGGTGGAGGAATGGCCGTCGCCGTCGACCTGGAGGGTAGCGCCGATGAACAGGTCGACGGCGTATTGTCCTGCCAGTTGGCAGAACATCCGATTGGAACGCAGCGAGCCGTCGCGACCGGTGAAGAACACGTCGGGACGCTGGGCGATGTAGCCCTCCATGCCCAGCTCGGTGCCGAAGCAGTGCACGCTCTCGACCCAGCCGCTCTCGATGGCGGGGATAAGGGTCGGGTGCGGGTTGAGGGTCCAGTGCCGGCAGATCTTGCCCTTCAGGCCGAGGGACTCGCCGTAGGTCGGCAGGATCAGCTCGATGGCCGCGGTGTTGAAGCCGATGCCGTGGTTCAGCGACTGCACGTTGTGCCGTTGGTAGATGCCGCGGATCGCCATCATCGCCATCAGCACGTGGACCGGCTTGATGTGGCGCGGGTCGCGGGTGAACAGCGGCTCGATGTAGAACGGCTGGTCGGCCTCGACCACGAAGTCCACCCAGGACGCCGGGATGTCCACTCGCGGCAGGTCGCGCGGGTCGTCGACGATACGGTTGACCTGGACGATGACGATGCCGTCGCTGAACGCGGTGGGCTCCACCAGCGCCGGGGTGTCTTCGGTGCTCGGCCCGGTGTACACGTTGCCTTCGCGGTCGGCGACGAAACCAGCGACCAGTGCGACGTTGGGGATCAGGTCGACCACCAGCCGCGCGTACAGCTCGATGTAGGTGTGGATCGCGCCGATCTCCAGCAGGCCGTCTTCGAGCAACTGGCCGATGCGCAGGCTCTGCGGGCCGGAGAAGGAGAAGTCGAGCTTGCGCGCGATGCCCAGTTCGAACAGGTCGAGATGCTCCGGACGACCGACGCTGGGCATGATCATGTGCAGGTCGTGCAGCTTGCCGGGATCGACCCGCGCCAGCGAACGGGAGAGGAAGTCCGCCTGCTTCTGGTTGTTGCCTTCCAGCACCACCCGATCGCCCGGCGCGATCAGCGCCTCCAGCGCGGCGACCAGACGTTCGCGCGGCAGCACCGCGCCGTCAGCCAGGCCGCGCACGCGCTCGAGGCGCCGCTGCTTTTCCTGGCGGCGCCGCGACCACTGCGGCGGGGGAGAGATCGGTGTCGTCATGTCGGCTCCAGGTTTCACGCTGTCGTGAGGAGCCACGTTAGGCAGGCCGCCAGGCCTGTTCAATCAAGCCGGGCGACGAACCGTTACGCCAAGGTTAACGATCTGAAGGATCAGGCGCGGCGACGGGCCTGGCTGTCGATCAGGTACTGCAAGCGGAACAGGTGACGGTAGCCGGCCTCCCAGGCGCCGTGGCCGGACTTCACGTTGATGTGCCCGGCCTCGGGCAGGATCACCGTCTCCGCGCCCCAGGCGCGGGCCAGGTGCATGGCGCGCTGCGGGCTGCAGGCCTGGTCGTTGTCGGAACCCACCAGCACGCTGGGGAACGGCAACGGCTCGCGGCTGATCGGCGCGAAGTTGCGCAGCGCCTCGGCGCAGCTCTCGCGCTCGACGTCGGCCGGCGCCACCAGCAGGGCGCCGCGCACCTGCTCGCGCACCCGGCGCTCGGCCTGGGCCGCCCACAGCGCCACTGTCACACAACCCAGGCTGTGCGCGATCAGCACCACCGGCCCGGGCTGGCGGCGGATCTCGGCGTCCAGCTCGGCGATCCAGTCGGCGCGCAGCGGGGTGATCCAGTCCTGTTGCTCGACCCGTGAGGCATTGGGCAGCGCGCGCTGCCAGTGACTTTGCCAATGGGCGTCTTCCGAGCCGTACCAACCGGGCACCAACACATAACGGACGCGTTCGCTGTGCATGGAGATCCCTCCAGAAAAATTCATCACCAGGGAAGTGTAAGGGCGCAGTCTTTTTTCTCTAAGGAATAAAAAGCAATTTTAATATTCTATTAATACATATATGCCAATCGAGTTGATCCAGCGCAAGCCGAAGCCACTTTTCCGCGGCAACGCCTGGGCGGCGCAAGCCATCGGCGGTATACCTGAGCGCAGGCATCAGGTATCGGGACAGGATCATGGCCAAGAAATTTCCTCTCCATCCCAGCCACCCGGAGCGCATCTGCTGGGGTTGCGACCGCTATTGCTCGGCGGAATCGATGGGCTGCGGCAACGGCGCCAGCCGCACCCAGCATCCCAGCGAACTGTTCGGCGAGGACTGGGCCGGTGAATGGGAAGTCGAAGGAACGGAGGACGCCAAGGAGCAGGAGGCGCCGGCACGCCAGGCCTGAGCCTTGCCCAGGCGGGGGCGTGCAAGCGACGGGCACGATGCGCGATGCATTCGGAAGCCCGGCCTCGGCGGACACGCCCGAGGAGCGTCCATCCGGAATAAAAAAGACCGCTCTCCCCTGCCCGGATCGGAGCGGTCGAAACCGTTGCCCGCCCGGCCTGCGCCGGACGGCGTGGATTCGCTTCAGCGTGCGGTGATCACCGCCAGCCTGGTGATCCCGGCGCGCTCGATGGAAGCCATGGCCTTCGCCACCTGGCCGTAGTTCACCCCTTCGTCGGCCTGCAACTGCACGCGGACCTCGGCGTCCTTCGCCTTGGCCGCGGCCAGGTTGCTCTCCAGCAGCTCCGGCTGGATCTCGTCCTTGTTGACGAACAGCTTGCCGGCGCCATCGATGCTCACCACCAGGGGATCCTTCTGCTCCGGCGGGGCCACCGATTCGGTCTTCGGCAGGTTGATCGGGATCGAGTTGGTCAGCAGCGGCGCGGTGACGATGAACACCACCAGTAGCACCAGCATCACGTCGACCAGCGGGGTGACGTTGATTTCGGAAAGGACTTCGTCGCTGTCCTGGGTCGAGAAGGCCATGTCAGGACGCCTCCTTCACGTTGCGCGAGGGGTTGCCGGCCTGGCGCGCGGCGGAGGGATGGACGATGACGCGGAACGCGCTCTTCTGCGCCAGGCTGTAGAAGTCGTGGGCGAAGTCGTCGAGGTCGGCGGCGGTCAGCTTCAGGCGCCGCAGGAAGTAGTTGTAGACCAGCACCGCCGGCACCGCGACGGCGATTCCCACGCCGGTGGCGATCAGCGCGCTGCCGATCGGCCCGGCCACGGTCTCCAGGCTCGCCGAGCCGGCCGCGCTGATCCCCTTGAGCGCCTCCATGATGCCCCAGACAGTGCCGAACAGACCGATGAAGGGCGAGGTCGAGCCGATCGAGGCGAGCACCGCCAGGCCCGACTCCAGGGAACGCCGCTCGCGCTGGATCTGCTGGCGCAGGGCGCGTTCGAGACGGTCCTGGTGGTTGATCGACTGGGCCAGGTCGGGCTGGCCGTTGTCCTGCACCTGGATCGCGGCGAAGCCGGCCTGGGCCACGCGGGCGCCGGCGCCCTGCTTGTCCTGCGCCTGCTCGCCGGCGGAGTCGAGGCTGGTGGCGCTCCAGAACTGCTTCTGGAACTGGCGGTCCTGGCGCTTCTGCCGGGCGAACTGCACGCCCTTGACCAGGGCCAGGCCCCAGGTGACCACGGAAAAGCCGACCAGCAGCCAGATGACGGCGCCTTCGACGGATTCGAGCGGGGTGGTTAACAGACTCATGACGGATGCTCCTCGTGACGCTGCAGATTCAGTTCAACTTGAAATCGATCGGTACGCTGACCCAGCCGTCCTCGGCCTTGTCGCCGCGCTTGGCGGGAACGAAGGACCAGCGCTTGACCGCTTTCACCGCGGCCTGGTCGAGGGCTTCGCGACCGCTCGACTTCTGCACCTGGATCTCGCTCGGACTGCCGCTGGCGAGGACATGCACCCGCAACAGCACGGTGCCCTCCCAGCCGCGGCGCATGGCCAGGGCGGGGTATTCCGGCGCCGGGTTGTGCAGGTAGCCGGCGTTCGCCGACGGCGGCGTCAGCGGCGCCGGGGCGGCGGCCGGCGGGGCGGGTGGCGCGGCGGGTTGCGGCGGCGCGGGCGGAGCCGGCTCGACGGCCTTCGGCGCCGGCTTCGGCCGGGGTTGCGGCTTGGGCTTGGGTTTCGGCTTGGGCACCGGCTTCGGCGGCGGCGGCTTCACCGCGTTCTCGTCGACCACCGGCGGTGGCGGTTCCTCGACCACCGGCGGCAACGGCTCGGGCGGCGGCGGTTCCACCACCGGCGGCGCCGGGGCGGTGAACTCGATGGTCATCGGCGGCACCTGTGGCGGCACCTCGGGCAGCGCCGGGGTTCTCTGCTGGCTCAGCCAATGGATCACCGCTCCGTGCAGGGTCAGGGCGAACAGGACCAGCAGGATCGTCTCGCGCCGGCTGAGCACCCGACCCTGTGCCGGGCTGTGGCGAACCAGGTGCAACGCCTGGCGAACCGGCCGACCGAGCGCCACCAGGTCGCCGCCGGGCGTCTCGCGCCAGGGCTGCGTGCGGGCATCGACGGGCTGGGGGGTTGCCATGGAAAAGCTCCTTGCACTGACGAACTCGATGGCCGCTCAGGTCCGTGCTGGAGTCCTAGCGGCGCAGGGAGTTGCATGATTGGCAAGGAGGCTTAGCTCCTGAAGTAATTATTTTTGTTATGGAAATAACTTCTGGAGCTATGGGTTTCGCCCCTGTCGCCACAGGCCGCGTGGTTGGCGGGCTACAGCGATCCGACGAAAAACCCATGCCTTGCGGGCATGAAAAATATTCCTGAAAGGCTGGTGTTTTCGCCGTTGGAAGCGGCGGAGAACGCTGCGCGGGCAACCCGCGAAAACGAAAAACCCCGGCCTGGGCCGGGGTTCTGGTGGACTCAGCGGGGAATCACTCCACCGCCTTGACCATGTCTTCGATGACCTTCTTGGCGTCGCCGAACACCATCATGGTCTTGTCCAGGTAGAACAGCTCGTTGTCCAGGCCGGCGTAGCCGCTGGCCATGGAGCGCTTGTTGACGATCACGGTCTTGGCCTTGTAGGCCTCAAGGATCGGCATGCCGGCGATGGGCGACTTCGGATCGTTCTTCGCCGCCGGGTTGACCACGTCGTTGGCGCCGAGCACCAGGACCACGTCGGTCTGGCCGAACTCGGAGTTGATGTCCTCCATCTCGAACACCTGCTCGTAGGGCACCTCGGCCTCGGCCAGCAGCACGTTCATGTGCCCCGGCATGCGCCCGGCGACCGGGTGGATGGCGAACTTCACGGTGACCCCGCGATGGGTCAGCTTCTCCGCCAGTTCCATCAGCGCGTGCTGGGCGCGGGCCACCGCCAGGCCGTAGCCGGGGACGATGATCACGCTGTCGGCGTTGGTCAGCAGGAACGAGGCATCGTCGGCCGAACCGGACTTCACCGGACGCTGCTCCTTAGAGCCCGCCGGGCCGCCGGCGTCGGCTTCGGCGCCGAAGCCGCCGAGGATGACGTTGAAGAACGAGCGGTTCATCGCCTTGCACATGATGTAGGAGAGGATCGCGCCCGAGGAGCCGACCAGCGAGCCGGCGATGATCAGCATCGAGTTGTTCAGCGAGAAGCCGATCCCCGCCGCGGCCCAGCCGGAATAGGAGTTGAGCATCGACACCACCACCGGCATGTCGGCGCCGCCGATGGGGATGATGATCAGCACGCCGAGGACGAAGGCCAGCGCCAGCATCACGGCGAAGGCGGTGAGGTTGCCGGTGAACATGAACACCAGGCCCAGGCCGAGGGTCGCCAGGCCGAGCACCAGGTTCAGCAGGTGCTGCCCGGAGAACTGCACCGGGGTGCCCTGGAACAGGCGGAACTTGTACTTGCCGGAGAGCTTGCCGAAGGCGATCACCGAACCGGAGAAGGTGATGGCGCCGATGGCCGCGCCGAGGAACAGCTCCAGGCGGTTGCCGGTGGGAATGGTGTCGCCCAGGTGCGCGACGATCCCCAGCGACTGCGGCTCGACCACCGCGGCGATGGCGATGAACACCGCGGCCAGGCCGATCATGCTGTGCATGAAGGCGACCAGCTCGGGCATCTTGGTCATCTCGACGCGCTTGGCCATGATCGAGCCGGCGGTGCCGCCGACCAGCAGGCCGACGACGATGTAGCCGACGCCGGTGGTGGCGATCTCCGCGCCCAGCTTGAACACCAGGCCGACGGTGGTGGCCACGGCGATGGCCATGCCGACCATGCCGAAGAGGTTGCCGCGGCGCGAGGTGGTCGGGTGCGACAGGCCTTTCAGGGCCTGGATGAAGCAGACCGAGGCGATGAGGTACAGGAGGGTGACCAGGTTCATGCTCATCAGTGGCCCCCCGCCTTCGGCGCTTTCTTCTTGAACATTTCCAGCATGCGCCGGGTGACCAGGAAGCCACCGAACACATTGACCGCGGCCAAGGCCACGGCGAGGGTGCCCATGGCCTTGCCCAGCGGGGTCACGGTCAGGGCGGCGGCGAGCATGGCGCCGACGATGACGATCGCGGAAATCGCGTTGGTCACCGCCATCAGCGGGGTGTGCAAGGCAGGGGTGACGTTCCATACCACGTGGTAGCCGACGTACACGGCCAGCACGAAGATGATCAGGTTGTAGATCCCGTCAGAAATGATATCCATCGTTTTCACCGGTCTTCAGGGCGCAGGCGCGAGGCGTGCGCATTTATCGTTATCGAAGCTTCCCGACGCAGCGGCTCAGCCGTTCTTGCGCACCGCCTGGCCGTCGCGGCACATCAGGCAGGCGGCGACGATGTCGTCCTCGAGGTTCACGCTGAAGCCTTCGGCGTTCAGGGTGAGCTTGAGGAAGTCGAGGATGTTGCGCGCGTACAGCGCCGAGGCGTCCGCCGGTACCAGCGCGGCCAGGTTGCTGTGGCCGACGATGGTCACGCCGTGCCGGACCACGACCTGGTCGGCCTCGGTCAGCGGGCAGTTGCCGCCCTGGGCGGCGGCCAGGTCGATGACCACCGAGCCCGGCTTCATCTCCGCCACGGTCGCCTCGTGCAGCAGCGTCGGCGCCTTGCGGCCGGGGATCAGCGCGGTAGTGATGACGATGTCCGACTGCTTGGCGCGCTCGTGCACGGCCTTGGCCTGGCGCTCCATCCACGAGGCCGGCATCGGCCGCGCATAGCCGCCGACGCCTTCGGCGCACTCGCGCTCTTCGTCGGTCTCGTAGGGCACGTCGACGAACTTGGCGCCGAGCGACTCGATCTGCTCCTTCACCGCCGGACGCACGTCGGAAGCTTCGATCACCGCGCCCAGGCGCTTGGCCGTGGCGATCGCCTGCAGGCCGGCGACGCCGGCGCCGAGGATCAGCACGCGGGCGGCCTTCACGGTGCCGGCGGCGGTCATCAGCATCGGCATGAAGCGCGGGTAGTGGTTGGCGGCGAGCATCACCGCCTTGTAGCCGGCAATGTTGGCCTGCGAGGAGAGCACGTCCAGGCTCTGCGCCCGCGAGGTACGCGGCGCGGCCTCGAGGGCGAAGGCGGTGATGCCGCGCTCGGCCATGCGGGCGATGTTCTCGTTGTCGAAGGGGTTGAGCATGCCGACCAGCACGGCACCGCTTTTCATCTGGGCCAGCTCGGCGGCGCTGGGCGCGACCACCTTCAGCACCAGGTCGGCGCCGAAGGCCTCGGCGGCGCTGCCGATCGTCGCGCCGGCGGCTTCATAGGCACTGTCCGGCTGGCTGGCGTTGACGCCGGCGCCGCTCTGGACGATCACCTGGTGGCCTTGGCCGATCAGCTTCTTGACGGTTTCCGGGGTGGCGGAAACCCGCGTCTCACCGGCATGGGTCTCGAGGGGGACACCGATCTGCACTCACGAATCTCCTGCGTGATTGTCGAGTAGTCCGGGGCACTGCGGATGGCGCACCGGCTGCGGAGGTCTAGCTCACATACCGCGATTCGCGAACGAACCTTGGCGCGGCATTGTGCAATCGAGCCGAAAAGCCTTCAACAAGTTCTGAAGGCATACGACATAGAAACTACAAGTCATAAACCGACCAACAATTCCCACCCATCGCCGCCGGGCGCGTCCTGACTGGCGTGCAGCCTATCCGGGGAAGCCCGCGCGAGAATATGACATCCCTGCCGTGAATGACCGGCTATCAGGTCAAGCCGCTACGGCTTCGACGGGAAAATATCCTGCCAGCGCCGCGGAATGCCGGGGTAATTAATGTTTTTAATACGCTGTATCAGCAATCCCTGATGCCTGGCCAAAGTAGCAAAGCAAAACTTTGACTACAAAGTCAGGATCGCCTTTCCATGGGCGCTGCAGGCCAGCTCGTTAGACCAAAGGCGAATTGCCCTATGGGCAGGATAGACGCGGAGAAATGGCAGAACTGCGACAGCATGTCGCAGTTCTGCTAGCTATTCGCCGGAACGGAAGGGGCTCGCCAGAGCGGTGCGCAGCGACCGGCGTCGGTCGGCAACGGAGGAGCCGGCGCACGCTGGGGGATGCCGGTTCAGAACGGACGGCTGCCCGCCAGGCTGATGCGCTTCAGGCGCCGCCGCTCGCTGGCCGGGAAGGCGTTGCGCGCATGCAGCACGGCCTGGTTGTCCCACCAGACGATGTCGCCCACCGACCAGGCGTGGCTGTAGCTCAGTTCCGGGCGCGCCAGATGTTCGCGCAGGCGACCGATCAGCACCTGGCCCCGCGCGGGGTCGTAGCCGGGAATCTCCACCTCGGTGTGGGCGCTGAGGAACAGTACGCGCCGGCCGCTTTCCGGGTGGGTGCGTACCAGCGGGTGCTCGCTGCCCTGGATCGGTTCGATGTCCGGCGTGCGGTAGGTGGCGAAACCGCCGCCGTAGCCGCCCTCGCGCAGGCGGATGAAGGGGTTGTAGTTGATCAGGCGCAGGCCATCGATCTCGCGCCGGGTCGCCTCGTCGAGGCTCTCGTAGGCGCGCGCCAGGTTGGTGAAGCGCGTCTCGCCGCCACTGGACGGCACCTCCAGTGCGTAGAGGAACGAGCCGGAGGACGGCACCGGCGTCCATTGGTGGTCGATGTGTGCCGGCAGGGCGAAGTTGCCCAGTTCGCCGTCGCCGGTGTTGGCCACCTTGACGATGTCCGGCACCTTGCCGTCGCCACCCGAGGACAGCACCGGGATGTCCGCCGGCGGCTGGAACACCGAGCCGAACAGGGTGGCGAAGCGCAAGTACTGCTCATCGTCGAGGTGCTGCTGGCGGAACACCAGGATGTGGTGCTCGCGCAGCGCCTGCTTGAGCGCCAGGACCTGCTCCGGCGCCAGCGGCCGGCGCGCGTCAAGGCCACTGACTTCGGCGCCCAGCGGCGCCTCCAGGGGGGTGATGCGGAATGCCTCGGCGACCTCGGGTTCGGGTTGCCGGGCGGTGGCAGATTGGCTCATGTAAGGGGTCCTCGCGGGTTCGTTCTGCCTGTGGTCGCCCTCCCCGGCGAGGAGAGGGCCGGGTCCGTCATGCCTTCCGGATCGTCCGGCTGCGTTGCCCGTCGATGCCTACCGGCACGTCGCCGCCAAGGGTCACCCGGCGCACCACGCGCGGCTGGTCGCCGTAGTCGTCGATCGCGTAGTGCTGGGTCGCGCGGTTGTCCCAGATCGCCACATCGCCGGCCTGCCAGCGCCAGCGCACGGTGTTCTCCAGGCGCGTGACGTGCCCCTGCAGCACCGCGAAGAGGTGCGCCGAGTCATGCTGCGAAAGACCCTTCAGGCGTTTCACGAAGTGGCCGAGGAGCAGCGTCCGCTCGCCGCTTTGCGGATGCACGCGGACCACCGGGTGCTCGGTCTCGTAGACGGTCGAGGTGAACACCTTGCGGTAGTTCTCCAACTGCTCCAGCGAGGCGCTGGGCTTGACCCCGGCGTAGTCGTACTCGTTGCTGTGCACCGCCCAGAGCCGGTCGGCCAGCTCGCGCAGCTCCGCCGGCAGGTCGGCGTAGGCGCTCGCCGTGTTGGCCCAGACGGTGTCGCCGCCGGACTCCGGGGCCACCACGCTGCGCAGGATCGAGGCCTTCGGGTAGGCCTCGACGAAGGTCACGTCGGTATGCCAGGAATTGGCCCGGCGGCCTTCGGCGCCATCCAGCTCGAGGAGGAAGCGGGTGCCTTCGCGGGACGGCACGGTGGGGTGGGCGACCGGTTCGCCGAGCAAGTGGGCGAAGGCCTCCTGGGTCTGGTCGTCGAGATGGCTCTGGTCCCGGAAGAAGATCACCTTGTGGCGTACCAGGGCGGCCTGGATCGCCTCGACGGTGGCGGCGTCCAGTTCGCCGGACAGGGTCACGCCGCGAATCTCCGCGCCGATCCGTCCGGCGACCGGCCGGACGTCGAGCCGTACCGGCGTGGCGAGGGCTTGTGCTGCATTGCTCATGTCATGTTCCTCATGCGTGGGGTACTGCGTGGGTGAAGGCTCAGAAGTCGTAGCGCAGCGATACGCCGAGCGTGCGCGGCTGCCCCACCGATGCGGTGTAGGAGCCGTTGATGCTGGCGAAGGCGCTCAGGTAGTAGTCCTTGTCGAAGGCGTTCTTCAGCCATACCGAGGTGTCCAGTTGGCCGTCGCCGAGATCGCTGCGCAGACCGGCGGCGAGGTTCACCAGGGCGTAGCCGTCGATCTTCGAAAGGTCGGAGTTGTCCAGCGTGCCCTCGGCGGCGGAGCGGTAGGCGTAGCTGGCGCTGACGTAGGGTTGGAAGCGGTCGTCGAGGCGCCACTGGTATTCGCCATTGAGATTGGCGATCCATTTCGAGGCGCCGACCACGCGCTGCCCGCTGAGGTCGCAACTGCTCGGCGCGCCGGGCCGGGTGCTGACTTCCGCAGGGCACGGGGCATCCTTGAACGACAGGTAGGTGACGTCGTTATAGGAGCCGTTGAAGTTCAGGGTCAGGCCGCGCAACGGCAGCGCGGTGGCCTCGAACTCCAGACCACGCGAGCGCACGCTGCCGGCGTTGGCCAGCACCTGCACCAACTGGGTCGAGCCCGGCGCCTGGTACAGGGTGGTGGCCTGGTAGCCGTGGATGCCGGTCCAGAACAGGTTGGCGTTGAGCAGCAGGCGCCGGTCGAAGAGCGTGCTCTTCAGGCCCAGCTCGGCGTCGTTGGCGCGTTCCGGTCCGACCAGCAGCGAATCGGCGCCGGCGCTCGGTGCGCTGCCCACCGCCAGGTTGACCCCGCCGGACTTCTCGCCGTGGGACAGGCTGGCGTAGCCGAGCAGGTCGTCGCTGAACTGGTAGCTGAGGCTGAGCAACGCCGAAGGGGCGAAGTTGTACTGGCTGAGATCGCCGGAATCGTAGGCGCCGAGCTGGCCGTTGCGCACCGCCGCGCCGACCCCGCCGACCGCCGCGCCGCCCAGCGGAGCGAAGCGCTCGACCTTGGCGTTCTTCTCCTCGTAGGTACCGCGCAGGCCGGCGGTGAAGTCCAGGCGTTCGCTGAGGTGCCAGGTGCCCTGGGCGAACAGCGCGAAGCTGTCGGTCTCGATCTTGCCGTTGGCCTTCGAGTAGGTATCGTTCAGCGCGCCGAGATTGGCGCCGAGCAGGTACAGGTCGGCCAACGGTCCGTAGGAGGTGAAGGTCTTGTTGCCGAGGTTCTGCCTGAACGCGTAGGCGCCCACCACGTAGTCGAAGGCACCGCCGGTGGGCGAGGCCAGGCGGATCTCCTGGGAGAACTGCCGGTCGTGCACCTCCACCCCGGTGTCGTTGATCGCCGAGACGTTCAGTTGCTCGTCGTTGGCCGGGGTGAAGTGCCAGTAGCGGTAGGCGCTGATGGAGGTCAGGCGGTAGCCGCCGGCGAGGTTCCAGTTGGCCTCCAGAGAGCTGCCGCCCTGGTGCACGCTGACGTGCTGGCGGCCGTTGATGTTGACCTTCTTGCGCTGCGGATCGCGCAACGGCGAAGCGCCGACCAGCGCGGCGCGCTGCCAGAAACGCTCGGCGGCGCCGTAGACCACCATGCTGCCGTTGCTCGAATCCTCCTCGTTGTAGTCGGCGATCCAGCGCAGGCTGAAGTCCTCGTTCGGCTCGAACAGCAATTGCCCGCGCGCGCCCTGGCGCTCGCCGCCGTTGAGATAGTTGTCGTCGTGGATGTTCTTGATGTAGCCGTCGTCGCGGGTGCGATAGGCCGAGAGGCGTCCGGCGAGGGTTTCGCCGAGCGGCCCGGAAACCGTGCCGCGGCCCTGGAAGTAGCCGTCCTGCCCGCCGGAGACCTCGACGGTGCGCTCGGCGGTGAAGGTCGGCGCGCGGGTGCTGATGTTCAGCACCCCGGCGGTGGTGTTCTTGCCGAACAGGGTGCCCTGCGGACCGCGCAGCAGCTCCAGTTGCTCGATGTCCAGCAGGTCGAACACGGCCATTCCCGGACGTCCCAGGTAGACGTTGTCGAGGTAGATCCCGGCGCTGCCTTCCAGGCCGTCGCTGGCGGGGTTGTTGCCGATGCCGCGCACGGCGACGCTCGACTGCCGCGCATGGATGTAGGCGACATTGACGCTGGGCAGCACCTGCTGCAGGTCCTGCACCCGGGAGATGCGCTGGGCCTCGAGAGTCTCGCCGCCGAGCACGGTGATCGGCGTCGGTACCTTCTGCGAATCCTCCTCGCGGCGACGCGCGGTGACGGTAACCTTGCCCAGGGCCGTATCGGCCTTGGCCGGTGCGCTGCCGGCCAGCGGCGGCGCCTCCTCGGCGGGCGCGGGAGCATCGGCGGCACTGGCCGGCAACGCACCGCCGAGGGCGAGCAGCAGGGCCAGGGCGTAGTCGGAGCCGCCGGGCGGCGTTCGGCGGAGCGGCAAGCGGTAGTGATACTTCATCGTGAATGTCCTCGGTTCCGGCACAGCCGGACGCAGGCAGCAGGCGGCCATGCCGCGCAAGGCAGCGATCTGGCGAAAGGTTCGAAGGGGGCCGGCGGACGGCTCAGCCCCGGGCGACTGTCAGGGACGACAGCCGCCGGCGACGCGGAAGGGCATTCGGAACGGCGGAGGTGGCGCGGCAAAGGCACGGTGGACCATGTTCAGCTCCTGGGGTCTATCTATGCTTATTACTAAATCGCATATTTTTCTAATTTGTTCTTTGTTGACGGAATAAGAGCTTGCATTTAAAACCAGCACATCCCGAACGGCAAATGCCTTTGTCCAATATTTCCAATGCCGGTAAAGCATCATGGATCTGCGCCAACTGCGTTACTTCATCGCCCTCGCCGAACACCGCAGTTTCGTTCGCGCGGCGGACGCCATGGGCATCACCCAGCCGGCCTTCAGCCGCAGCATCCAGGGCCTGGAGCAGGAGCTTGGCTGCCAGTTGGTGGACCGTGGCAGCAAGGACCTGCGCCCGACGCCGGAAGGCCAGGTGGTGCTGCAACACGCGCTGAGCCTGGTGCAGGGGTCGGCCAACCTGATCCACGAGATCGCCCAGTTGAACAAGCTGGATGCCGGCGAGCTGCGCTTCGGCAGCGGGCCGGCGCCGGCCCAGCAACTGGTGCCGGACGCGGTGGCCGACTTCATCAACCGCCACCCGCGGGTGCAGATCAGCCTGGACGTGGACAACTGGGAAAAGCTCAGCCGCGCCCTGCTCCGCGAAGAGATCGAATTCTTCGTCGCCGACATCCGCGACTTCGAGGCCGACCCGAACTTCCAGACGCGCCCGCTGACCCCGCGCCGCGGCCAGTTCTTCTGCCGTCCGCAACATCCGCTGCTGGGCAAGGACAGCCTGTCCACCAACGACCTGTTCAACTACCCGCTGGCCTCGACCCTGATTCCCCCGGGCATCCGCAAGCTGCTGGCGAACCTCAGCGGCAAGATCGACTTCGCCGCCAACATCCGCTGCGAGAACATGCACGCGCTGATCCGCATCGTCCGCCAGACCGACGCCATCGGCATCGCCAGCGACGAGACCCTGCGCCCCTACCTGCAGCGCGGCGAACTGCAACCGCTACAGTGGCGCAACCTGCCGCAGAACCTGGATAGCCTCAGCGCCCGCTGCGGCATCATCAGCCGCAGCGGCTACCGGCTTTCGGCGGCGGCCAAGGCGATGATCGAGACGCTGGTGGAACTGGACCAGGCACGCCACGCGGCGGCCTGAGCCGCCGCGCGGTTTCCCTTCTTCTACTGGAGTTTCGGCAACCCCAGCGCGCCGCGCAGTTCCTCGCGCACCGCGGCGAAGTCGGCGGCCACCGTCGGATCGGCCAGCAGGCTCGCCACCAGCGCCGCGGCGGCGGTCTGCCCGCCTTCCAGGTCGCTGGGGAAGTGCACGCCGGCCAGCACCCGGCTCTGCGCATGCTCCTCGGCGCGGGCGAAGAACGCATCGTGATGCTCCGGCACCAGCATGCTCAGCAGCGAGGCCTTGAAGTAGCTGTCCATGGTGTGGCCGCTGGGATAGGACTCCCCCTCCGGCGGCGGCAGCACTGGCTTCACCTTCGATGTCACTTCGTAGGGACGCGGGCGGGCGAAGTGCTTCTTCGCCGGCATCAGCACCTCGACCAGGTTTTCCTGGGCGCGGTTGAAGAAGCTCCGGGTCAGCGGCAGGCGTTCCTTGTCGAACGACGCGCCCAGCAGGTCGCCGGCGAAGGGGAAGACGTTGTCCTCCCACTGGTCGTGGGCGCGTACCCGGCGTACCTGTTCGGGCGTGCGCAGGCGTTGCGCCTCCAGCACCGCGCCGAGATCGGCGACGGCCGCAGCCGAGTCCGCCGCCGGCGGCGGCGGGAGGTAATCGGCCAGGCGCGGTGGGTGGGCCAGCGGATAGGGCGCGGCGGCGGTCTCCCCGAGACAAGACAGCGGTGCGAGCAGCGAAAGGCAGAGCAAGAGCGAAGGGCATAGGGTCTTGTTGTTCATGAAGCGTATTCCCTGAGGCGAGGTTGCATCGGGAGCCTAGGCTCCCACCCACGGCCGTTGCGGATGACGACCGACGCCACACTCTCCGTCGGTGACTTCCGAAATGCTTGACCCGGCCTGCCGTTGCACATGCCTGCCCCTGCCAATGGCAGGCCCCGGCAAAAGCCGAGGCAGGGAAACACAAGCGGCCTGCGGAGCGACTTCCGAGACTGCGCCCACCTGGCACTCAGGTGGGAGAAAACAATAAATGCAAAATCTCAAACGCGCTGTATTCGCCGGCCTGGTCGCCGGCACGCTTTCCGAAGGGGCGGCCGCGACGGCCGGGGATGGGGGCTTCGTCGAGGACAGCGAACTGCAGTTCCTCGCCCGCACCTACTACTTCAACCGCGACTACCGCGACAGCCCGAACAACGCCGGGCGCAACCGCTTCAAGCCCAGGAGCGAGCGCAACGGCTACCGCGAGGAAACCACCCAGGGCCTGCGCCTCCAGTTCGCCTCCGGCTACACGCCGGGCAGCCTCGGCTTCGGCCTCGACGCCCATGCCATGCTCGGCCTGCAACTGGACAGCGGCGGCGGCCGCACCGGCACCGGCAACCTGCCGGTCGGCGCCGACGGCCATCCCGACCATCGCTACGGCAAGGTCGGCGGCGCCCTCAGGCTACGCCACGGCGAAACCCGCCTGAAGTACGGCCAGACCACCACCAGCGCGCCGGTGTTCGCCGCCAGCAGCAACCGCACGCTGGCCGGCATGGCCTACGGCCTGCTGCTGGAGGACCGCTCGTTCGACGGGCTGCTGCTCGAGGGCGGGCGCTTCACCGCCGCCTCCGGCCCCGGCGAATCCAAGGTCCGCGGCGACATCAGCACCGTCTACGGACGCCTCGGCGCCTATCCGGTGCGCCTCGACGCGGTCGGCTTCCTCGGCGGTCAATGGCAGGCCACGGAGCGGCTGCAACTGTCGCTCTACGCCTCGCGCTTCGACGACATCTGGCAGCAGGCCTATTTCGGCGCCAGCCATCGCCAGCCGCTGGGCGGGGAGCGCGCACTGCGGGTCGACCTCGACGCCTACCGCACCCGCGACAGCGGCCAGAGCCGCTTCGGCCGCATCGACACCCTGGCCAGCTCCCTGGCCCTGGGCTACGAACAGGGACCGCAGCGCATCACCCTGGCCTACCAGCGTGTCCATGGCGAGCAGCCGTTCGACTACATGGCCTTCGGCGACGGGCGCTCCAGCGCGTCCATGGTACTGGCCAACTCGGTGGGCTACTCCGACTTCAACGGACCGGGCGAGCGTTCCTGGCAATTACGCTATGACCTGGACCTCGGCGCGCTCGGCCTGCCTGGGCTCAGCCTGCATGCGTTGCATGCCCGCGGCCGTGCCGGGGCCAGCGCCAGCAGTGCCGCCGAGAGCATCTACGCCGGACTCTACGGGCGTGACGGGCGGCACCGGGAAAGCGACCTCGGCTTCGCCTATCGGGTCAAGGCGGGCCCCCTCGCCGGCCTCGCGCTGCGCGCCTCGCAGGCCTGGCACCGGGGCAACGCGAGCTATCTCGACGGCGACATCGACGAAACCCGGCTGGTCGTCGATTACTCCCGCTCGATCTGGTGACGCCCCGGGCCGCGGCGCGGCGTCACTCCGCCGCTTGCGCCACGGCCTTGGCCTTCGCCAGCTTGCCGGCCGCCTCCAGCAGTTCCGGCGCGGCCCACTGCTCGGCGCTGAATTCGCGACGGATCAGGCCGAAACGCTTGGCCGCCTGGATCGAAGCATCCAGCCGGCCAAGGAAATCGGCGTCCAGGCGCGGCGACAGGGCGTCGCCCAGCTTGCGGCCACGGTACTCGCTCTGCAGGATCACCACCGGGTAGCTGGCCTGCTTCGACACCAGTTCGATGTAGGCGTCGCGGTTCTCCTCGCGGGCCAGCCAGTCCTGGGCCTGCAACTGCACCTTGAGCAGCCGCTCGGTGATGTCCGGATGGGCATCGACGAAAGCCCCGGAGCCGACCAGCAGCGCCTGCAGGGTCCCGGCGCCGTTCAGGTCGCGGGTGCTCAGCGGAATTTCCGCGAGCCCGCGGTCGCGCAGGGCGAACAGCCCGGCCAGGCCCCAGGTGGCATCGATCTGCCTGGCTGCGAGGGCGGACAGGGCGGCGCTGAAGTCGAGGTTGATCACCTTCAGGTCCTTCTCGCTGAGACCGACGCTGGCCAGGGCATTGTCGAACGACAGCTGGCTGGCGGTGCCACGGAAGATGCCTACGCGCTTGCCCTTGAGATCCTCCAGGGTCTTGATCCCGGAGCCCGGCTGCACGCCGAGATAGTGGTTGACCCCTCGCGCGGTAGCGGCCAGCAGGCGGCTGTCCAGGCCTCCGGACTTGCCGATGATCGCCGCCAGGTCGCCGAGGTAGGCGAAGTCCACCTGGCCGTTGGCGAACGCTTCGTTGACCACCGGACCGGCGCCCTTGAAGAAGCTCCATTTCACCGCGATGCCGTCGTTGGCGAACTCCTTCTCCAGCAACTGGCGGGTGTAGAGCACGTCGACCACGCCGCCACCCGAGTGCGAGCTGCCGGCGCTGACGTCCGGCACCGCGATGCGGATTTCCTTCGGCGGAGCGGCGCTCGCCAGCGGCACGTAGGCACCGAGCAGGCCGGCGAGGACAGGCGCGGCGAACAGACCGAGCAGGGAAGACGTAAGCGCTTTCATGGGGCGGCTCCTTGGAACGGGAAGAGAGGGATTCCCGCCGGGAGCGGGTGAGCGGCTAGCTATGCACAGCGGCGCCTCGAAAATAAATAATAAAAATTCATTTTTTTATAACCATAAGCAGCATGACAGGCCGCACGGGCCTCTCCGCGTCATATGCAGCCAGAGCATGGAAAATATTCTCCAAATGCATTTGCCGCTGCCTGGCGCCTTTCTTTAAATGACCCTTCTTAGCGAAAAAATGCATTGATGCGGCGATTTATATTCCCATGAAGAATATCGATAAAACCCTTTCGCCCGCCTGGAGCCGGCCCCTGCCGCGCCTGGCGCCGCCGACCTCCGCGGCTTTCGCCCGGCGCCTGGGGGACGGCCTGCTGCCCTGGTTGCTGCCGCTCGGGCTGGCGCTGCTGTGGTGGGTCGCCAGCCATCGCCACTGGATGTCGGCCCAGGTGCTGCCAACTCCCGAGCTGGTCTGGCAGAGCGCCCGCGAGTTGCTCGCCGGCGAACTCTGGAGCGAATTGGCGATCAGCCTGCGGCGCCTGGCCTGGGGCCTGCTCGCCGGGGTCGCCAGCGGCGCCGCGCTAGGCGCCTGGCTGGGCTTCAGTCCGCGTGCCGAGCGCCTGGTCTTCCCCACCTTCAGCGCCCTCGCGCAGATCCCCACGCTGGCCTGGATCCCGCTGTTCATGCTGTTCTTCGGCATCGGCGAACTGCTCAAGCTGGTGGTGCTGGTGAAAGCGGTCGTGGTGCCGGTGACCATCCATACCCTGGTCGGCGTGCGCGACGCCCAGCCCAAGCTGCGCGAAGCCGCCGCGGTGCTGCGCCTGCCGCCACGCCTGCTGGTCTGGCGGCTGATCCTGCCGGCGGCGCTGCCGGCCTTCCTCACCGGGCTGCGCCTGGCCCTGGCGCAGGGTTGGACCTCGCTGCTGGCGGTCGAGCTGCTGGCTTCCAGCGAGGGCATCGGCTACCTGATGGTGCAGGGCCGGCAACTGTTCATGCTCGACATCGTGTTCGTCTGCATCCTCGTCATCGGCCTGGTCGGGGTGGGCATGGACCGCGCCATCCAGTGGCTCGACCGCCGCCTGCTGCACTGGCCGCAAGCCGCCACCGGCGAATTCCGCCGGCGCCCGCCGGGACGCGGCTGGCAGCGCCTGCAGGTCTGGCTGCCGCCGCTGGCGCTGCTGCTCCTGTGGCAGTCGGCGAGCAGCGCCGAATGGGTCGATCCGGCGATCCTCGCCAGCCCTCTGGAAGTGGCGCGGGCGACCTGGAGCGGAGCGCTCGACGGCAGCCTCCCGGGCGCCCTGTTCGACAGCCTGAAGCGCACGCTCGGCGGCCTCCTGCTGGGCGGCGGCCTGGGTTTCCTCGGCGGCCTGCTGCTCGGCCTGTGGCGCCCGGCGGAACGCTTCTTCGGCCCCACTTTCGCGGCACTGCGGCAGGTGGCGATCTTCGCCTGGGTACCGCTGCTCACCGCCTGGTTCGGCCTGGGCGAACCGGCCAAGCTGACGTTCGTCGCAATCGCCGCCTTCTTCCCGCTGCTGCTGGCCACCCAGCGCGGCATCGCCAGCCTGCCGCCGAGCCTCGGCGAGGCGGCCCGGGTGCTGCGCCTGGGTCCCTGGCGACGGCTGCTCCGGCTGGTCCTGCCGGGTGCCGCCCCGTCGGTGTTCGCCGGCCTGCGCCTGGCGCTGATCTACGCCTGGCTGGGAACCATCGGCGCCGAGTACTTCATGCCCTCCGACGGCGGCATCGGCAGCCTGATGATCGGCGCCCAGCAACTGTTCCGCATGGACCTGATCGGTGCCGGCATGCTCCTGGTCGGCCTCACCGGCGCCCTGCTCAATGCTCTCGGCCAACGCATCGAAGCGCGCGCCACGCGCTGGAGACACGCATGAACGCACTCACCGCGCCCGCCACGGGCACCCCGCTGGTCAGCTTCCGCCAGGTGCGCAAGCACTTCGCCGTGGACGGCCGGCGACTGGAAGCGATCCAGCAGTTCGACCTGGAGATCGGCGAGGGCGAGTTCATTGCCATCGTCGGCGCCAGTGGCTGCGGCAAGTCGACCCTGCTGCGCCTGCTGATCGGCCTGGACCGCGACTACGACGGCGAGATCCGCGTCGACGGCCGGCCAATCGCCGGCATCGGCGGCGAACGCGGCATCGTGTTCCAGGAGCACCGCCTGTTCCCCTGGCTGACGGTGCAGCAGAACGTCGCCCTCGGCCTGGTCAACGAAGCCCTTGGCGAAACCGACAAGGCGGCGCGGATCGACGAATACATCCGCCTGGTCGGCCTGCACGGCTTCGAGCGTGCCTACCCGCACCAGTTGTCCGGCGGCATGGCCCAGCGCGTGGCGATCGCCCGCGGCCTGGTGGCCAGCCCGCGCCTGCTGCTGCTCGACGAGCCGTTCAGCGCCCTCGACGCACTGACCCGCCAGCAGTTGCAGGAAGAGTTGCTGGCGATCCGTCGGCGCACCCGCATCACCACCCTGCTGGTCACCCACGACGTCGAGGAGGCGCTCTACCTGGCCGACCGGGTGGTGGTGATGGAGCCGCGCCCGGGGCGGATCAGGCGGGTGGTCGAGGTGGACCTGGCGCACCCGCGCGAGCGCGGTGGCTTCGACTTCCTGCGCCAGCGCGAAGCGCTGCTGCACGAACTGACCGCCGACGGCGAGTACGTCGCGCCGCCGCCGCGACGGGTGGAAAACCTGCCCTTCGAATTCCTCGCTTGCTGAAAAGCCCCTTGCCCTGGCCCTTTCCCCCTGCGGGAAGGGCGGGGGCGAGGGCCCCACCCTCTCCTCCCATCCAGACGAGACCCGCGCATGAGCAAACGCCCCAACTTCCTGGTGATCGTCGCCGACGACCTGGGCTTCTCCGATATCGGCGCCTTCGGCGGCGAGATCGCCACGCCGAACCTCGACGCCCTGGCCATCGCCGGCCTGCGCCTGACCGACTTCCACACCGCCTCGACCTGCTCGCCGACCCGCTCGATGCTGCTCACCGGCACCGACCACCACATCGCCGGGATCGGCACCATGGCCGAGGCGCTGACCCCGGAACTGGCAGGCAAGCCGGGTTACGAAGGGCATCTCAACGAGCGCGTGGTGGCGCTGCCGGAGCTGCTCCGCGAGGCCGGCTACCAGACCCTCATGGCCGGCAAGTGGCACCTCGGTCTGAAGCCGGAACAGACGCCCCATGCACGCGGTTTCGAGCGTTCCTTCTCGCTGCTGCCGGGCGCCGCCAACCACTACGGCTTCGAGCCTCCCTACGACGAAAGCACTCCGCGCATCCTCAAGGGCACGCCGGCGCTCTACGTGGAAGACGAGCGCTACCTCGACACGCTGCCGGAGGGTTTCTATTCCTCCGATGCCTTCGGCGACAAGCTGCTGCACTACCTCAAGGAGCGCGACCAGAGCCGGCCGTTCTTCGCCTACCTGCCGTTCTCCGCGCCGCACTGGCCGCTACAGGCGCCGCGGGAGATCGTCGAGAAGTACCGCGGTCGCTACGACGCCGGTCCAGAAGCGCTGCGCCAGGAACGCCTGGCCCGGCTCAAGGAGCTGGGCCTGGTGGAAGCGGACGTCGAAGCCCATCCGGTGCTCGCCCTGAGCCGCGAGTGGGAGGCCCTGGAGGATGAGGAACGGGCGAAGTCGGCGCGGGCGATGGAGGTCTACGCGGCGATGGTCGAGCGCATGGACTGGAACATCGGCAGGGTCGTGGACTACCTGCGTCGGCAGGGCGAGCTGGACAACACCTTCGTCCTGTTCATGTCCGACAACGGCGCCGAAGGCGCCCTGCTGGAGGCCTTTCCGAAATTCGGCCCGGATTTGCTGGGCTTTCTCGACCGGCACTACGACAACAGCCTGGAGAACATCGGCCGCGCCAATTCCTACGTCTGGTATGGCCCGCGCTGGGCCCAGGCGGCCACCGCACCATCGCGCCTGTACAAGGCGTTCACCACCCAGGGCGGCATTCGCGTGCCGGCGCTGGTGCGCTACCCGCGGCTAAGCCGGCAGGGCGCGATCAGCCATGCCTTCGCCACGGTGATGGACGTCACCCCGACCCTCCTCGACCTCGCCGGTGTCCGCCACCCAGGCAAGCGCTGGCGCGGCCGCGAGATCGCCGAACCGCGCGGCAGGTCGTGGCTGGGCTGGCTTTCCGGCGAGACCGAGGCGGCCCACGACGAGAACACCGTGACCGGCTGGGAGCTGTTCGGCATGCGTGCGATCCGCCAGGGCGACTGGAAGGCGGTGTACCTGCCGGCCCCGGTGGGTCCGGCCACCTGGCAGCTCTACGACCTGGCCCGCGACCCGGGCGAGATCCACGACCTCGCTGACAGCCAGCCGGGCAAGCTGGCGGAGCTGATCGAGCATTGGAAGCGCTACGTCAGCGAAACCGGAGTGGTAGAAGGGGCTTCGCCGTTCCTGGTGCGGTGAACGCACCTCTCCCCGCCCTCTCCCTCCAGGGGGGCCTGGCCAGAAGGTCGGCGAGAGGGGCTACTTCGCCGGGCGGAACGAGGCGCCCCGGGTCAGGCCGAGAAACCGCCATCGATGGTCAGGCTGGCCCCGGTGATGTAGGCCGCTTCCGGCCCGGCCAGGTAGGCGACGAAGCTGGCGATTTCCTCGCTGCGGGCGTAGCGCGGCAGCGCCATCAGGCCCTTGAGGGTCTCGGCGAAGTCGCCGTCGTCCGGGTTCATGTCGGTATCCACCGGACCCGGCTGCACGTTGTTCACCGTGATCCCGCGCGGGCCGAGGTCGCGGGCCAGGCCCTTGGTCAGGCCGACCAGCGCCGACTTGCTCATCGCGTAGGTGGCACCGCCGGCGAACGGCATGCGTTCGGCATTGGTGCTGCCGATGCTGATCACCCGCCCGCCGTCGCCCATGTGCTTGACCGCCGCCTGGGTGGCGACGAAGACGCTGCGCACGTTGATCGCCAGGGTCCGCTCGAAGTCGGCCAGCGGCAGCTCTTCCACCGAACCGAGGGCGAGGACGGCGGCGTTGTTGACCAGGATGTCGATGCGTCCGAAGCGAGCCGCCGCTTCATCGACGGCGGCGACGAGCGCGGCCGCGTCGGCGCTATCGGCATGCAGGGCCAGGATGCTGGCTCCGGCGCCTTCGAGTTCGGCAGCCAGGGCCCGGGACTTGTCCGCCGAGCTGACGTAGGTGAAGGCGACGCTGGCGCCTTCGGCGGCCAGCCGGCGAACGATGGCGGCGCCGATGCCGCGGGAACCGCCCTGGACGAAGGCGACTTTGCCGGCGAGGGATGCAGAGGATACGGACATGGAAATCTCCATCGGAGTGGATAGACAGGCCCCGAGTTTCCGCCGTCCATTGCAGACCTGGTAGCGGGTAATCGCTATATTCAGCCGATACCAATGGTTTATGCGGGCCCTTTCCCATGGAAACCCTCAGCAACATCCAGTGCTTCGTCCGCAGCGCCGAGGCCGGCAGCTTCGCCGAGGCCGCCAGGCGCCTGGGCCTGACGCCGGCCGGGGTGGGCAAGAACGTCGCCCGCCTGGAAAGCAACCTCGGCGTGCGCCTGTTCCAGCGCAGCACCCGGCGCCTGACCCTGACCGAAGCCGGGGAGCGTTTCCTGCAAGAGGTCGGCGGCAGCCTGGAGGGCATCCAGACCGCTCTCGCCAACGTCTCCAGCGTCGGCAACCAACCCAGCGGCACGTTGAAGGTCAGCATGGGGCTGGCCTTCGGCCGCGACTACATCCTGCCGCTGCTCGGCGAGTTCCTCGAACGCTATCCCGACATCGTGCCCGACTGGCATTTCGACAATCGCCAGGTCGACCTCATCGGCGAAGGCTTCGACGCCGCCATCGGCGGCGGTTTCGAACTGCCTCCCGGGGTGGTGGCGCGCAACCTGACGCCGGGCCACCTGATCCTCCTCGCCTCGCCCGCCTACCTCCGCGACAAGCCGCCGATCCGCCATCCAGGCGACCTGGGCGGCTTCGACGGGATCCGCATCCGCTCGCCGCAGACCGGCCGCGTGCGCTCCTGGCCGCTGCGCCGGCGCAACGGCGAGGAGGCGCCGATCGAGCTGCGCGAACGCATGACCATGAGCGACCCGGAAGCCACCTGCGAGGTCGCCGCCATGGGCCTGGGCATCACCCTGGTATGCATGCAGCACGCCTATGCCTACCTGGAGTCCGGCGCCCTGGTGCGGGTCCTGCCGGACTGGTACGTCGACGCCGGCAACACCAGCCTCTACTACGCGGCGAACAAGCTGCTACCGGCCAAGACCCGGGTCTTCGTCGACTTCGTCGTCGACTACTTCCGCCGCCAGGACCTGGCCCGGCGCTTCTCCGCCTTCCCAACCGGCTAGCGCCAGCCATCCGTCGCTTCGGCAACCGGGAAAAGGCCCTGGCACCGGCCTCGCCGGAAAAACGGCAGTTTGACATTACCGATTGGGACTCTAGTTTTAGAAAACGCCGCCGACGAGCTTGGAAGGTGTCTTCCGCACGGTCCCGGGACCACCTGGAAGCCCTGCTCCGATCCGGCACATGGAGTGCAGCATGCGCGAGTCCCTCGGTGTTTCGTTACCATCCCGGCCCCTGCTGCTGAAGCTGGGCCTGCTTTCCCTACCCTGGGCGTTGTGCGCCGGGCTGCATACCGTCGGCCTCGGCGTCTGGCTGGCCCTGGCGCTCGGTTGGTTCGCCAGCCTGGCCATGCTCTTCCTCCTCCTGCGCGACCCTCGGCAAGCGGTAGCGAATGCCAGCCCGCAGGCGGATGCCGCTTCGCCGGCCTGGAGCGCGGCGCAACGGGCGCTCGCCGACGAAACCGCGCAACTGGACGGCCACGCCCGGCAGATCGATGAACTGCTGCATTCGGCGATCCGCCAGCTCAGCGACAGCTTCCACGGCCTCGCCGAACGCATCGATACCCAGCGCGGCCTGTCCCATTCGCTGATCGAGCGCTACGACGGGCGCGGCCAGGTCGACGAAGGCATCAACTTCCAGGACTTCGTCAGGACCACCCAGCAGACCCTCAGCCTGTTCGTCGAGGCTACCCTGGAAACCAGCCGGACCTCGCAGCAACTGGTGGAACGCATGGACCAGGTGCGCCTGAAGATCACCGAGATCCTGCAGTCGACCCAGGACATGGACGCCATCGCCAAGCAGACCAACCTGCTCGCCCTCAACGCCGCCATCGAGGCCGCCCGAGCCGGCGAGAGCGGCCGCGGCTTCGCCGTGGTCGCCGATGAAGTGCGCGCGCTGTCGACCCGCTCCACGGAGTTTTCCGCCGCCATCCGCAAGCACGTCGACGTGGTCCACCACGAGATCCAGGACGCCGAGAGCGCGATCTCGCAACTGGCCGACAAGGACATGTCCTTCGCCCTCGATTCCAAGCAGAAGATCCAGGGCATGCTCGATGACCTGGAGGCGATGAACCGGCACACCCTGAAGGTCATCCACGAACTGGACCGGCTCTCGCTGGAAGTCGGCCAGGGCGTCGATGCGGCGGTCACCGCCCTGCAATTCCAGGACATGGGCAGCCAGTTGCTCGGCCAGATGCGCAAGCACCATGCGCGTCTTGGCGCCTTCGCCCTCGGCCTCGGCGCGCTGGAGGCGCGGCCGCGCCAGGAATGGCCCGAACGGGTCGCGCGGGAGGTCGAGGAACTGCGCCGGCCCTTGCCCAGCCCGGTGAGCCAGAACAGCGTCAACGTGGGCGAAGTGGAATTGTTCTGAGGGGTATCGATAGCCAATCCGTCTAACCGGATAACTATCCGACGAGAAACCGGCGCCAATAATTGAAATCCACCGGACATTGTCTTTACTGGAACTAGCAAAGGGCCATCAGAGCCCTCCGTCACAGCCACCTGGCACACACCACCTTCGCCGCCGAACTTGGCGCTGCGGTAGGGACACCGTGAGGACGCAAGACCATGGGCAAACCGATTCTGATCGTCGACGACTCGGCGTCTATCCGCCAGATGCTGAGCTTCACCCTGAAGTCCGCCGGCTACGAGGTAGACGAGGCCGCGGACGGCAAGGAAGGCCTCGGCAAGGCCCAGAGCAAGAGCTACAGCCTGGTGTTCACCGACCAGAACATGCCGAACATGGACGGCCTATCGCTGATCCGCAGCCTGCGTAACCTGGCCGGCTACCGCAGCGTGCCGATCCTCATGCTGACCACCGAATCGAGCGACGCGATGAAGCAGCAGGGACGCAGCGCCGGCGCCACCGGCTGGCTGGTGAAGCCGTTCGACCCGCCGAAACTGCTCGAAGTGACGCGCAAGGTCCTGCCCTGATTCCCGTTCCCCCGCGGGGGAGGTCCCATGCCCCAGGATATGAGCCAGTTTCTCCAGGTGTTCTTCGAGGAAACCGAGGAACACCTGGCCACCCTCGAACTCCTCCTGATCGGTCTCGACCTGGACCGGCCGGACAGCGAGACGCTGCACGGCATCTTCCGCGCCGCGCATTCGATCAAGGGTTCCAGCGGAATGTTCGGTTTCGACGACATCACCGCCGTCACCCACGAACTGGAGACCCTGCTCGACCGCATCCGCTGCGGCCAGATGGGCCTGCGGCCGGACATGATCAGCTCCTTCCTCGAAGCCCGCGACGTACTGCAGCGCCTGCTCGACGCCCATCGCAGCGGTCGTCCCGACCCCGGGGTGCCGTTGCTGGAGACGGTCGAGCGGCTGCGCGGCTGGCTGCGGGCGCCGGAGCAGGAAGCGGCGGAGGAAGGCTTCGGCCTGTTCGACGACGCGCCCACCAGTCCCGCCAGGGAAACCGCGGACGACGATGCCTTCGGCTTCTTCGACGAAGGCCCGGGCGCTCCGGAACGAGCGGCCGCGCCGGAAGCGTTCGGGCTCTTCGACGAGGCGCCCGGCGCACCGGCCGCGAGCGAAGCGTTCGGCCTCTTCGATGACGCGCCGGGCTCCCCGCCTACGGAGGAACGCGCCTTCGGCCTGTTCGACGGCGCCCCCGGCAGCCCCGCCGCGCCCAGCGCGCCCGCGCAAGCCGTCGCCGCGCCGGCCAGGGGCGCAGTCGCGCCGGTGCGTGGCGACGGCGAGTCCGGCTCGATCCGGGTCAGCGTGGAAAAGATCGACAGCCTGATCAACCTGGTCGGCGAACTGGTGATCACCCAGGCCATGCTCGGCCAGCTCGGCGAGCAGCTCGATCCGAGCCACCACGAGCGCTTGCAGCACGCCCTGGCCCAGCTCGAACACAACACCCGCGACCTGCAGGAATCGGTGATGTCGATCCGCATGCTGCCGATCAACTTCATCTTCAGCCGCTTCCCCAGGCTGGTGCGCGACACCGCCACGCGCCTGGGCAAGCAGGTCGAGCTGCACCTGCACGGCGAGCACACCGAACTGGACAAGAGCGTGATCGAGAAACTCAGCGATCCGCTCACCCACATCGTCCGCAACAGCATCGACCACGGCATCGAAACACCCGCCGAACGCCTCGCCGCCGGCAAGCCGGCGAGCGGCACGGTGAAGCTCGCCGCCAGCCACCAGGGCGGCAGCGTGGTGGTGGAGGTTTCCGACGACGGTCGCGGCCTGTCGCGTCCGCGCATCCTCGCCAAGGCCCGCGAGCGCAACCTGCCGGTGCATGACGGGATGAGCGACGCCGAGGTCTGGCAACTGGTGTTCATGCCCGGCTTCTCCACCGCCGAGACGGTTACCGAGCTGTCCGGACGCGGCGTCGGCATGGACGTGGTGAAGCGCAACATCGGGGCCATGGGCGGGCGCATCGACATCGACTCGGCGCCCGGCATGGGCACTCGCATCGGCATCCGCCTGCCGCTGACCCTGGCGATCCTCGACGGCCTGATCGTCGCCGTCGAAGCGGTCAACTACGTGATTCCGCTGACCTACATCGTCGAGTCGTTGCAGGCGCGCAGCGACGACGTGCGGGGCCTCGGCGGCGAAGACAACGCGATGATCCGCGTGCGCGGCGAGTACCTGCCGCTGTTCAGCCTGCACGAGCTGTTGCGCATCGGCGGCGAAGCGCCGGCGCCGGAGCAGGGCATCGTGGTGATCCTCGAGTCCGAGGGGCGCAGCTTCGCCCTGCAGGTGGACGAACTGGTCGGCCAGCAGCAGGTGGTGATCAAGAGCCTGGAACAGAATTTCCGCCGCGTGGAGGGTATCGCCGGCGCCACCATCATGGGCGACGGCAGCGTCGCCCTGATTCTCGACGTCGATGCGCTGCCACGCCTGGCGGCGCGGGAGGACACCGCCGATGAACGGCACTGAGGCAAGCCAGGCGAACGGCCCGGCGCAGGAATACCTGACCTTCACCCTGGGCCGCGAGGAGTACGCCATCGACATCCTCCGCGTGCAGGAGATCCGCGGCTACGACCAGGTCACCGCGATCGCCAACGCGCCGCCCTTCATCAAGGGCGTGATCAACCTGCGCGGGGCGATCGTGCCGATCGTCGACCTGCGCATCAAGTTCCACCTCGCCGAGGTCACCTACGACCCGTTCACCGTGGTGATCATCCTCAACATCGGCCGGCGCATCGTCGGCGTGGTGGTGGACTCGGTATCCGACGTGATCGCCCTGGGCGGCGACGCGATCAGGCCGCCGCCGGAGTTCGGCGCCAGCTTCGACACCGAATACCTGCTCGGCCTGGCCACCGCGGGCGAGCGCATGTTGATCCTGGTGGACATCGAAAGACTGATGACCAGCCGCGAAATGGCGCTGGTCGACGAAGCCGCGGCCTGAGCGGCGCCAACGAGGGATAGGCAGGGGATATCGAAATGGGTCTGTTCAATGCACATGCGGTGGCGCAGCAACGCGCCGACCGGATCGCCACGCTCCTCCAGTCGTTCGCCGACGGCCAGCTCGACACCGCCGTCGGCGAGGCCCCGGCGCCCGGCTACGAGCGTCTCTACGACAGCCTGCGGGCGCTGCAGCGGCAACTGCGCGAACAACGCGCCGAACTCCAGCAGGTGGAAAGCCTGGAGGCGGGGCTGGCGGAGATGAGCCGCCAGCACGAAGCCGGCTGGATCGACCAGACGATTCCCGCCGAACGCCTGGAAGGTCGCGCGGCGCGCATCGCCAAGGGCGTCAACGAACTGGTGGCCGCGCACATCGCGGTGAAGATGAAGGTGGTCAGCGTGGTCACCGCCTACGGCCAGGGCAACTTCGAGCCGCTGATGGACCGCCTGCCGGGCAAGAAGGCGCAGATCACCGAAGCCATCGACGGCGTTCGCGAGCGCCTGCGCGGGGCCGCCGAGGCGACCTCGGCGCAACTGGCCACGGCGGCCTACAACGCGCGGATCAAGAGCGCGCTGGACAACGTCTCGGCCAACGTGATGATCGCCGACAACGACCTCAACATCATCTACATGAACCGCACCGTCAGCGAGATGCTCGGCCGCGCCGAAGCGGATATCCGCAAGCAACTGCCGAACTTCGACGCCGGCCGCCTGATGGGCGCCAACATCGACGTGTTCCACAAGAACCCGGCGCACCAGCGGCACCTGCTGGCCAACCTCACCGGCGTGCACAAGGCCGAGCTCAACCTCGGCGGCCGGCGCTTCTCCCTCGACGTGGTGCCAGTGTTCAACGACGCCAACGAACGCCTCGGCTCCGCCGTGCAATGGACCGACCGCACCGAGGAACACCGCGCCGAGCAGGAAGTCTCGCAACTGGTGCAGGCGGCGGCCGCCGGCGACTTCAGCAAGCGCGTCGAGGAGGCCGGCAAGGAAGGCTTCTTCCTCAGGCTGGCGAAGGACCTGAACAGCCTGGTGGATACCGCCGACCGCGGCTTGCGCGACGTCTCGCGGATGCTCGGGGCGCTGGCCCAGGGCGACCTCACCCAGCGCATCGAGGCCGACTACCAGGGCACCTTCGGCCAGCTCAAGGACTTCTCCAACGAGACCGCGCTGAGCCTGTCGCGGATGCTCGGACAGATTCGCGAGGCCGCCGATACCATCAACACCGCCGCCAGCGAGATCGCCAGCGGCAACGCCGAACTGTCGGCGCGCACCGAGCAGCAGGCGTCGAGCCTGGAGGAAACCGCCTCGAGCATGGAAGAACTGACCAGCACGGTGAAGCTCAACGCCGAGAATGCCCGCCAGGCCAACTCGCTGGCGGCCAATGCCTCGGAAGTGGCGACCCAGGGCGGCACCGTGGTGCAGAAGGTGGTCAGCACCATGTCCTCGATCAACGAGTCGGCGCGCAAGATCGCCGACATCATCGGGGTGATCGACGGCATCGCCTTCCAGACCAACATCCTCGCCCTCAACGCCGCGGTCGAGGCAGCCCGCGCCGGCGAGCAGGGCCGCGGCTTCGCGGTGGTCGCCGGGGAAGTGCGCACCCTCGCCCAGCGTTCCGCCGCCGCGGCCAAGGAGATCAAGACGCTGATCTCCGACTCGGTGGACAAGGTGGAGAACGGCAACACCCTGGTGGCCCAGGCCGGACAGACCATGAGCGACATCGTGGTAGCGATCCGCCGGGTCACCGACATCATGTCGGAGATCGCCGCCGCCTCCGCCGAGCAGAGCACCGGCATCGAAGAGGTGAACAGCGCGGTCTCGCAGATGGACGACATGACCCAGCAGAACGCCGCGCTGGTGGAGGAAGCCGCGGCCGCCGCCGAGGCCATGCAGGAGCAGGCGGGCCTGCTCAACCAGTCGGTGGCGGTGTTCAGGCTGGACACTCCGCCGAGCGTGGTCCAGCTCGCCAGCGCGCGGCCGTCTGCGCCACGCCCCAGCGCGCCGGCGCCGCTGGCCCGCAGCGGCATGGCGCGGGCCAGCAAGGCGCGCAAGGAAGACGGCTGGGAAGAGTTCTGAGACCACGCCGCGCCTCCGCCAGGCGGAGGGCGGCAAGCCCTTAGGGTCGACCAGGGAAACCCGACGCCAATGCCCACCTCCACGCCTTCGCCGGTGTTCGGCAACCAGGAGTTCCACTACACCCGCGAGGACTTCCAGCAAGTACGCGAGCGGCTCTACCGGCTGACCGGCATCAGCCTGGCCGAGAGCAAGGCGCAACTGGTCTATAGCCGCCTCTCGCGGCGCCTGCGCCTGCTGCGGCTCGGCAGCTTCGCCGAATATTTCACCCACCTCGACCGCGAGCCGGGCGAGCAGCAGTTGTTCGTCAACGCGCTGACCACCAACCTCACCGCATTCTTCCGCGAACGCCACCACTTCCCCCTGCTCGCCGACCTCGCCCGCCGCCAGTTGCAGCGGCATCGCCCGCTGCGCATCTGGTCGGCGGCGGCGAGCACCGGCGAGGAACCCTATTCGATCGCCATCACCCTGGTGGAGGCGCTGGGCAGCTTCGATCCGCCGGTGAAGATCGTCGCCTCGGACATCGACACCGGGGTGCTCGACTGCGCCCGCCTGGGCGTCTATCCGCTGGAACGCCTGGAGCAGATGCCGGCGCCGCTGAAGAAACGCTTCTTCCTCCGTGGCACCGGGCCCAACGCCGGCAAGGCGCGGGTGGTGGAGGAACTGCGGCAACTGGTGGAGTTCCGCCAGATCAACCTGCTGGAGGCAGACTGGTCGATCGCCGGGGAACTCGACGCGATCTTCTGCCGCAACGTGATGATCTACTTCGACAAGCCGACCCAGACCCGCCTGCTGGAACGCATGGTGGCCCTGCTGCGGCCGGAGGGCCTGTTCTTCGCCGGGCATTCGGAGAACTTCGTCCACGCCAGCCACCTGGTGCGCTCCGTCGGCCAGACCGTCTACAGCCCGGCCTGATCGCGATGAATCTCCAGGCCCGGGAAGGCGCGCCGCTGAACCGCTACTACGATCCGTACTTCGCCTGCGATGCGGTGAAGCTGTTGCCCGGCGAGTACTTCGCCAGCGGCGAAGACCTGGTGATCGTCACCGTGCTCGGCTCCTGCGTCTCGGTGTGCCTGCGCGACCCGCTCAACGGCATCGCCGGGATGAACCACTTCATGCTCCCCGAGCGCGGCCTCGGCGGCGACCCGGCCTCGCCGTCGGCGCGCTACGGCAGCCACGCCATGGAACTGCTGATCAACCGCATGCTGGCCCTCGGCGCCAACCGCGAGCGCCTGCAGGCCAAGGTCTTCGGCGGCGGCTCGGTACTGCGCCAGATCAGCGCCGCCATCGGCCAGCGCAACGTCGAGTTCACCCTCGACTACCTGGCCACCGAGCGTATCCCGCTGCTCGCCAGCGACGTGCTGGAGGCCTTCCCGCGCAAGATCTACTTCTTCCCGCGCAATGGCCGGGTCCTGGTGAAGTCCCTGGTGGAGCTGAAGAACGACACCGTGCTGCAGCGTGAACGCGACTACCGCCGCCGTATCGATCGCAACGCGGACGGCGGCCCCATCGACCTGTTCTGACTCTCCGGGAGAGCCCGCCATGCCCATCAGTGTCCTGGTCGTCGACGATTCCGCCCTGATCCGCAGCCTGCTCAAGGAGATCATCCAGGCCGACCCGGAGCTACGCCTGGTCGGCTGTGCGCCGGACGCCTTCGTCGCCCGCGACCTGATCAAGCAGCACGCGCCGGACGTGATCAGCCTCGACGTGGAAATGCCGCGGATGGACGGCCTGACCTTCCTCGACAAGCTGATGAAGGCGCGGCCGACCCCGGTGCTGATGATCTCCTCGCTCACCGAGCGCGGTTCCGAAGCCACCCTGCGCGCGCTGGAACTGGGCGCGGTGGACTTCATCGCCAAGCCCCGGCTGGGCATCGCCGAAGGCATGCAGGCCTATGCCGAGGAAATCCGCGCCAAGCTCAAGACCGTCGCCCGCGCCCGCCTGCGCCGCCGTGCGGCGGACGCGCCGGCGCCGCCGGAAAGCGCAGCGCCGCTGCTCAGCACCGAGAAGATCATCGCCCTCGGCGCCTCCACCGGCGGCACCGAGGCGCTCAAGGAAGTGCTGCTCGGCCTGCCGGCGCACAGTCCCGGGGTGGTCATCACCCAGCACATGCCTCCCGGCTTCACCCGCAGCTTCGCCGAGCGCCTGGATCGCCTGACCCGGCTCAGCGTCAGCGAAGCGCGCGACGGCGACCGCATACTGCCCGGCCACGCCCTGGTCGCGCCGGGCGACCACCACATGGAGGTGCAGCGCTCCGGCGCCAACTACGTGGTGCGTTTGAACCGCCAGGCGCAGGTCAACGGCCACCGCCCGGCAGTGGACGTGATGTTCGAGTCGCTGGCTCGCTGCGCCGGGCGCAACCTGCTCGCCGGCCTGCTCACCGGCATGGGCAAGGACGGCGCGCGCGGGCTCCTGGCGATCCGCCAGGCCGGCGGCTACACCCTGGCCCAGGACGAGGCTACCTGCGTGGTCTACGGCATGCCCCGCGAAGCGGTGGAACTGGGCGCCGCGGAAGACGTGCTGCCGCTCGAACGGATCGCCGCCGCGCTGCTCCAGCAAGCCGCCCGGCGCGGCAGCGGCAACCGCCTCTGAGCGGGATCCTGGCCGGCCCGCTGCGCTTTTTCGCCGCCCCCCGCAACCTCCCCCGCCGAGACCCCGCCGACGACAGGCCCGAACCACGGGCCTTTGCCTGCTCGCCATCATTGTGACGTCAAATTAATGGCGAAATAAAACCAAATTACGTTGCCTGAAATAATGCACATCTGCACAATTGGCCCTTTCGCCAAAAGTTCGACACACGCTTTCGATCCATGATTTCGGCCGCGGGCCGGGCGAGAAACTGATAGGGATAGCCATGGCGGCGAACTGGGGGTTGCGCGGCAAATCGGTGGTGGCGCTGTTGCTGGCCTGTGCCCTGGCACTGGTCCCGGCGGTGCTGCTGGGCTGGCGCGCGATGGACGACATCCGTACGCACTTCGGCCTGGCCTACGCGAAGAACTTCACCCTGCTGCACCGGCAGAAGATCCTCGCCCCGGTCTCCCGCGAACTGGCGTTGTCGCGCCGTTTCGCCGAATCGGTGGTGACCCGCGACTGGCTGCTGAAGGAAGACGACCCGGCGCGCCGCGCGCTGTTCTTCCGCGAGGCCGAGGGCTACCGCGGCGACTTCCGCGACCACGCCTACTTCATCATCGCCAGCGGCTCCCAGCACTACTACTTCAACGACGGCAGCCAACCCTACAGCGAACGGCCGCGCTACACCCTGGAGGCCGGCGACCCGGAAGACGCCTGGTACTTCAATACCCTGCGCAACAGCGCCGCCTACAACATCAACGTCAATGTCGACAGCAAGTTGAACCTGACCAAGGTCTGGTTCAACCTGGTGATCCGCGACCAGGGCCGGCCCATCGGCCTGGCCGGCAGCGGCCTGGACCTGAGCGGCTTCCTCGACGACTTCATCATCGCCCGCGAGCCGGGCGTGACGCCGATGATCGTCGGCGACGACGGCGCCATCCAGGCCCACCCGGACCGCCGCCTGATCGCCTACAGCTCCGCCGCCGGCGGCGCCAGCGAACGCCACCGGGTGTTCGACCTACTCGACCAGCCGGAACAGCGCGACGCCCTGCGCGAGGCCATGCGCCTGGCCCGCGCCAAGGCCGGCTCGGTGCACTGCCTGTGGGCCGGCCTCGACGGCCGCCAGCAACTCTTCGCCGTGGCCTACATTCCCCAACTGCGCTGGTACGTGCTCACCGCCGTCGACCTGCACGCCGCCCAGGTCCTCGACAACCGCTGGCTTTGGCCGCTGGCGGGCACGTTCCTGCTGTTGCTGGTGGCCCTGCTGCTGGGCTTCGCCTATGCCGTCGAGCGCCTGCTGTTGCGCCCCCTGCGCAGCCTCAAGCGCTCGGCCAAGGCGATCGCCGCCGGGCGCTACGACACGCCGCTGCCGCTGGCGCGCCAGGACGAGATCGGCTCGCTGTCGAAGGCCTTCGCCAGCATGGCCGACCAGGTCCGCCGGCACACCGCCGAGCTGGAAGACAAGGTCCAGGAGCGCACCCAGGCGCTGGAGGAAGCCAACCGCGAGATGGCCGCCGCGCAGAAGAAGATCGGCGACAGCCTCGACTACGCCAGCCTGATCCAACGCGCGATCCTCCCCGACCGCCAGCTCAGCGCCACCCTCGGCGAGCATCACTTCATCCTGTGGAAACCGCGCGACGTGGTCGGCGGCGACTTCTACGTGTACCGCGAGCAGGCCGACGGCTACCTGATCGGCGTGGTCGACTGCGCCGGTCACGGCGTGCCCGGCGCGCTGATGACCATGCTCGCCCGCGCCGCCATCGACCACGCCATCGAGGCGGTGGGCAGCCGCGACCCGGCGGCGATCCTCGGCGAGACCGACCAGGCGATGCGCAGCATGCTCAGCCAGGAGCAGATCCCCCAGGCGCTGGCCACCAACATGGATGCCGGGCTGGTCTGGGTCGACCGCCGGCGCCGCCAGCTGGCCTTCGCCGGGGCGAAGATCTCGCTGTACGCCAGCGACGGCGAGGAGGTCCAGGAACTCAAGGGCGCGCGCCGGGCGATCGGCGACAAGCGCCGTGGCGACTACCGCAACATCGAGGTACCGCTGGCGCCGGGCTGGACCTTCTACCTGAGCACCGACGGTTTCCTCGACCAGGCCGGCGGCGAACACGGCTTCGGCTTCGGCAGCCGGCGCTTCGCCGACATGCTCCGCGACCACGCGCGGCAGCCGCTCCCCGAGCAGGCCGAGGCCTTCGTGGCGACGCTCGCCGAGTACCAGGGCGAGCACCCGCAACGCGACGACATCACCATCCTGTCCTTCCGATTCGACTAGGGGCACCCATGGAAACGCTAGACCTGCTGGCCATGCGTGAAAGCTACACCCGCCAACGCATCCTGCTCTGCTTCAACGGACCGATCTCGCGCAGCCTGATCGAGGAGATAGGCCACGCGCTGCGCAACTACCTGCACGCCGAACAGGCCAAGCCGAGCGAAGCGATGGACGTCTTCGCGGTGTACATCGAGATGACCCAGAACATCCGCCACTACGCCAATCTCAAGGGCTACGGCGAACACGAGGCGGCGGCCACGGTAGCCATCGCCCGCAACGAGGACGGCCACTACGTGGTGTCCGCCGGCAACCTGGTGGAACGCGACGACGGCCAGAGCCTGGTGCGCAGCATCCAGGCCATCGCCAACCTCGACAAGGCCGCCCTCAAGGCCGCCTACAAGGAGCAGCTACGCCGCCCGCGCGACAGCGGCTGCGCCAGCGGAGCCGGTCTCGGCCTGCTGGACATCGCCCGCAAGTCCAGCGAACCACTGGCCGCATCGCTGAAGGAACAGCCCGACGGGCGCGCCTTCTTCAGCCTGCGCGCCGTGATCTGACCCCGTGTTTTAGGAAGAACACCATCATGAGTGACCTGCACATACCCGGCACCCAGTCCACGCCCGCCATCCAGGGCGACTGGCAGGCCGGACGCCTGTCCATGCAAGGCGATTCCTACCCGGAAAACTCCTATGAACTGTTCGGCCAGGTGATCGACTGGGTCGAGCGCTTCCTCGCCGACGGGCAGCGAGCGCTGGAGCTGGACCTGCGCCTGCTGTACCTGAACACCAGTTCGATCAAGGCCATGATGGACATCCTCGACCTGCTCGAAGAGGCCCACCAGGGCGGTCGCCCGGTCAGCCTGCGCTGGCACTACGACCGGCGCAACGAACGGGTCGCCGAGCTGGCCGAGGAGTTCCGCGAGGATTGCAGCTTCCCCTTCGCCATCCAGGCCCACGACGAGTAGCCGACGATGAGCCGCGAACGCGAACTGGACGCCTGGATCGACGGCCTGCTGGCCGATCCGCAGTTCCACGGGCATCCGCTGCACCAGGCGCTGGCCCGCCTGCGCCAGCAATCGCTGGAGCAACTGGTGCGGCTGGAGCGCATCGCCCGGATCTCCGACGGTTTCCAGTCGATGGCGCGGGAGCAGAACCTGTCGCTGTCCGAGCGCTACCACAAGCAACTGCGGCGCCTGGAAAAGGTGGCGCGGATCTCCGACCGCTACCAGCAGATGATGCGCGACCTCAACCTGGCGCTGAAGGAAGCCTCGATCCGCGACCCGCTGACCGGCCTGCCCAACCGACGCATGCTGCTGGAGCGCCTCAGGGAGGAGAACGAACGCTCCCAGCGCCACGGCCAGAGCTACGTGCTGGCAATGCTCGATGTGGACTTCTTCAAGCAGGTCAACGATACCTGGGGCCACGACAGCGGCGACCGGGTGCTGGTGGAAATCGCCCGGGCCATGGAGTCCGAGCTGCGCGAATACGACCTCTGCGGCCGCTGGGGCGGCGAGGAATTCCTCCTGCTGCTGCCGCAGACCCGCCTGCAGGACGCCGGCCCGGTACTCGAGCGGGTGCGCGACAGCGTACGGACCCTGGCGGTACGCGTCGGCACCGAGGCGCTGAGCGTCACCGCCAGCGTCGGCGTCACCGAACACCGCATCGGCGAAACCTATTCGCAGACCGTCAATCGCGCCGACGCCGCACTGCTCGACGCCAAGCGCAGCGGCCGCGACAAATGCGTGTTCGCCGCGCTCCCGCCGCTCCCTACCCCCTCCCGCCCGGCTCCAGCGCGCTGAGCCTCCTCAGGCGTCCAGCCGCTGCGGCCGCACCTGGCCTCGGCTGAGGTCCACCAGCAGCGCCTGTAGCGCCTCGAAGCGCGCCACCGGTAACTCCAGGGTCAGGACGACGCCGTCGGCGCCGTAGTCTTCCGCCGCCACGCTGGCGCCCAGCGCCAGGCTGCGCGCCTTGAGCAGCGCGTGGTCGGCGAAGGCACAGGCGAAGCGCACCCGGCAGCGCTCGACCAGCTCGCTGCGCGGCGCCTGTTGCAGGCACTTGGCCGCGCCGCCGCCATAGGCGCGGGCGAGGCCGCCGGTGCCGAGCTTGATGCCACCGAACCAGCGGCTGACCAGCACCGCCACGCAGTCCATGTCCTGTCCCTCGATGGCCGCCAGGATCGGCCGCCCGGCGCTACCGCCGGGTTCGCCGTCGTCGCTGAAGCGGTACTGCGCGCCGCACTTCCAGGCCCAGCAGTTGTGGCCGGCGGAAGCGTCGCGGTGGGCGGCGATGAACGCCTGCGCCTCGTCCTCGTCGGCCACCGGTGCGGCGACGGTGTGGAAACGGCTCTTGCGGATTTCCTCGCGGTATTCGGCGAGGCCTTGCAGGGTGCTCGGCATCGCGTTCAGGCCGCCGGCGGGGTCAGTCCGCAGCCCTTGAGGATGATCCGCACCAGGTTGTCGGCGGCGGCGGCGAAGTCCTGCCTGGACATGCGCTTGCGGCCGGTGACCAGGCCGATCTGGCTGGCGAAGTCGGCGTAGTGCTGGGTGCTGCCCCAGAGCAGGAAGATCAGGTGCACGGGATCCACCGGGTCCATCCGGCCGGCGGCGATCCAGGCCTCGAATACCGCGGCGCGGCCGCGGAACCAGCTGCGGTAGTCCTGGTTGAAGTGCGCGGTGAGGCACTCGCCGCCGCTGATGATCTCCATGGCGAAGATCCGCGAGGCCAGCGGGTAGCGGCGGGAGAACTCCATCTTGGCGCGGATGTAGCGGGCCAGCGCCTCGGCCGGATCGTCGTCGACGCCGAGGGTGTTGAAGGTACTGTCCCAGAGTTCGAGGATGTTGCTCAGCACCGCCGTGTAGAGGCCCAGCTTGTTGCCGAAGTAGTAGTGCAGGTTGGCCTTGGGCAGGCCGACGTTCTGCGCGATGGTGTTCATGCTGGTGCCCTTGAAGCCGTGGCGGGCGAACTCCTCCTCGGCCGCGGCGAGGATCGCCTCCTCGTTCTTCTGGCGGATGCGCCCGGCCGGCTTGTCGCGGGCGGCCGGGTCGTGGGCGGGCACTGTCAGGGTCATGCGCAGGTTTCCATCGGCGTGATCCCCGCGTTGATACCCCAGCCCGGCCGCGGGGCACAAGCCAGGCGCGGAAAAATTTGCAAACGCCCGTATCAACCCAGCGGCTTGCGCCAGCGCGCCAGGGCGCCGCCCTTCGCGCTGGCCTGCGCCGCTTCGGCAACGCGCTCCTCGGGCAGCAGCAGGTTGAGCAGGATGGCGGTGATGCCGCCGCTGGTGATCGCCGAGTCGAACAGGGTCTTCACCACCGCCGGCATCTGGTCGAGCAGGGTCGGCTGCGCGGCCACACCGAGGCCGACGCCGAACGAGGCGGCGATGATCAGCACGCTGCGGCGGTCCATCGCGGTCTGGCCGAGAATGCGGATGCCGGCGGCGGCGACGCTGCCGAACATCACCAGGGTGGCGCCGCCGAGCACCGGCTTGGGGATCTGCTGGAGGATCGCGCCGACCCAGGGGAACAGGCCGAGCGCCAGCAACACGCCGCCGATATAGATCCCGACGTGCCGGCTGGCCACCCCGGTGAGCTGGATCACCCCGTTGTTCTGCGCGAAGGTGGTGTTCGGGAAGGCGCTGAAGGTGGCTGCCAGCAGGCAACTGACGCCGTCGCCGAGCACCCCGCCGCGCAACCGCTGCAGGTACGCCGGCCCCTCCAGGGGTTGCCGCGAGAGCATGCAGTTGGCGGTCAGGTCGCCGACCGTCTCGATGCTGCTGATCAGGTAGATCAGCGCCACCGGCAGGAAGGCCATCCAGTCGAAGGCGAAGCCGAAGCGGAACGGCTGCGGCAGGCTGACCAGCGGCAGCTCGGGCAGCGCCCGCGGAACGAACAGGCCGGTCGCCCAGGCCGCCAGGGTACCCAGCGCCAGGCCGATGACGATGGCGGCCAGGCGCAGCCAGGGCAGGCGCGAGCGGTTCAGCAGGACGATGCTCAGCAGCACCAGCGCGCCCAGCGCGAGATTGGCCGGTGCGCCGAAGTCCGTGGCCCCGGCTCCGCCGCCGAGGTCGGTGATGCCGACCTTGATCAGGCTGACGCCGATCAGGGTGATGACGATGCCGGTGACCAGCGGCGTGATCACCCGGCGAAGATGGCCGAGGAAACGACTGAGGACGATCTGCACGAAGGCGCCGAAGAAGCACACGCCGAAGATCATCGCGAGGATCTCCTCGGGACCGCCGCCGCGCTGCTTCACCAGCATCCCGGCGGCCAGCACGGCGCCCAGGAAGGCGAAGCTGGTGCCTTGCAGGCAGATCATTCCGGCGCCGATGCCGAACGGCCGGCGCGCCTGGATCAGGGTGCCGGCGCCGGAAACCATCAGCGCCATGCTGATCAGGTACGGCAGGTGCTCGCCGAGGCCGAGCAGCGAGCCGATCACCAGCGGCGGAGTGACGATACCGACGAAGCTGGCCAGCACGTGCTGTAGCGCGGCAAGGAAGGCGGGAAGCGGGCGCGGCCGGTCGTCGAGGCCGTAGATGAGGTCGTTGGGGCGTTGGTCTTCGCTATGCATCGGGCCGTCTCAAGTGGCGCTCCTCGGACAGGAGGAGGATGCACGGCTTCTGCAAAAAGCTGTCCAGGTGATCAGCTTATTCCTGCCGCTCAGGCTGCAGGGCGCGCCCGGCGTGGGTCGAGCGGACAACGGGAGGCAAACGCAAGGACCACGGAGGCGACCGTCGCGCACCGTGCCGATGCACGGCGCGCAATGACGGGGCGCGCTGGCGGGGCCCGGCCGGCAGCCCCGCGCGACGGACTCAGAAGTGGTATTTGACCAGGAAGCTGGCGGTGTTCTGGTCGGTGGTGAAGTACTGCGAGTCCTTCACGCCGTACTTGTCGGACCAGTAGTCGTACTCCAGGCCCACGTACAGGTGCTTCGCCTCGTAGCCGAGGGCCTTGCCCAGGTCGTACTTGACCTGTGGGTTGAAGTGCAGGTTGGCGTGGTAGTCGCTCTGGTTGCGGCGGCTGGTGCTGGCGCTCTTGTTGTTGATCACCCAGTCCATGTAGCCGTCGATGAGGATGTCGGAGTTGCCCACCGGAATGGTGTAGGACCACACCGGGGTGATCTGCCAGGCGCCGGCGCGCACGCGGTTGCCGTCGGGCTTGCGGTAGTAGAAGTTGAGCTGGAAGTAGTCGAAGCCGGGGATCGCCAGGTCGAAGCCCGGGCCGAGCAGGTAGGCCTCGGTGTCGCCTTCGCCGAACTCGTAAGTGCCGGCCAGCAGCACGTCCTTCACCGGGCCGAAGGAGAGGTCCGCTCCGGTGAGCTTGCCGAAGCTCAGGCGCGGAGTGATCTCGCCGTAGTAGGTGTTCTTGCCGTTGCTGGCGTCTTCCTTGCCGTTGTAGTTGATCTGGTCGAAGAAGATGAACAGGTCGCCCCAGGTCCAGCCGCTGGCATGTTCCAGGGTGAAGGTCTGCTGGATCGGCGGGTTGATCTTGAAGTTCTTGCCGTAGAGGTAGGTCAGGCTCTCGTTGTGCCAGAGCAGCGGCCCCGAGTCGGTCTCGTGGGTCGGCGTCATGTCATGGTCTTCGGCGACAGCCTGGCCTGCGGCCAGCAGCCCCCCGGCTAGCATCACGGTGGCGAGTGTGCGGCTCATTGAAACGCTCCTGGAGTGAATAGCTTTTTTTCTAGTGGGCGAACCTGTCCGAGCGGTCAGGCCTCGCCATGGATAGCAAGAACGAAGCCAAGACGGCGCGGGCGCTTCGCCGGGTTTCCAACGGCAAAGGGAACGCCTGTTTTTTCAGTGTTCTGGACAAAGGCGGCGAAATGCCTCCAACCTCTCTACGACGGCAAAAACCTGACCCCAAGGACAGTTTCTGCCTTGCGCTGGTGCGTGGTCGGGAGGGGCGTGCTCGACTTTGGGATGGCAGCGCGAAGAAAACTGGATACACAAAAGCGTTTTGTGACAAAAAGAATCAGTAGGATTTTGTACACAAAACACTGCGTGGTATTTCTACACATCACCGCCCCGGCGTTCGGGCGAGAAGCGGCGCGGATGATGCCAGAGACGGCGGGCGGAATTCATCCCCGAATGGGGTTTTTCGTCGGGTTTCAGGACGCCCGGACGTAAATTCGCCAGGGCCTGGGAGACTCCGGTGGCATGACATCCAGAAAGCGCTCTCGATGTCGCGTAGCGGAGCGCGCTCGAGCACGGGTCGCCTGGCAGCCTATGCCTGCCGGGACTTCTTGCTTCGCCATCCGCAGGGCGGATACGCCTTGGGCATTATCCGCCGGACAGGTCTCCCCGCCTCACCCACATGGGTCCCCTCACCACACCGCGATCTGCGAATCGGTGCGCGGCTCGGTGCCGCCACAAAGCACGCCGCTGGCCGGGTCGCGCAGGACGATCTGGCCGCGCCCGTAGCTGGTCGAGTCGTAGGCGATCTCCACCTGGTGCCCACGCTGCGCCAGCTCCGCCGCCAGCGCGCGCGGCGCGGCATGTTCGATGCCGACGCGCAGCCCGCCCAGCCACTGCCAGCGCGGCGCGTCGAGGGCGGCCTGGGGGTTGAGGCCGAAGTCCACCAGGTTCATCACCATCTGCACGTGGCCCTGCGGCTGCATATAGGCGCCCATCACGCCGAACGGGCCGAGCGGCACGCCGTCCTTGCTGAGGAAACCGGGAATGATGGTGTGGAAGGTCTGCTTGCCCGGCTCCAGGCAATTCACGTGGTCCGGATCGAGGCTGAACTCGGCGCCGCGGTTCTGCAAGGCGATGCCGGTGCCGGGCACCACCACGCCGGAGCCGAAGCCGTGGTAGTTGCTCTGGATGAACGAGACCAGGTTGCCCTCCTCGTCGCCACAGGCCAGGTACACCGTGCCGCCCGGCCTCGGCTGGCCGGGGCTGGGATCGAGCGCGCGCTCGCCGATCAGCGCACGGCGGCTGGCGGCGTAGTCCTCGTGCAGCAGTTCCTCGACCGAGACCCGCATCGACTGCGGCTGGCTGATGTAGTGCAGCCCGTCGACGTACGCCAGCTTCATCGCCTCCAGTTGGCGATGCCAGGTCCGCGCGCAGTCGCGCTCGCCGAATTCGAAGCCCTTGAGGATGTTCAGGGTCATCAGGGCGATCAGGCCCTGGCCGCTCGGCGGAATCTCCCAGACGTCATAGCCACGGTAGTTCAGCGAGATCGGTTCGACCCACTTCGCCTGGTAGCCGGCCAGGTCCTCCGCGCGCAGGTAGCCGCCGCTGCGCTCGGCGTGGCCGACGATGGCCCTGGCCAGCTCGCCGCGATAGAAGCTTTCGCACTGGCTGCGCGCCAGCTCGTCCAGGGTGTCGGCCTGGCCCGGCTGGCGGAACACCTCGCCGGCGCACGGCGCCCGGCCGTCGATGAGGAACTCGTCGAACCAGGCCCGCAGCTCGGGCCGCTGCGGCAACGCCGCGCGGAACTTGTCCAGGCCGCTCTGCCACAGGCGGGCGATCACCGGCGAGACCGGAAAGCCATCGCGAGCCAGCTCGATCGCCGGCCGCAGCAGTTGTTCGAACGGCAATTTGCCGAAGCGCCGCGACAGTTCGGCCCAGGCCGCCGGACAGCCCGGCACGGTGACCGGCGTCCAGCCGTACAGCGGCATCCGCTCGTGGCCGGCGGCGCGCACCCGCTCGCGATCGAGCAGGCCCGGCGCGCGCCCGCTGGCGTCCAGGCCGTGCAGGCGGCCGCGGGTCCAGACCAGGGCGAAGGCGTCGCCGCCGATCCCGCAGCCGGTCGGCTCGACCACCGTCAGCGCGGCGGCGGTGGCGATCGCCGCGTCGATGGCGTTGCCGCCACGGCGCAATATCTCCAGCCCGACCTGCGCCGCCTGCGGCTGCGAGGTGGCGACCATGCCGCGGCGGGCATGGACCGGCGAACGTTGCGAGGCGTAGGGAAGCGCGTGGGCGGAGAAGTCGAGCATCGGCGTGGGCTCCGGGAAACTTGAGGCGGCAGGTTAGCCCTGCCAGACTCTGCCGACTAGCGACACGACGCCAAGTCATGACGATGAACGGACAGCCTGCGGAACTGCACCGCCCGATTCCCACCCTCGCCCGCCTGCCACGGCCGGTCTACGCGCGCGCCGAAAGCCTGCGCGCCGGCTCCTGGACCTCGCGCCACCGGCACGCCTGGGTGCAGCTTTCCTACGCCATCAGCGGCGTGCTCGGCGTGCATACCGCCGAGGGCAGCTTCTTCGCCCCGCCGCAGCGGGCGATCTGGATTCCGGCGCAACTGGAACACGAGGTGGTCACCTCCACCCGCGCCGAGATGCGCAGCCTGTACATCCGTGGCGACGCCTGCGCCTGGGCGCCGACGCGTTGCCGGGTGCTGGAGGTGACGCCGCTGGCGCGCGAGCTGATCAAGAGTTTCTGCGAGTTGCCGGTGGACTACCCGGAGGGCGACAGCGCCGAGTCGCGACTGGTGCAGGTGCTGCTGGACCAGCTACGCCTGCTGCCGGAGGTCGCCTTCTCCCTGCCGATGCCGCGCGAGCCGCGCCTGCTGCGGCTGTGCCAGGCACTGATCGACGAACCGACCCAGAGCCTGACCATGGGCGACTGGGCGCAGCGCCTGGGCACCTCGGAAAAGACCCTGTCGCGCCTGTTCCAGCGCGAGACCGGGATGAACTACCGGCTCTGGCGCCAACGCCAGCGCCTGCTCGCCTCGCTCAACGCGCTGGAGGCCGGCGACAGCGTCACCGGCGCCGCCCTGGACAGCGGCTACGACTCGACCTCGGCCTACATCGCCGCCTTCAAGGGACTCTTCGGCTTCACTCCCGGCGAACTGTTCCGCCAGCGCTGAGCCCGGCGAAGGGCCCAGCGCGCGGGGCTCAGAACACGTCGATGGGATAGTCGACGATCACCCGGTATTCGTCGATGTCGTTGTCCACCGCGCTGTAGCCGCCGGTGCCGCGGTGGGTGGCCCAGCGCAGGCGCAGCGAGAGGTCCTTGGCCGGACCGCCCTGGACCACGTACTGCAGGTCGAGGTCGCGTTCCCAGTGCTTGGCGTTCTTGCCGTCGGCGCTGTACCAGCCGCCGTAGCCGGGGCTGTCCGGATCGACCCGGGTCAGGTCCAGCTTGCCACGCGAGTATGAGGCCGAGGCGCTCAGGCCGGGCAGGCCGAGGGCGACGAAGTCGTAGTCGTATTGCAGCTTCCAGGACTTCTCGTTGGGACCGTTGAAGTCGGAATACTGCTGCGAGTTGTCGAGGAAGATGCTGTCGCCCTGGTTGATGTAGTCGAACGGCGTGTTGCCGTTGACCTTCTGCAGCACCGCGGTGACGGTGTGCTGCCTGTAGCCGACCGCGAAATGCAGGCTGTAGGTGTTGTTGTCGATCCGGCCGAGCAGCGAGTCGCCGCTGTCGACGGTCTTGTAGTAGTGCGCGCCGGGGTTCAGCGACCAGTTGTCGTCGATCTCGTAGGTGTAGTCGACGTCGGCGTAGTACTGCTTCCAGACGTTCTGAAGTTCGGCGGCGTACAGGCTGCTGGTGAAGCCCTCGATGCCGCCCCAGGTGCCGCCCAGCCAGCTGAGATGATGGCTGTCGCGGTCGCCCGGCAGTTCGCCGTAGTACGAGCCAAGGCGGCGGTGGCCACTCTGGTTGTAGTACTTGGTGAAACTGACCTGGCCAGCCGTGAGGGTCAGGTCCTCGAAACTGTTGTTGGTCAGGCTCACGCCGCGGAAGGTCTGCGGCAGCATGCGCGACTCGCCGCCGGCGACCACCGGGTTGCTGAGGAACTGGTCGCCCAGCTTCAGCTCGGTGTCGAAGGCGCGGATCTTCAGCGCCGCCCCGCCACTGGAGAACTCATCGGGCGCCTTGCCGGACTCGTAGCCTTCCTTGCTCGGCGCGGTGATCGGCAGGATGCTGGTGCCGCCGGTACCGCCGCCGCCGTCGAGCTTCAGCCCGAGCATGCCGTAGGCGTCGACGCCGAAGCCGACCACGCCGGGCGTGTAGCCGGACTGAAAGGTGGCGATGAAGCCTTGCGCCCATTCCTTGCTGTCGTGCCCGGAAGCGTGCCGGCGGTCGTGGTTGAAGTAGTAGTTGCGGGTCAGCAATTGGAGGCTGGAGCCTTCGATGAAGCCTTCTTTGGCTCCCCCCTCATCGGCCCAGGCGGCGGACGCGGTGCACAGCGCCAGCGCCATCGGCGTCAAGGCGAACAGATTCCTCATTGCGGTTGCTCCTTCTTACAGCGTGGTGAAATCCGGCAAGGCCGGAAAGCGTGTTGTGGTGTCGTTCCCGGCGACGCTTCTGCTGGCGTCGCGCGGGCGATCGCTCCCATGGGGCGCCCAGCCGGGCGCAACCCGAAAAAAAAGGCCGCTGGTATCAGCGGCCTTGAGAAGACGTCGAATAGGAGCAATCAAAGTTCGGCGTCGGGAAGTCTTGCCAGTGTATTTCCGGACACTGGAAACCGGTTGGAACGCAGTCGGACTCTTCTATTGAAAGTCTCTTCGACTCATCAGGCTTTAGGCTTTCCACGTCCCGCTCTTGCATGGCGAGATCGATGAAGACAGAACGAATATCGTCGACAGCCAGCGACAATTATCCATTGAGCTGGCGCGATTATATTTTTTTGCCACTATCGGAAAAACCCGATATCCAACGAAAGTCTTTTACATATTCTGCAAGAATTCTCCGAACGGTCAGGAAGGCAAAAAAAACGCCGCATATCATATGCGGCGCAAGGACAGGGTACCCAGGCTCACGCTTCCCGAGTACCCGGGGGAAGCCATGGCGCGGCTGGCGCCATGCGCTAGATCAGGAGTCGCTGCGGGCCCCGGCCTGCGCGGCGGAGGCGGAAAGTTCCTGCTGGTGCTCGATGGCCTGCTGGTTGGCGTCGACCATGCGGTTGGTCATCAGCGAGGACTCTTCGGCGAAACCGGCCTGGGAAAATGCGAGGGAAAACAGACTGAGTATGGCGGCAGCAAGGATCTGGCGATTCATGGCGGGTCTCCGATGACACCCTGTTCACTTGGGACAGGCGCCATATTAGTTAACCGCCATGCTCGGAAAAATAGCCAAACAGACGAGAGAGTATTACCTCAATAACAACAATCCTTCACTGTGCCCAGTAACTTGAACTTTGCATGGTGGTTTCGTCGCGGGCGAATGCCTGGGGAAGTTCCTGTTGCAACAGATCGACCCAGGTGCGGATCTTCGCGTCCAGGTAACGCCGCGAGGGATACAGCGCATAGATGGTCCGCTCGTGCATGGCATGGCCGGGCAACACCCGCAGCAGCTCGCCGTTGCGCAGCGCCGCGGCCGCCACGTAGCTGGGCAGCAGGGCGATGCCGAGGTCGGCCTTGGCCGCCTGGGCCATGACCTCGGCGACATTGACCATGAAGGTGTTCTGCGGGCTGACGGTGCGCTCGCCCTGCTCGTCGGCGAAGATCCAGCCCTCCGGGTAGGCCGGGTCCTGCAGGCGCAGGCAGACGTGGCGCTCCAGGTCGTCCACCGAGCGCGGCACGCCGTGCTGTTGCAGGTAGCCGGGACTGGCGCAGAGCACGCTGTGGATGCTGCCCAGGCGCTGGGCGACGAACTCCGAGTCGGGCAACTGGCGCTCGCCGGTGATCAGCACGTCCTGGCCTTCCTCGAGCATGTCCGGGTTGCGCTGGGACAGGGTCAGCTCGATCACCACGTCGGGGAACAGTGCGCCGTAGCGGGCGATCATCGGCACCAGGTGATGCTGGCCCATGCCCATCAGCGACTGCACGCGCAAGCGGCCGCAGGGGCGGATGTGCGCGCCGGCGGCTTCGGCCTCGGCGACCTCGATGTCCTCGAGGATCCCACGGCACCGCTCCAGGTAGCGCTCGCCGGCCTCCGTCAGGGCCAGGCGCCGGGTGGTGCGGTGCAGCAGGCGCGTCTGCAGGTGCGCCTCCAGGTCGGAGATCAGCCGCGATACCTGCGCGGTGGACAGGTCCAGGGCCTGGGCGGCGGAAGTGAAGCTGCCGCTGTCCACCACCCTGGCGAACACGCGCATGCCTTGCAATGTGTCCACTATTACCTCGGTTGCAAAACAGATTCGTAAATTGGTCGGATTTTCCCTGGCGCCGGGCTGCCTATACTGGCCGCCGTCGCCGTAGCAACGCCGGGCATACCCTGCCCGGCGTCGGGGCGGATGGCCCACCCGCCGTCCGCTCTCCTTCCCCCCCGCACAGACTCTGCTACGGCGGCGCCCCCTTCCCCTTCCGTCGCGCTCAGCGTCCCGGTTCCGGAATCCGGTACCAGGCGACGTACAGCGCCGGCAGGAAGATCAGCGTGAGCAGCGTGGCGGCGACGATGCCGCCGATCATCGCATAGGCCATCGGCCCCCAGAACACTTCGCGGGCGATGGGGATCATCCCCAGGCTGGCCGCCGCCGCCGTCAGCAGGATCGGCCGGGTGCGGTGGTGGGTGGCTTCCAGCACGGCTTCCCAGGGCGTCTTGCCGTCTTTCTCGAAGGCATCGATCTGGGTCACCAGGATCACCGAGTTGCGGATGATGATGCCGATCAGCGCGAGAATCCCGAGGATCGCCACGAAGCCCATCGGCGTGCCGGTCGGCAGCAACGCCGCGACTACCCCGATCAGCCCCAGCGGCGCGACGCTGGCCACCAGGAACAGCTTCTGCACGCTCTGCAACTGGATCATCAGGAAGGTCGCCATGAGGAACAGCATCAGCGGCACCACCTTGGCGATCGGGCCCTCGGCCTTGCCGCTCTCCTCCACCGTGCCGCCCACTTCGATCCGGTAGTTCGCCGGCAGGCCGTCGGCGAAGCGCTTGACCTCCGGCGCCAGCCGGGCGACCAGGTCGGTGGGCTGGATCTCGCCGCGCAGCGACGCCTTCACCGTGATCGTCGGCTTGCGGTCGCGGCGCCACACCAGCGGCTGCTCCAGCTCGTAGCTGACCTTGGCGAACGCCTTGAGCGGGATCGAGGTGCCGCTGGGCGTGACGATCTGCAGGCTCTCCAGGGTCTCCAGCGAGCCGCGCTCGCTATCCTCGGCGCGGCCGATGACGTTCACCAAGTAGATGTCGTCGCGCACCTGGGTCACCGCGCTGCCGGTCACCACGCTGTTCATGATCTGCGCCACGTCCTCGGAGGACAGCCCGAGCTGGCGCGCCTTGTCCTGGGCGATGTCGATCTTGAGCATCTTCCCGGGCTCGTTCCAGTCGTAGACGATATCGCCGATATTCGGGTTGCCGTCGAGCACGCCGGCCAGGCCCATGGCGTACTCGCGGACCTTGTCGATCTGCGGTCCGCTGACCCGGTACTGGATCGGCCGTCCCACCGGCGGCCCCATCTCCAGCGGCTGCACGTAGGTGCTGATGCCGACGTAGTCCTTGCGCAAGCGATCGCGCAGGCGCGCGGCGACGCGCTCGCGGGCCTCCAGGTCCTTGGTGACGATCACCAGTTGGCCATAGAAGTTGTTCTGCAACTGCTGGTCCAGCGGCAGGTAGAAGCGGATCGCGCCTTCGCCGACGTAGGCGCTCCAGTGGTCGATGTCCTCGTCGTCCTTCAGCGTCGCTTCCAGGCGGTCCATCACCGCCCTGGTCTCGTGGATGCTGCTGTTCTGCGGCAGGTTGAGGTCGACCAGCAGTTCCGGACGGTCGGAAGACGGGAAGAACTGGTGCTGGACGAACTTCATCAAGAACAGTGACACGCCGAACAGCAGCGCGGTGAGGAAGATGGTCGTCCAGCGCCGGCGCATCGCCAGGTGCAGCAGGCTGTCGAAACGCTCGGCGATGCGGCCCTTCTTCTGCTCCGACTTGTGCTTGAGGGTCTTCGGCAGGATGTGCACGGCGATCACCGGGGCGAACAGCACCGCGACGATCCACGACAGCAGCAGGGCCACGGCGATCACCGCGAACAGGGTGAAGGTGTACTCGCCGGCGGAGCTGGCGTTGAGCCCGATGGGTACGAAGCCGGCCACCGTCACCAGGGTCCCGGTGAGCATCGGGAAGGCCGTCGAGGTGTAGGCGTAGGTCGCCGAGTCGTGCAGCGAGTCGCCCAGTTCGAGGCGCGTGATCATCATCTCCACGGTGATCATGGCATCGTCCACCAGCAGGCCGAGGGCGATGATCAGTGCGCCGAGGGAAACCCGCTGCATGGTGATGTCGGTGTATTCCATGAACACGAAGACCATCGCCAGCACCAGCGGGATCGAGCAGGCCACCACCAGCCCGGCGCGCAGGCCGAGGCTGACGAAACTGACGATGAGGACGATCACCACCGCCTCGAACAGCGCCTGGGTGAAACCGCCGACCGCCTTCTTCACCACCTGGGCCTGGTTCGACACCTGGTGCACGCCGACCCCGACCGGCAGTTCGCCGGTGATCTCCTGCATGCGCGCATTGAGCGCCTCGCCGAACTCGAGGATATTGCCGCCCTCCTTCATCGCCACCGCCAGGCCGATGGCCGGCTCGCCCTTGTAGCGGAACAGCGAGGTCGGCGGGTCGACGAAATCGCGGCTGATGCTGGCCAGGTCGGACAGCCGGTAGAAACGATCGTTGACCCGCAGGTTGACCGCCTGCAGGTCCCTTTCCGAACGGAAGTTGCCGGAGGTGCGCACCGAGATGCGCTCGGGGCCGGCCTCGACCACGCCGGACGGGGTCACCGCGTTCTGCGCTTGCAGGCTCTGCACGACCTGGCGCTGGTCGAGACCGAGGGCGGCCAGCTTGCGGGTAGAGAAGTTGAGGTAAATGACCTCGTTCTGCGCACCGATCATCTGCACCTTGCCCAGGTCTTTCACCGAGCGGATGTCCAGGCGCACCTTCTCCACGTAGTCGCGCAGCTGGCGGAAGTCCAGGCCGTCGGCGGTGAAGGCGTAGACGCTGCCGAACACGTCGCCGAACTCGTCGTTGAAACCCGGTCCCTGGATGCCTTGGGGGAATTCGCCCTGGATGTCGGATATCTTCTTGCGCACCTGGTACCAGATATCCGGGATGTCGCCGGCCTTGGTGGTGTCCTTGAGGTAGACGAAGACCGTCGATTCGCCGGGTCGCGTGTAGCTCTTCACGTAATCCAGCGAGTCCAGCTCCTCGAGCTTCTTCTCGATGCGGTCGGTGACCTGCTCCAGGGTGTCGTCCACCGTGGCGCCCGGCCAGCGGGTCTGGATGACCATGGTCTTGATGGCGAACGAGGGATCCTCCTCGCGCCCCAGGTTGAGGTAGGAGAACACGCCCATCACCAGCGATACCGCCATCAGGTACCAGACCAGGGACTGGTGGCGCAGGGCCCAGTCCGACAGGTTGAAACCGCCCTTCATCGCGCATCCTCGTCGAGTTTGATCTTCTGGCCGGGCTTGAGGCTGTTGACTCCGGCGCGGACCACCCGGTCGCCGTCGGCCAGGCCCTGTCCGATCACCACCTGGCGTTCGTCGCGGCTGAGCACCTGTACCTCGCGCAGGGCCACGCTGGACTGTTTCCCATCGACGACCCAGACCTGGGTCTTGCCGTCCCGCTCCAGCAGCACGCTGGCCGGCAGCACACTGCGCACGCTACCGGCGCTGCTCAGCTGGACCTGGATGGTCGAGCCGAGGCGGAACGCCTCCGGCGTCTGCGCCAGGCTCAGGCGCACGCGACGGGTGCGGGTCGAGGCGTCGGCCTGCGGACCCAGCTCGCGGATGCTGCCGGTGGTCCTGGCCTGCGGGTCGAGCTGGGCGCTGACCAGGAAGCGCGCGTCGGCCGGCAGGCTCTCGGCGACCTCAGTGGGCAGGTCGAAGACCGCCTCGCGCACCTCGGGCCGGGCCAGGGTGACCACCGCCTGGCCGGCGCTGACCACTTGCCCGGCCTCGGCGTGCCAGGTGGTGATGACGCCGTCGAAATCGGTCACCAGGCGCGTGTAGGAAAGCTGGTCCCTGGCCTGCTGCACCGCCGCTTTGGCCTGGTCGAAGCTGGCCTGGCTGGTCTTCAGGCGGGTCCGCGCATCGTCCAGGCGCGCCTGGGCGGTGACGCTGCGGGCGAACAGTTCTTCCTGGCGCCGGGCATTGGCCTGGGCGTCGATCAACTGCGCCTCGGCGCTGGCCAGGTCGCCCTGGCTGGCGCGCAACTGGTTCTGCTGGTCGGTGGGGTCGAGGGTTGCCAGCAGCGCGCCCTTGCCGACGAAGTCACCGACGTCGAACAGGCGCGAGGCGATCCGTCCGTTGGTGCGGAAGCCGAGCACGCTCTCGTAGCGCGCCTGGATGCTCCCGGCGAAGCGACCGAGGTCGTCGTTCTTCAGGGTCTTCACGGTCACCGTCAGCACCGGCCGCGGCGGTGCCGGCGGCGGCTCGTCGCCGCAGCCGGAGAGGAGCAGGGCGAAGCCGAACAGGCCGGCGAGGGAAAACGGCTTCATGGCTGGCCTCCGCCCACGGCGTCGCGGCTGGCGGTGCTCTGGGTCGGCTGCGGCGGCTGGGCCACCTCGACCACCTGGCCCGGATGGAGCAGTTGGCCGCCCACCGTGACCACTGTCTGGCCCGCCTCCAGGCCACCGTCGATGACCACCTTCTCGCTGGCGTAGCGTGCCACCCGCACCGGTTGCAGACGCGCCTTGCTTTGCTGGTCGAGCAACCAGACCGCCGGCTGCTCGCCGACCTTGGACAGCGCCGACCAGGGCAGCACCACGCTGTGCTCGGCCGGCGCGGCGACGCTGGCGTTGACCACGCTGCCGAGGCTCATTTCCGCCGGCACCGAGTCGAGGCCGACCTTGACCTTCAGCGTACCGCTGCGCTCGTCCACCGTCGGGGTGATCTCGCGGACCTTGCCGCTGGCGGTGACTTCCGGCTTGCCGAGCAGGCTGACGGTGATCCGCTGGCCGTCGACATCGTGGCTGAACAACGACTCGTAGACGTTGAACACCGCGTCGCGCTCGCCGTCGCGGGCCAGGGTGAAGATCGGCACGGTGGCCTGCACCACCTGGCCGACCTCGGCCTGGCGGGCGGTGATGACCCCGGCGTCGGAGGCACGCAGCTCGGTATAGGAAAGCAGGTCGCGGGCGTTGGCCAACTGCGCCTGGGCGGCCTTCAGCGAACTCTGCGCGCTGCGCACCGAGGCCAGCGCCTGGTCGTACTCGCTCTGGCTGGTGTAGCCCTTGGGCAGCAGCGCCTTCTGCCGCTGGTAGTTGAGGTCGGCGAGCTTCGACTGCGCCTGCTGCGCGGCGACCGCCGCCTGGGCGTTCTCCACGTTGCTGCGCTGGTCCTGCGGGTCGAGCCGCGCCAGCACCTGGCCAGCCGCGACGTGGTCGCCGACATCGACCAGGCGCTCGACGATCTTGCCGCCGACACGGAACGACTGGTCGGCCTGTACCCGTGCCTGGATGTCGCCGGTGATCGAGGTGGCCGAGGCGAACTCGGCCATCTTCACCGTCTGCGCCAGCACACGGACGTGTTCCTCGGCGGGCGGCTCGGCGCCGCAACCGACAAGCAGGCTGGCGCACAGGATGGCGGGCAGCGCCATCCGCGACCAGCGACCTTTGGAATGAAAAGCGCCTCTGGCGTCTGACATGCCTTCCCCTTCGCGATCCATACAGATACCGGCCGATACGGCCGGAAACTCCCAGAATTGGCAGGGATTCTAGCCGCGTCCCCAAGGATTGCGACTATCAGATGGAAGCGGGGGTTCCTTTTCCAAACTTGTGGAGGGGATCGCCTCCGGCGTCAGGTGAACAGGCGCGCGCTCAGCTCGCGGCTGGCCTCCAGCAGCAACGGCAGGAAGCGACTTTCCAGTTCGGCGCGGGAGACCCGCCCGGCATGGGTGCCGACGTTCAGCGCGGCGAGCACATGGCCGGCGGAGTCGCGTACCGGCACCGCCAGCGAGCGCAGGCCGACTTCCAGCTCCTGGTCGACGATGCACCAGCCCTGGCGACGAATCTCCACCAGGCACGGCAGCAGGGTCTCGGGGGTATACAGGGTACGGCTGGTCTTGGCCTGCATCTCCACTCCGCCGAAGTAGGCGTGCAGCGCGTCGTCGTCCAGCGCGGCGAGGAGGATGCGGCCCATCGAGGTGCAATAGGCGGGCAGCCGGCTGCCGACGTTGAGGTCCACCGAAATCAGCCGCTGGGGAGTGGCCGAACGGGCGATGTAGAGCACGTCGTCGCCCTCCAGGGTGGCCATCGAACAGGCTTCGTGGAGCTGTTCGCTGAGGCGGTCGAGGATCGGCTGCGCAGTGATCGCCAGCGGCGTCGACGACAGGTAGGCGTGACCGAGGGTGAGCACCTTCGGCAACAGCGAGTAGGTGCGCCCGTCGGTGGTGGCGTAGCCAAGCTGCATCAGCGTGTGCAGGCAGCGACGCACGGCGGCGCGGGGTATTTCGGTGCGGTGGCTGATCTGGGCGATGGTCAGGTGCCGCTTGCGCTCCTGGAACGCATGGATCACCGCCAGGCCACGGGCCAGCGAGGTCATGAAGTTGGGATCGCCGGTGAAGGCCTCGATGCGCTTGGCTGGCGAAAGGACGGTCGGCGGCGCCAGGGTGGCGGGGTGTTCCGGGAGTTCGCTCATGGACGTTCGGGCTCGGGTCACGGAAAGGCTCGCCGATTATCGGACACTCGTTCGATCATCGCAATTGACCGGAGCGCCTCCGACTGTAGTACTGTCGGGGCTACCCATCGCCCTCCGGGAGTAATGTCAGGTACCCATCGGCGGGTTCTGGGTACGCCCTTGCCGCTCCGGCAAGGGCGCCCTTCCTTCCCGCGCGTCCCGCGCGATCGATGCACCTAGAAGTCGAAGAACACCGTCTCGTTGTCGCCCTGGATGCGGATGTCGAAACGGTAGGCGAGCTGTCCGTCCACTTCGCAGCGCCGCGCGAGCAGGGTGTCGCGACGCGGCGCCTGCTCGATCAGGTTGAGCACCGGACAGGCGGCGTTGGCCTCGGTCTCGTCATCGAAGTACAGCCGGGTCTGCAAGTGGATGTTGATGCCGCGGGCGAACAGCGAGACGTTGATGTGCGGCGCCATCGGCACGCCCTGGGCGTTACGCACCACCCCCGGCTTGACCGTGTGCAGGGTCCACTCGCCGGCATCGAAGGTGGTGGCGGTGCGGCCGAAGCTGTTGAACGGTCGCTCCGGATCGTAGCGCTCCTGGTAGCGGCCTTCGCTGTCGGCCTGCCAGAACTCCAGGAACGAGTCGCGCACCAGGTGGCCGTTGCCGTCGTAGACGTGGCCGAGCAGGAGGATGTGCTGGCCCGGCGCGCCTTCGCGGGCCATGCGGTTCCAGATCTCCAGGTCGCGGGTCGGGTTGCCGGCGGCGGCCAGCGCCAGGCCGATGTGGACGTAGGGACCGGCGGTCTGGGAAGGGGTTTCCCGCAGCAGTTCGTGGCTCATGGTCGGCTCCTCAGGCGTTTTCGAAGAAGGTCTTGCGCTGCCCGCGCAGGACGATGTCGAAGCGGTAGGCCAGGCAATCCATCGGGTTGGCCATGCTCATGTCGAGCCGGCCGATCAGGCTCTGCGCCGCCTCCGGGTCGGCAAGGGTGCGGATGATCGGGCACTTGGGGATCAGCGGGTCGCCCTCGAAGTACATCTGGGTGACCAGCCGCGCGGCGATCGCCGGGCCGCTGACGGACACGTGGATGTGCGCCGGGCGCCAGTCGTTGGGGCCGTTGCGCCAGGGATAGGGCCCGGGCTTGATGGTGCGGAAGTAATAGTGGCCCTCGCTGTCGGTGAGGGTCCGGCCGACGCCGCCGAAGTTCGGGTCGAGCGGCGCCAGGTAGCGGTCGTTCTTGTGCCGGTAGCGCCCGCCGGCGTTGGCCTGCCACATCTCCACCAGGGTGTGCGGGACCGGCTTGCCGTACTGGTCGAAGACCCGGCCGAACATGATGATGCGCTCGCCCTGGGGCAGGCCGCCGTGGTCGAAGTTGAGCAGCAGGTCGTTGTCGTGGCGGCCGAGCCTGAGGTGGGAGAAGTCCGGCCCGCTGGTTTCCGAGAGCGATTGCGGGATGCTCACCAGCGCCTGGCTCGGCGAGCGCGGCACGGAGGTCTTGTAGTCGGGGGTCAGGGCTTTGGGGTGCCAGTTTCGGTCACGGATGACGAAACGACGGCTTTCGGCGTCGTGCATGTCGGGCTCCTGTTATTCGCGTTATCGGTCGCCAGGCTTGTGGATTCAGGCATGGAAAACGAAGTCTTGCGCAGGAGGCGGGGCGGGGACAGTGAATTATCCGGCCTTATACATAACCATTTGGTTATGCTTCATCAGTGCAACTCGGCGGCCACCTCGCGCAACACCGCGCTGAACCATTGCGCCCCCAGTGGCAACGGCAAGGCCGCGTTGTGGCACAGCCCGACCGAACCGCCCGGTTCGCGGATACCCAGGTCCAGCTCGGCCAGCTCGCCATTGCCGACGTCCAGGCGCACGGCATCGCGCGGCGCCACCCAGATCGCCTCGCTGCGCAACACATAGCTGCGGCTGAGGGTCGGCGAGAGGGTTTCCAGGCGCTGTCCGGCCAGCGGGATGCCCCATTGCACGAACAGGCTGTCGGCGTGGCGGCGGATGGTGGTGCCGGCCAGCGGCAGCACCAGTGGGAATTCGGCCAGCCGCTGCAGGTCGCCGAGGGGCGCGGCGAGCAAGGGGTGGCCGGGACGCACCACCAGCATCATCGACTCGCTGTACAGGTGCTCGAAGGTCAGGCCCTGGATGTCCGGGCTATCGGTCATCCGCCCGACCACCAGGTCCAGCTCGCCGACCTTCAGTTGCGCCAGCAGGTAGGCGCTGGGGCCGGTGGCGACGCTGACCACCAGCGCACCGTGGCGCCGGTGCAGGCGCCGGATCACCTCGGGCACCACCAGGCTCTCCACCGTCGACAGCACGCCGACCCGCACCGTCTCGACCTGCGCCTCGTGGCCGCGCAGGGTGTTCACCCCGTCGCGCAGGGCCTGCACGCAGGGGCCGGCATAGCGCAGGAAGGTCACCCCCGCCTCGGTCAGCTCGGCGCCGGCCTTGCTCCGTTCGAACAGCCGCGCGCCGAGGATTTCCTCCAGTTCCTTGAGGGTCTTGGAGATCGCCGGCTGCGACACCGCCACGGCGTCCGCCGCCTTGGCGAAGCTGCGCTGGCGGGCGACTTCGAGGAAGCAGGCGAGGTGGCGGAACTTGATGCGGTTGTCGAGGTTCATGGGGCGGCCATGGCGGCGAGTGGTGCGGGCATGGTACCCAACGGGCAGGTTGGGGACGAGGTGGCGTGCGATGAGATCGCGCCCAGGCGCTGCTCCGCGTCCCTCTCCCTGAAGGGAGAAGGCACTGGATGGAGCATCATCGAACGGAACGATTCACCGATCCTGCGCCGGGCAGTACCGCGGCAGCCCTTCTCCCTGCCTGGCCAGAGGGCGGGAGAGGCCTCCCATCGTCCAGGAGGACGCCAGGAACCCCGCCAGGAGCGAGCGCCGACTCAGAACTCCACCGTCGTCGACAGCTGGAACTGCCGAGGCTCGCCCATCGCCACGTACAGGCGATTGGCACTGGACGGGTAGTAGGTGCGGTCGAACAGGTTCTTCACGTTGAGCTGGAACTTCACGCCGTGTCCGCCGAAGCGGGTGTCGTAGCTGGCGAAGGCATCGGCCACGGTGTAGGACGGCAGGTCGAAGGAATTGGCCGGGTCGCCCGGGCGCTTGCCGACGTAGCGCGCGCCGCCGCCCAGGCGCAGGCGGTCGCCGCCGAAGAGCTGGCCGAGTTCGTAGACCGCCGACAGCGACGCGGTGTTGCGCGCCACGTTCTGCAGGCGCTTGCCCTCCAGGGTCGGGTCCTCGGTGACTTCCGCGGCGAGCCAGGCGTAGCTGCCGATCAGGCTCCAGCGTTCGCTGAGCTGGCCGGTGAGGTCCAGCTCCAGGCCGCGCGAGCGGACCCGGCCGGCGGCGCGCACGCTGCTGTTGCCGGCACCGTCGAGTTCGTTGACCAGCACGTTCTTCTTGCGGATGTCGAACAGCGCCAGGGTGCCGCTGAGACGCCCCGGCAGATCCAGCTTGGCGCCCAGCTCCCAGGAGGTCGCCTGCTCCGGCAGGATCGCCGAATCGATGGTCTCGCCGGTGCTCAGCGGGGCGATGGTCGAGTTCGGCTTGAACGAGCGCGTGTAGCTGCCGTACAGCGAAACCTCGTCGCTCAGGCGGTAGACCAGGCCGCCGCGCGGCACCCATTTCTGCCCGTTGATATCGGTGTTGGCGTTGAACGGCCGGCCGCGCCCGGCGAGCTGGTCGTAGATCTGGTAGCGCGCGCCGCCGACCAGGATCCAGCGTTCGTCCAGGTGGATCGAGTCCTGGAAGTACAACGAGTCGCTGCGCAGCTTGTCGGTCTGGTCGCTGTCGCCGGCGACCACCCGGGTCGACGGCACCACCTGGCCATAGACCGGGTCGAGGTAGTCGAAGCGGCTGGTCTTGCTGTCGCGCAGCAGGTCGGCGCGGAAGATCTTGCGCTTCTCGTGGTCCATGCCGAATTGCAGGTCATGTTGCATCCCGGCCAGTTGCAGCGTTCCGCTCAGGCCGAGGGTGGCGAAGCTGTCGCTGCTGACCGCGCCGTGGGTGCCGTCCATGCGCCGGGTCAGGGTGCCGTCGGCGTTCACGGCCATCACCCGGGCCTGGTTGTCGTCGTAGGTCTCGCGACTGTAGCCGTAGCCGAAGTGGGCCTTCCAGGTGTCGTCGAGCTGGCGTTCGAGGTCCAGGCGGGTCAGCTCGGAACGGCCCTCGGTGATGTTGAAGGGCTCGTCCAGGCGCCGGCTGCGCGGGATGTCCAGCGGGCGGTTGGTACGCGGGTCGATGGCCGTGCCACGGTCGAACGGCGTGGTGAACTCGCGGTGCTCGTAGCTCAGGTTGACCATCGTGTCCTCGCCGTACCAGGCCAGCGAGGGCGCCACCAGCGTCTCGCGGCTCTTGCCGAAGTCGCGCCAGTAATCCTCGTCCTCATGATCGAGGATCATCCGGTAGGCCAGTCCGCTGTCGCCCAGCGGGCCGGTGGAGTCGAGCTGGCCGCCGCTGCCGTTGCGCCCGTGGGCGTAGGCCGAGCCACGCAGGGTCAGGGCGTTGGCTTGTTGCAGTTGCGGCTTCTTGCTCACCACGTTGACCACCCCGCCCGGGTCCTGGATGCCATAGAGCAGGGATGCAGGCCCCTTCAGCACCTCGACGTGGTCGGCGGTGGCGGTGAAATTGCGGCCCTGCACCGAGGGCATGCCGTCACGCATGATCGAGCCGTCGCGGTTGTCGCCGAAGCCGCGTTTCATCACCGCGTCCTGGGTACCGCCGAGGGTGTTGGCCTGGGTGATGCCGCTGATGTTGCCCAGCGCGTCGTCAAGGTTGCGCGGGCGCTGGTCCTGCAGCGCCTGTGCCGGGACCACGCTGATCGCCTGGGGGATTTCCAGTAGCGGCGCATCGCCGCGACTGATCGAGGCGTTGGCCGCCGGCCGGTAGCCCTGCGCCGGGGCGGCGGCGGACACCGTCGTGGCATCGAGGTCGAGCGCGCCGCTGGCGGGGATCGGTTCCAGGGTCAGGGTGCGCTCGTCGATCCGCCGCGCGCGCAGGCCGCTGCCCTGCAGCAGGCGTTGCAGCGCCTCCTCCGCGTCCAGCGAACCGTGCAATGCCGGGGCGGTCGCCTGCGGCGGCAGCTCGGCGGTGTAGAGCAGCGTCTGCCCGCTGGCCCGGCTGAACGCGTTGAGCGCCTGGGCCAGCGGCGCGGCAGCCTGGCTGAAGCGGTAGCGAACCGCCTCGGCGGCCTGCGCGGTGGCGGCGAGACAGCCGAGGCTGAGGAACAGGGCGGGGAGAGTACGCAGGGCGAAGCGCGGGAAGGGGGTCATGGGTTGCTCGTGTCGGTCGCTTTTCTAATGCGAATCAATCGCGGTCATGAGCACTACACGAAGCGGCGCCGGATTTACCTCACCCCCCAGCGCAAAAAAATTCTTCGCCGGGAAAGATTCCTGCGGCCAAACGGACCGGGGCCGCCGTCAGCGAATCACCACCAGGCGTCCGAACAGGATCTGCTGGCGATAGCCGAGCACCGCCTGCAGCGACTTCAGCGCGGCTTCGGGATCGTCGCTGCGGAAGCTGCCGCTGACCGGCTGGCGGCCGAGCGCGTCGTCGAGCAGGAGAATGCGTCCGGGGTAGTAGCGAGCGAGTTCGTCGAGCACTTCCGCCAGCGGCCGCCGGTAGAAGCTCAGCCAGCCCTGGCGCCAGGCCAGCGCGGCGGCGGCGTCGATGGCCACGGGCCGGCCCAGCCTGCCGTCGGCGAAGCCGACCTGCTGGCCGGCGCCCAGCACTTCCTCGGCGGCGCCCGCGCCCGTGCCGGCGCTCACCGCGACCCGCCCTTGCAGCACGGTGACGCGGGTCTCCCCGGCGCCGCGACGGACCTCGAACTCGGTGCCCAGTACCCGCGCCCGGCCTTCGCCGGCCTCGACCACGAATGGCAGCGTGTCGCGCTTCACCCGCAACGCGGCGGCGCCGCGTAGCAGTTCGACCCGCCGCTGGCCGCCGTCGATACGCACGCGCACCGCGCTGCCGGCGTCCAGGCTCAGGTAGGAGCCATCGGCCAGCTTCCATTCGGCGACCTGTCCCGGCGCGGCGACATAGTCGGCACGCCAGTCCTGCAGCCAGTCGCCGGGCTGCCACCAGCCGCCCAGCCAGAGCATCGCCAGCAGGCAGGCGACGCTGGCCAGCGGGTAGGCCCAGCGCCGCGGGTTGCGCGACGCTCGGCGCGGCCGCAGGTAGGCTTCCAGGGCATCGGCCTCTTCGATGGCCAGGCGGCTCGCCGGTATTTCCGTCAGGCGCCAGAGCGCCTCGGCGCGAGCATAGGCCTCGGCATGCGCCGGCCGCTGCGCCAGCCAGTCCTCGAAGGCCCGCCGGGTCGCCGCATCCGGCGTACCGCGCAGGCGCACCAGCCAGGCCTGGGCGGTCTGCTCGAGGACGGGATCGTAGGGCGCGGCGTCGCTATCGGGTCGGGTCATGGCTGGGCGCTCCTTGCCTGCTCGCCGGCCGGGCCGGCCAGGCTCGCCTTGCAGGCGTCGAGGGCGCGCATCATATGTTTTTCCACGGCGCTTTGGGAAAGCTGCATGGCCTGGGCGATCTCCGCGTAGGTGCGGCCGTGGATGCGATTGAGCAGGAAAATCCGCCGGGTCCGCTCGGGCAGGCCGCGCAAGGCGGCCTCGACCCGGCGCCACTGGTCGCCGGCCTCGAGCGCCTGCTCGGGACCGACCGGCTCGCCCTGGCGCTGCTCCGGCAGCCAGTCGTCCAGTTGCCGCTGCCGCGATCCTTCGCCACGCAAGTGATCGATGGCCAGGTTGCGCGCGCTGCGCAGGAGGTAGCTGCCAAGCTCCTCCACCGGGGCGGCCGGGCGCCGCCAGAAGCGCAGGAACAGTTCCTGGACCAGGTCGGCGGCGGTCGCCCGGCAGCCGACCCAGCGGCTGACCAGGCTTTCCATGCGCTGGCGCTGGGCCAGGAAGGCCTTGAGCAGATCCGCGCGGCGCGCCGCCTCGCCGTCTGCCGGCAAGGCATCCGGGCGCGGGCCGGAGGGAAGGTCGCGGTCGGGCATCGGTGATGGGACGGCTGCACGAAAGCCGGCGCCGGGGCGGCGCCATGGGAATGCTGAGCAGCCCGCAAATGATAATGCTTATCATAAATACCGAGAAGCCGGCGACGACGAAACGCCTTGCGGGTCGCGCGCCGGGTTGCCCGGCGCGCCGCCCCTCACTTCACCAGGCGCGCATCCAGGCTGTTCTGCGCCAGGCGCCTGGCCTGCTCCTCGGTCATTCCCAGGCTCTGCTGCAAGGCATGGAAGTTCTCGGTGACATAGCCGCCGAAGTAGGCCGGGTCATCGGAGTTCACCGTCACCTTCACGCCGCGTTCGAGCATGTCGAGGATGGTGTGCTGGCTCATGTCGTCGAACACGCAGAGCTTGGTGTTGGACAGCGGGCAGACGGTCAGCGGGATCTGTTCGTCGATCAGCCGCCGCATCAGCCGCTCGTCCTCGAAGGCGCGCACGCCGTGGTCGATGCGCTCGACCTTGAGCAGGTCGAGGGCTTCCCAGATGTACTCGGGCGGCCCCTCTTCGCCGGCATGGGCGACGGTGAGGAAGCCTTCGCTGCGGGCGCGGTCGAAGACCCGCTGGAACTTGCTCGGCGGATGCCCGACTTCCGAGCTGTCGAGGCCGACGGCGATGAAGGCGTCGCGGAACGGCAGCGCCTGGTCGAGGGTTTTCTGCGCCTGTTCCTCGCTGAGGTGGCGGAGGAAGCTGAGGATCAGCCCATGGCGGATGCCCAGCAGCTTCTCGCCGTCCTGCAGCGCGGCGCGGATGCCGGCGAGCACCACCTCGAAGGGAATGCCGCGATCGGTGTGGGTCTGCGGGTCGAAGAACGGCTCGACGTGGACGACGTTCTGCGCCTTGCACTTCTGCAGGTAGGCCCAGGTCAGGTCGTAGAAGTCCTGCTCGGTGCGCAGCACGTCGGCGCCGGCGTAGTAGAGGTCGAGGAATTCCTGCAGGTTGTTGAAGGCGTAGGCCTTGCGCAGGGTCTCGACGTCGTTCCAGGGCAGGGCGATGCGGTTGCGCTCGGCGAGGGCGAACAGCAGCTCCGGCTCCAGGGTACCTTCCAGGTGCAGGTGCAGTTCGGCCTTGGGCAAGGCGTTGAGCCATTCGTACATGGGGTGGGTTCTCGATCAGGCTGGTCTTTGCCGGCAAGTTTAACCTGTCCCGGGAGTCAGGCCCGAGGGAAACCCGCGAGCCGCTCCCGCGCGCGACGGGCGGCTCAGGCCGTTTCGCCGCGCCGATAGGCATAGGTCTGCGCGAAGCGCGAGGTCAGCCACTCGCCACAGGTGGTCGGCGGATACTTCGGCGGGTTGTCCGCGTCGAAGCAGCCCGGCAGGCAGCGGATCTCGGTGTCCATGTGCGGTTCGGCGAAGAACGGCATGGAGTAGCGATGCACCCCGCGCGGGCTGATCACCCGGTGCGGGGTCGAGCGGTAACGGTCGTTGCTCCAGCGCGCCATCATGTCGCCGATGTTGACCACGAAGGTGCCGTCGATGGGCGGCGCGTCGATCCATTCGCCCTGGCGGTTCTGCACTTGCAGGCCACCGGCGGCGTCCTGGTAGAGCAGGGTCACGCAGCCGTAGTCGGTGTGCGCGCCGGCGCCGGGCTGGTCGGCGCTCTGCCGGGCGGCGGCCGGCGGATAGTGGATCAGGCGGAATACGCTGACCGGCTGCTCGAAGCGGCGGTCGAAGAAGTCCTCCTCGATCCCCAGGGCGATGGCCAGGGCGCGCAGCACGGTACGGGCCAGCGCCAGCATGTCGGCATAGTGTCCTTCCAGCAGGGCCTCCCAACCGGGCAGGTCGGGGTGTCGGTTGGGCCCGTAGAAGGACTTGCCGGCGCGCACGTCGGGATGCTCCGCCGGCAGGTGCAGGGCCATGTCGAAGGTCTCCTTGAAGTCGCTGGGCAACGCCGGGTCGAGCTGCTCGGTGGCGATCGCGCCATAGCCGCGATGGTTGCGGCTACGGGTGATATCGATCTTCAGCTTCTCTTCGACGGGCAGCGCGAAGAACTCCCGCGCCGCCGCCAACAGGGCTTCGAAGCGCGCGGCCGGCAACGGGTGTCCGGCGATGTAGAAGAAGCCCCACTCGCGGCAGGCCTGGTCGATCCGCCGCGCCACGTCGTTCCAGGCGCCACGGTCGGTGCCGTAGAGCGGGGCGATGTCGATGATGGGTAGACGGTCCAATCGCGCTCTCCTCGATGGGCCCTGTACGGAAAGTGCCTGCGCTCGGCGACTTTTTCCATACAAGGCCAGGGCTCACTTCGGCAGGTCGGCCTTGATGCCTTCCACGTAATAGTTCATCGACGCCAGGTCGGCATTGGTCGCGCTGACGCCGGCGGCGAAACGCTCCTTGCCGGACTGGTCGCGGATCGGCCCGGTGAAGGGGTGGAAGGCTCCGCTGCGGATCGACTCGATCAGCCTGCCCGCCTCTTCCCGCACCGGCGCCGGCAGCACCTCCTGGTTCAGCGGCAGGACCACCGTACTCTCGGCCAAGCCGCCCCAGAAGTCCTCGGATTTCCAGGTGCCGTCCATCACCGCCTGGGCCGAGCGGATATAGTGCGGGCCCCAGTCGTTGACGATCGAGGTGAGCACGGTCTTCGGACCGAAGTGCTGCATGTCCGAGGCGTAGCCCACGGCGTACACCCCGCGACGCTCGGCGGCCTGGATCGGCGCCGGGCTATCGGTGTGCTGGAACACCACGTCGACGCCCTGGTCGATCAGCGCGTTGGCCGCGTCGGCCTCCTTGCCCGGATCGAACCAGGTGCTCACCCACATCACCTTGAGTTCGGCCTGCGGGTCGTATTTGTCCAGCGCCAGCTGGATCGCGTTGATGTCGCGGATCACCTCGGGAATCGGAAACGAGGCGATGTAGCCGATCTTGTGGCTGCGGGTCATCTTCGCCGCGAGGAAGCCGCCGACGTAGCGTCCCTCGTAGGAGCGCGACAGGTAGGTGCCGAGGTTCCTGTCACGCTTGTAGCCGGTGGCGTGCTCGAAGGTCACCTTGGGAAACTGCCGGGCCACCTTGGCGGTGGGGTTCATGTAGCCGAAGGAGGTGGTGAAGACCAGGCCGTAGCCGTCTTTCGCCAGGTTGCGGATGACCCGCTCGGCGTCGGCGCCCTCGGCGACGTTCTCGACGAAGCTGGTCTTCACCTTGTCGCCGAAGTGCTCCACCAGTTCGCGGCGGCCCAGCTCGTGCTGGTAGGTCCAGCCGTGGTCGCCGACCGGGCCGACATAGACGAAGCCGATCTTCAGCGGTTCGGCGGCCTCGGCGGCGAGAGCGCAGGCGCCGAGGCCGAGGACGACGGCAAGGCGGCGCAGGACGGACATGCGGGATTGCGTGCGACGGTGTTTCATGGATGGGCGTGCTCCGGTGAGTGCAGGGTTGGCCATCGGGCGTGGCTTCGCGTTCAGCCCGCCCGCCGATGCAATTACCTGACCACCCGGACAACTCCGCTCAAGCCCGCGCTTCTGCGTGCCGCGCCATGCCGGCGCGGCTGCAGGACGGTGCAGCGCGCCATCGCTTGGTGCATGCCGGCGCCGCCACGATGGCGCTACCATGGGCGCTGGCTTTCCGTAACAAGGCACGCACGCGATGACCGCGATCTACCTGGCCGGGCCGGACGTCTTCCGCCCCGACGCCGAAGCCCATGGCGAAACCCTCAAGGCGCTCTGCGCCGAGTTCGGTTTCCTCGGCCTCTACCCGCTCGACCACGCCCTGCCCGCCGACATCCGCGAGCCAGCCGCACAGGCCGCCTGGATCTACCGCGCCAATGTCGGCCTGATCGAGCGCGCCGACTGCGTGCTGGCCAACCTCGAACCGTTCCGCGGCAGCGAGCCGGACAGCGGCACCGCCTTCGAAGTGGGTTACGCCCTGGCCCTGGGCAAGCCGGTATATGCCTACCTCAGCGATGCCGGCGCCTACGCCGAGCGCCTCGCCCGGCTGGCGCCGGAATGGCTCGGCGAGCACCCCGGCGAGGACCGCGACGGTTGGCAACTGGAGGGTTTCGGCCTGCCATTGAACCTGATGCTGGCGGTGCCTTCGCGGCTGGTCGCCGGCGGCCCGCGCGAGGCCCTGCGACGCCTCGCCGAGGAACTCGGCGGGAACGCCTGAAGCGCCCGCGCCGAGCGCCGGAAGAAGCACGCGAGCCGCCGCCTATCTGCTGACAGGTAGGCGCCGCCTGGCATGTCGCTTGCTGCCCATAATCCCCGGACAACAACGGCCCCCGCGCGGGGCGTCCGGCATCCTGGGGGGAGCATCCGATGAGCCGATCCAACGGTTCCAGCAGCCGTCGTACCTTCTTGCGCCTGGCGGCCCTGCTGCTGCCCGCCGGCGCCCTGCTCGGCAGCCTGCCGGGCGTACGCGCCGCGGCCAGACCGCGGAAACTCTATCTGGCCGGTCCCGACGTGTTCCGCGCCGACGCCGTCGCCCACGGCGAAGCGCTCAAGGCACTGTGCGCACGCTACGGCTTCGAAGGCCTCTACCCGCTGGACAACGCGCTGCCGAAACAGCTCGCCGAGCCGCGCGAACAGGCGGCCTGGATCTACCGCGCCAACATCGGCCTGATCGAACGCGCCGACGCGGTGCTGGCCAACCTGAACTTCTTCCGCGGCGCCGAGCCGGACAGCGGCACCGCCTTCGAGGTCGGCTACGCCACCGCTCTCGGCAAGCCGGTCTATGGCTACGTCGACGACGCCGGCAGCTACGCCGAGCGGATCCGCCGGCACGCCCCGGAGCTGGTCGGCGAGGATCCGACCCGCGACCGCGACGGCATGGCCCTGGAAGAGTTCGGCCTGCCGCTCAACCTGATGCTGGCGGTGCCCGGCAGGATCGTCGTCGGCGACGCCGAGCAGGCTCTCCGGCAACTCGCCGGGCAATCCCGCGGCTGAGTCCGACCCGTCCCACTCCAGGCAAGGACTTCCCATGCGCAAAGCCCTGCTGTGCTGTGCCGCCCCGCTGTGCGCGGCCGCCGCCTTCGGCGCCGAAAACAACGACGAGAACGCCGCCCGCGAAGGGCTCTGGAACAACCTGCACGTCTACCGCGCGTTCAACCAGCGCGGCGGCCCCTACCTGACCGACGACAGCTACCTGGAATGGGAGTTCGGCGGCCGCAAGGGGGTGCTCGACCTGTACGGCTACATCGACTACAAGAACCTCTTCGACGACGCCAGCTCGGACGTACCCGACGGCGAGAACTGGTTCGTCGACATCGAGCCGCGTCTCTCCATCGACCGCCTGCTCGGCCGCGACTTCTCCATCGGCCCGATCCGCGAATGGTTCGTCGCCTTCGACTACTACTACGCCGACGCGCGCCAGGGACCGGGGCTGAACGTGCTGTGGTCGGGCATCGGCACCAACACCGAGCTGCCCTGGCTGGGTACGGTGGGGCTCAATCTCTACGCGCGCTACATCGACAAGAACTACGGCGCGTCCAACGAGAACGCCTGGGACGGCTACGTCGCCCACATGAACTGGTTCAAGCCGCTGGCGCAGTTCGGCGGCAAGCGCTTCATCGCCTTCCAGGGCTTCTTCGACTACGAGTTCGGCTCGAAGCTGCCCGACAAGGACGATGCCTTCGAGCGCGAATACCGTACCGATAACGGCTTCCAGGCCTACCTCGGGCTCTGGTATCACACCGAACACTGGAAGTTCGGCTACGGCGCCAAGGTCTACCGCAACATGACCCAGTGGCGCGACGGCGAGCAACTGGACGGACGCCGCACCGACTCCAGCGGGATCGGCCACTACTTCAACGTCGGCTACGCGTTCTGAGCGCGGCGCCCACGCCGGGCGCCGCGGGAAGCCCGCTCAGGGCAGGCGGGCGATACGCTCGGTGAGCAGGTCGAAGAACCCCTGGGCATCGCCCTCGTTGATCCACTCGACGTTGGCCGGCTGCTTGAGGCCGCCGTACCAGTCGGCCACAGTCTGGCCGAAGGTGATGCCCTCGCGGCTGTCGACCTGCACGTTGATCCGCTTGCCCTTGAACAGCGAGGGCTTGAGCAGGTAGGCGACCACCGTGGCGTCGTGCACCGGGCCGCCCTTCAGGCCGTAGTACTTGATGTCGTACTGGACGTAGGCGTCGAGGATGTCGGCGACGGTCTTGCCGGCTCGGTTGCCGAGGTTGCGCAGCTTGGCGATGCGCTCGGGGCTGGTGAGGATCTTGTGAGTCACGTCGAGCGGCAGCATGGTGATCGGCGCCCCGCTCTTGAGCACGATTTCCGCCGCGTGGGGGTCGGCGAAGATATTGAATTCGGCGGCCGGGGTGATGTTGCCGCCGTTGAAGTGGGCGCCGCCCATGATCACGATCTCGCGGATGCCCTTGACGATGTCCGGGGCCTGGGTCAGGGCCAGCGCGAGGTTGGTCTCCGGGCCGAGCATGGCCAGGGTCACGCTCTTCTCCGGCGCCGCGCGCAGGGTACGGATCAGGTAGTCCACCGCGTTGCCTTCGGCCAGCGGCTGCTTCGGCTCATGCACCTCGACGCCGGTGATGCCTTCGCTGCCGTGTACGTCGGCGGCGTAGATCGGCGTGCGCAGCAGCGGCCGCGGGGCGCCGGCGTAAACCGGGATATCCGGGCGCTTGCCCCACTCGCGGGCCAGCCGGGCGTTGCGCGCGGTCTTTTCCAGCGGCACGTTGCCGGCGACGGTGGTCAGCGCCTGGATCTTCAGCTCCTTCGGCGAGGCCATGGCGAACAGCAGGGCGATCACGTCGTCGGCGCCCGGGTCGGTGTCGATGATCAGGGTCCGCGGCGATTGCGCCGCCGCCGTTTCGGCAGCGGACAGAGGAAGGCTGGCGGGCATCAGCAGGGAGAGTCCTAGCAGAAGGCTGCAAAAGCGATTGCGGGGGCGGGCGGCGCGGGACATGGTCGACTCCTGGTGGGGGATGCCGAAGTCTAGCCGGTTGCAGGCCAGGCGCCGACCTATGCGAACCGACAGAGGAAGCCTGGCGCTTCCTCCGTCGGCGCCCGCCTCACCCGGCGATCAGGGCGCTCGCCGCCTCGCGGTGGCGGGCGATCAGGGCGGCCAGGTCGAGCTCTTCCACGGCACCGTCGACCACTCGCCAGGCGCCGCCGATCATTACCCGGTCGGCACGGTCGGCAGCGCACAGCAGCAGCGCCGAGAGCGGGTCGTGGCTCCCCGAGAAGCGCAGCTCGTCGAGCTTGAACAAGGCCAGGTCGGCCTGCTTGCCGGGGGCCAGCTCGCCGATGTCGCTGCGTCCGAGCAGGCGTGCCGAGCCACGGGTGGCCCAGCCCAAGGCGAGTTCCGGGGTGATCCGCTCGGCGCCGTAGCGCAGGCGTTGCAGGTACAGGGCCTGGCGCGCCTCGAGGATCATGTTCGAGGCGTCGTTGGAGGCCGAACCATCGACTCCCAGGCCGATCGGCGCGCCGGCCGCCTCCAGCTCCACGGTCGGGCAGATGCCCGAGGCCAGGCGCATGTTCGAACTCGGGCAATGGCAGATACCGGTGCCCGCCTCGCCGAGCCGGCGGATCTCCTCGGCGTTGAAGTGGATGCCGTGGGCCAGCCAGGTGCGCGGGCCGAGCCAGCCGACGCTGTCCAGGTAGTCCACGGTGCGCAGGCCGAAGCGCTGCAGGCAGAAGTCTTCCTCGTCGAGGGTCTCCGCCAGGTGGGTGTGCAGGCGTACGTCGTGGCGCGCCGCCAGTTCGGCGCTGGCGCGCATGATCTCCGGAGTCACCGAGAACGGCGAGCAGGGCGCCAGGGCGATCTGCACCCGGGCGCCTTCGCCGCGCTGGTGGTAGCGAGCGATCAGTCGCTCGCTGTCGGCGAGGATGGTCTCGGCTTCCTGCACCGTCTGCTGCGGCGGCAAGCCGCCGTCCTTCTCGCCGAGGCTCATCGAGCCGCGGGTGAGCATGGCGCGCATGCCCAGTTCCTCGACCACCCCGGCCTGCACGTCGATGGCCTGTTCGAGGCCGCCGGGGAACAGGTAGTGGTGGTCGGCGGCAGTGGTGCAGCCGGACAGCAGCAGCTCGGCCAGCGCCACCTTGGTGGCCAGTTCGAGCTTCTCCGGGGTCAGCCGCGCCCAGACCGGATAGAGGGTCTTCAGCCAGGGGAACAGCGGCTGGTTGACCACCGGCGCCCAGGCGCGGGTAAGGGTCTGGTAGAAGTGGTGATGGGTGTTGATGAGTCCCGGCAAGACCACGTGCCGGCTGGCGTCGAACTGGCTGGCGCAGGGCTGCGCGGGCTGTTGGCCGGCGCCGAGCAGCTCGACGATGCGGCCGTCTTCGACGACCAGGCCGCCGGCGGCGTCGAGACCATTGGCGGTGAAGATGGCGAGGGGGTTGCGAATCCAGGTGCGGGACATGTGCGGACCTTCGTCGGATCGGCGGGCCGGCGCGAACGCTGCCGGCCCTCGGTTGATGAGAGCCAGCTCAGTGTTCACCCTGTCTGCTGATCCAGGTCCGCGGGGCGACGGGACGCCGCGCGCGTGGCGATATCCTACAAGGGATTGTCGGAGAGGTGTAAGGCTTTCCTCCCGGCGGCAGCCGGGCGCGGTTTGATGGGGGTCAACGGACGACCTCCGGCAGGGGCATAGAGTGGGGGACTGCATAGCTGAAAACGTAGAACGGAAGGAGCCCCGCATGAGCGAAGAACCCACTGTCACTCCCCCCTCCCCCGAGCAACCCGCCGCGCAGCCGGCCAAGCCGGCCCGGCCAGCCGCCCGCCGCGCCCCACGCAAGCCGGCGACCCGCCGCCCGCGGGTGGTCAGCCCGGCGCAGAAAGCCCGCGAGGAGATCCAGGCGATCAGCCAGAAGCCGGTGGCCCTGCAGGTCGCCAGCGCGCCCCACGGCAGCAGCGAGGACAGCACCTCGGCGAGCCTGCCGGCGAACTATCCCTATCACACGCGGATGCGCCGTAACGAGTACGAGAAAGCCAAGCACGACCTGCAGATCGAACTGCTCAAGGTGCAGAGCTGGGTGAAGGAGACCGGCCAGCGCGTGGTGGTCCTGTTCGAAGGCCGCGACGCCGCCGGCAAGGGCGGTACCATCAAGCGCTTCATGGAGCACCTGAACCCGCGCGGCGCGCGGATCGTAGCCCTGGAGAAACCCTCCTCCCAGGAGCAGGGCCAGTGGTATTTCCAGCGCTACATCCAGCACCTGCCCACCGCCGGCGAGATGGTCTTCTTCGACCGCTCCTGGTACAACCGCGCCGGCGTCGAGCGGGTCATGGGCTTCTGTTCGCCACTGCAATACCTGGAGTTCATGCGCCAGGCCCCCGAGCTGGAGCGCATGCTGAGCAACAGCGGCATCCTGCTGTTCAAGTACTGGTTCTCGGTGAGCCGCGAGGAGCAACTGCGGCGCTTCATCTCGCGCCGCGACGATCCGCTCAAGCACTGGAAGCTGTCGCCCATCGACATCAAGTCTCTGGACAAATGGGACGACTACACCGCCGCCAAGCAGGCGATGTTCTTCCATACCGACACCGCCGACGCGCCGTGGACGGTCATCAAGTCCGACGACAAGAAGCGCGCACGACTCAACTGCATCCGCCACTTCCTGCACGCGCTGGACTACCCGGACAAGGACCGGCGCATCGCCCATGAGCCCGACCCGTTGCTGGTGGGGCCGGCCTCGCGGGTGATCGAGGAGGACGAGAAGGTCTACGCCGAGGCGGCCGCCGCGCCGGGCCACGCGAACCTGGATATCCCGGCCTGAGGCGGGCGGTCGCGCCAACGAAAACGCCCGGGGCGCTTTCGCGCTCCGGGCGTCCCTGGTTCGACGGTCGCTGGCCGGGTCACTCCGGCGCGGAGGTCCGGATCAGGTGGTCGAAGGCGCTCAGCGAAGCCTTGGCGCCCTCGCCCACGGCGATCACGATCTGCTTGTACGGCACCGTGGTCACGTCGCCGGCGGCGAAGATGCCGGGCAGCGAGGTCTCGCCACGGGCGTCGACGATGATCTCGCCACGCGGCGACAGCTCGACGCTGCCCTTGAGCCACTCGGTGTTGGGCAGCAGGCCGATCTGCACGAAGATGCCTTCCAGCTCGATCGACTTGAACTCCTCGGAGTTGCGGTCCTTGTACACCAGGCCGGTGACCTTCTGGCCGTCGCCCTTCACTTCGCTGGTCAGGGCACTGGTGATCACCTCGACGTTCGGCAGGCTGTAGAGCTTGCGTTGCAGCACGGCATCGGCGCGCAACTTGCTGTCGAATTCCAGCAGGGTCACATGGGCGACGATGCCGGCCAGGTCGATGGCCGCCTCGACGCCAGAGTTGCCGCCGCCGATCACCGCCACGCGCTTGCCCTTGAACAGCGGGCCGTCGCAGTGCGGGCAGAAGCACACGCCCTTGGCCTTGTATTCCTGCTCGCCGGGCACGCCCATTTCGCGCCAGCGAGCGCCGGTGGCGAGGATCAGGGTCTTGGCCTTGAGGCTGCCGCCGCTCTCGAACTGCACCTCGTGCAACTCGCCGGTGTTCTTCGCCGGAACCAGCTTGCTGGCGCGCTGCAGGTTCATGATGTCGACCTCGTAGTGACGCACGTGCTCTTCCAGCGCCCGCGCCAGCTTCGGCCCTTCGGTCTCCTGCACCGAGATGAAGTTCTCGATGGCCATGGTGTCCAGCACCTGGCCGCCGAAGCGCTCGGCGGCGACGCCGGTGCGAATGCCCTTGCGCGCGGCGTAGATCGCCGCCGCGGCTCCGGCCGGGCCACCGCCGACCACCAGCACGTCGAAGGCGTCGCGGGCGGTCAGCTTCTCGGCGTCGCGGGCGGCGGCGCCGGTGTCGATCTTGGCGAGGATCTCTTCCACGCCCATGCGGCCCTGGCCGAAGACTTCGCCGTTGAGGTAGATGCTCGGCACCGACATGATCTGGCGCGTCTCGACCTCATCCTGGAACAGCGCGCCGTCGATGGCGACGTGACGGATGTTCGGGTTGAGCACGGCCATCAGGTTCAGCGCCTGGACCACGTCCGGGCAGTTCTGGCAGGACAGCGAGAAGTAGGTTTCGAACTCGAAGGTGCCCTCGATGCCCTTGACCTGCTCGATCACGTCCGCGTCGAGCTTGGAGGGGTGGCCGCCTACCTGCAGCAGGGCCAGCACCAGCGAGGTGAATTCGTGGCCCATGGGGATACCGGCGAAGCGCAGGCCGATGTCCGCACCGGGGCGGTTCAGCGAGAACGACGGTTTGCGCGCATCGCTGCCGTCGGTCTTCAGGGTGATCTTGTCGGTCAGGCCGACGATGTCTTGCAGCAGGCCCAGCAGCTCGCGGGATTTGTCGCTGTCATCGAGGGACGCGACGATCTCGAACGGCTGGCTGACCTTTTCCAGGTAGGCCTTCAACTGGGTTTTAAGATTGGCGTCCAACATGGTTCAGCTCCTCGAAATTCGGGCAAACGTATCCCCGGCGGATGGGACATCCGCCCTGCACGGCGCGTTGGCTGGGTGAAGGGTGGACGATCCGCGAGGGATCGTCCGCCGGAGAGGCTGGCGGCGAATGCCGCCGGCGCGGTCTTAGATCTTGCCGACCAGGTCCAGGGACGGAGCGAGGGTCTTCTCGCCTTCCTTCCACTTGGCCGGGCAGACTTCGCCCGGGTGAGCGGCGGTGTACTGGGCGGCCTTCAGCTTGCGTACGGTCTCGCCGACGTCACGAGCGATCTCGTTGGAGTGGATCTCGACGGTCTTGATCACGCCTTCCGGGTTGATCACGAAGGTACCGCGCAGGGCCAGGCCTTCTTCCGGGATGTGCACGCCGAAGGCGTTGGTCAGCTGGTGGGTCGGGTCGCCGATCAGCGGGAACTGGGCCTTGCCGACGGCCGGGGAGGTTTCGTGCCAGACCTTGTGCGAGAAGTGGGTGTCGGTGGTCACGATGTAGACCTCGGCACCGGCTTTCTGGAACTCGCCGTAGTTGTTGGCGGCGTCTTCGATCTCGGTCGGGCAGTTGAAGGTGAAGGCAGCCGGCATGAAGATCAGGACCGACCACTTGCCCTTCAGGGATTCCTCGGTCACCTCGATGAACTTGCCGTTGTGGAAAGCGTTGACCTTGAACGGTTGGACTTGAGTGTTGATCAGGGACATCAGTCGTTCCTCTCTCAGTTGAATGGGGTGTTTCAAATCGACTGGGAGAATCTTAACGGGGTTCGGCAAAAATGCCCCATTGATTTAGGCCATCAGTGAAATTATCTAAATCTATCGAAGAATATATAAATAGTTAAAACAACTAATCGAAGAACCTGCCCTCGTCAGTGCCCGGCCTTCCACGGCTGGCCCAGGGAAACCGGGGCATACAGCCGGGTGCGCAGGGCATCGCGGGAGAGCAGGACCAGCACCAGGATGGTCGCCGCATAGGGCAGCATCGCCAGCAGGTTGGCCGGAATCGACAGCCCGATCCCCTGGGCCACCAGGTGCAGGATGCTGGCCAGGCCGAACAACCAGGCACCGAGCAGCACGCGGAACACCCGCCAACTGGCGAAGACCACCAGCGCCAGGGCGATCCAGCCACGTCCGGCGGTCATGTTCTCCGCCCACATCGGCGTGTAGGCCAGCGACAGGTAGGCACCGGCCAGGCCGGCCATGGCGCCGCCGAAGAGCACCGCCAGGGTGCGCACGCGCAGCACCGGAAGGCCCATCGCGCTGGCCGCGTCGGGGTTCTCGCCGACCGCCTGGAGAACCAGCCCGGCGCGGCTGCGCAGGAGCATCCAGGCGACCGCGGCGAACAGCGCCAGGCTCAGGTAGACCAGCGCGTCCTGGGCGAACAGCATGCGCCCGAGCAGCGGCAACTCGCCCAGCACCGGCAGCGCCAGCGGGGCGAACCCTTGCAGCGGCTTGCCGACCCAGGCGGCGCCGACGAACGACGACAGGCCGACGCCGAAGATGGTCAGCGCCAGGCCGCAGGCCACCTGGTTGGCGTTCAGGTACAGGGCGACCCCGGCGAACAGCGCCGCCAGCAGCATGCCGGCGAGCACCGCGAGGAGCACGCCGAGCCACAGGCTGCCGCTGGAGAAGGCGACCATGAAGCCGATCACCGCGCCGAACAGCATCATCCCCTCCTGGCCCAGGTTGAGCACTCCGCTTCTCTCGCAGACCAGTTCGCCCAGGGCCACCAGCAGCAGCGGAGTACCGGTGCGGACCATGGCGAACAGCAGGTTGTCGAGCAGATCGATATCCATCGTGGTTCCTCGGCGGTTCGGTCAGGCCAGGGCGTCGCGCAGCGCCGGGCGCTTGCGCCAGCGTCCGTGCAAACGTGGGCGGTAGAGGATCAGCACGTCGCAGGCGAGGAGGAAGAACAGCATCATCCCCTGGAACAGCCCGGTCAGCGCCAACGGCAGGTTGAGGCTCATCTGCGCGGCCTCGCCGCCGAGGTAGAGCAACGCCATCAGCAGGCTGGCGCAGAGGATGCCGAAGGGATTGAGACGGCCGAGGAAGGCCACGGTGATCGCCGCATAGCCGTAGCCCGGCGAGACCTGCGGCACCAGTTGGCCGATCGGCCCGGCGACCTCGCAGACGCCGGCCAGGCCTGCCAGCGCGCCGGAGAACAGCAGCACGAACCAGACCAGGCGCTTCTCGCGGAAACCGACGAAACCGGCGGCGCGGCGGTCGAGGCCGAGCACGCGGACCTGGAAACCGAGGAAGCTGCGCTGCGCCAGCACCCAGACCGCCGCCAGCGCCAGCAGGCCGAACAATGCGCCAAGGTGCACCCGGCTGTCCTCGAACAGCGCCGGCAGGCGGCTGGCCTCGCCGAACAGCGCCGACTGCGGGAAGTTGAAGCCATCCGGGTCCTTCAACGGCCCGTGCACGCCGTACAGCAGCAGGTTCAGCGCGATGTAGTTGAGCATGATGGTGGTCAGGATCTCGTTGGCGTTGAAGCGCGTTCGCAGCCAGGCGGCGAACCCGGCCCAGAGCGCCCCGGCAGCGGTGCCGGCGAGCAGCACCCAGGCCAGCGCCCAGCGGCTCTGCCAGTCGAGCAACTGGATCGCCACCGCGCTGCCGGCCAGGGCGCCGACCAGCAACTGGCCCTCCGCGCCGATGTTCCACACGCGCGCCTGGTAGGCCAGTGCCAGGCCGAGGGCACACAGCAGGATCGGCATGGCCTTGACCAGCAGCTCGCCGAGCCCATAGAGGTCGCTGAGCGGCTGTACCAGCACGGTATGCAGGGTCTGCCACGGATCGTGGCCGAGACAGGCGAACAGCAGCGCGCCGCAGACCAGGGTCAGCAACCCCGCCAGCAGCGGAGAGGCCAGCAGCATCCAGCGCGACTGCCGGCCGCGCGGTTCCAGGGACAACAGCATCACAGGCTCCCTTGGGCAACGGCGCCGGCGACCGCCGCCGGCGCCTCGAATTGACCGGCCATCCAGCCGCCGACCTGCTGCGGCGAAGCGCTCGCGGTGGCGACCGCCGGGCACAGCCGACCCGAACACAGCGCGGCGATGCGGTCGCTGAGCAGGAACAGCTCGTCGAGGTCCTCGGAGACCACCAGGATCGCCGTACCGGCATCGCGCAAGGCAATCAGCGCGCGGTGGATCAGCGCCGCCGCGCCGACGTCCACGCCCCAGGTGGGATGCGCCGCCACCAGCAGGCGCGGGGCCTGGAGGATCTCGCGGCCGAGGATGAACTTCTGCAGGTTGCCGCCGGAAAGGCTGCGTGCCGGCGCCCCGGCACCCGGGGCCTTCACGGCGAAACGGCGGATGATCTCCTCGGCCAGCGCCAGCACCTTGCGCCGCCGGACCAACCCGCGCTTCACCAGTCCCTGCTGGAAGGCGGTGAGCAGCGCATTGTCCGCCAGGCTCATCTCCGGCACCGCGCCGTGCCCCAGCCGCTCGGCGGGCACGAAGGCCTGGCCGGCGCGGCGCCGCGCATCCGGCGCCAGGTGCGCGCCGGCGCAGCCGCCGAGGCGGATGCGCTCGGCCTGGGCGCGCGGCAGGCGCACTTCGCCGCTGAGCAGGGCAAGCAACTCGTCCTGGCCATTGCCGGCGACCCCGGCGATACCGAGGATCTCGCCGCTGCGCACCTCCAGGTCGAGGCCGGCGAAGGACACGCCGAAGGGGTCCGGGTTGCGCCAGTGCAGGTCGCGCACCTGGAGGAAAGGCGCGCCGCCGGTGACCTTCGGATACTCCGCCGCCAGGCCCTCGGCGTCGCCCACCATCAGCCGCGCCAGCTCGAGATCGGAACATTGCGCCGGCACGCACTGTCCGGCCACCCGTCCGCCGCGCAGCACCGTGGCGCGCTGGCAGAGCGCACGGACCTCGGCCAACTTGTGGCTGATGAAGAGGACACTGCAACCCTCCTCCGCAAGACGGCGCAGGGTGACGAAGAGATCCTCGGCCTCGCGCGGGGTCAGCACCGAGGTCGGCTCGTCGAGGATCAGCAGGCGGATGTCCTGCATCAGGCAGCGCACGATTTCCACCCGCTGGCGCTCGCCGATGGACAGCCCACGGACCAGCCGGCGAGGCTCCAGCGGCATGCCGTAGCGCTGCGACACCTCGCGAATACGCGCCTCCAACCGGCGCGGGCTGCCCGCCTCGGCGCCGAGGGCGAGCGCGATGTTCTCCGCCACGCTGAGCGTCTCGAACAGGGAGAAATGCTGGAACACCATGCCGATCCCCAGCGCCCGGGCGCGAGCCGGGTCGCGCACCTGCACCGGCTCGCCCTGCCAGCGGATCTCGCCGGCATCGGGACGGGTCACGCCGTAGATGATCTTCATCAGCGTGCTCTTGCCGGCGCCGTTCTCACCGAGCAGGGCGTGGATCTCGCCGGCGTCGATGCACAGGTCGATGCGGTCGTTGGCCAGGCAACCCGGATAGCGCTTGCTGATCCCGCGCAGTTCGAGGCGCGGCGGCGCGAAGGAGGAAGGTGCGGACATGGCGGACCCGGTCGGTTGCTCGACGATGCCGCGGCCGGTGCAAATACCTGGCCAGGAGGTCAGGAAAGCCCTGGAACGCGGCTTGCGCCGGGAGCCACGGGCCAGGCTGCCGCGCCGAGCGGCACCAAGCCGGGGCACGCCTGGGACGCCGCGGCACATTTGCGGGCAACCCCTGCGGCGCACCCGCGTGAGCATTTGTCGCAAAACAGTCATCACCACCTTGCTCACAGAGTTATCCACAGCGTGTCGGGAGCCCATCCGGGACCTTGGGAAGCCTCCCGCGCCGACCGTCCCGGCAATTTTCGCAACATCGGCGCTGGACAGAAAACAGCCAACCCGGCAGGTCATGAGCACGACCTGGCAAGGCACTTTTTCCAACACTTTGCCAACAGCTTTATCCACAAGATATCGACAGCCGTTCGGAGTAACCCGGCAGAACGACCTCTCCCGGCCAAGCCATGGCTCGGCCGAATCCCTGGGGCAGCCCCGGCGGCCCGCTTCCGGCATAGTTTGCCAACAGCTTTTCCACAGGAAACCCGCGGAACGGGAATGCCCGTGAAAATGTCTCCAGGACTTCCCCTTTAGACGCCATGATGCCCATGGATACTGGGTTTTCCGGCTTTCCAGGAAAGTCCGCGGCGATCGACGGAAGCATGCTCGGCGGCGCTATGGGTGGATCCGCTGTCCACAGTTTCGCGATGCACCGTCGTGGCGCATTCCACAGCACCTTTTCCCTGGCTCTTTCGCCAACCGGGAGAAATCCTGCGGCTCCGTCCAATGCCTTTCCCCCGACCGCCGAAGGCATTTTTTCAACGGGGAATGCGAACAGCTTTTCCACAGACAAACCCACAGAAGCGCCAGTTGCCGACCGGGCATTTCGCAAGGCGGATTCAAGGTGCCGGAACGCTTTCCGCGGATCGCCTGCCGGAAGCCAGATGGGCACATCCCGCAATGGCTCGTGCAATCTTTCCGCACACGCGCTACACACAGACTTATCCACAGCATGCGCACAGTGCATAATGGCGGAAGCGAGATCACGCGCCAAAGACGGGATATTTCCGTCGATTTCCCGGACTAAAGAGGCGAAAGCGCCGTTCCGGCAGCAGAGGAGATGAACGATGCAGTACCTGCTGGCAACTTCGTCCCCCCACTTATCCTGCACTCCGACCACGGCGGGAGCGCGATGAGCAGTTCAGCCCATCGCGGGCGGATCCTGCATTTCCTCGGCGACCCGGCGAAGCTCGGCGACAAGGCCTGGGAGTATTTCGAGGACGGCCTGCTGTGGATCGAACACGGCCACGTGCGCGCGCTCGATCACGCAGCCTACCTGCTGCCGCAACTGCCCGCCGACCTGCCGCTGGAGGAGCATCCGCAGCGCCTGCTGCTGCCCGGCTTCGTCGATTGCCATGTGCATTACCCGCAACTCGGAGTGATCGCCTCCTACGGCACCCAACTGCTGGACTGGCTGGAAACCCACACCTTTCCCGCCGAGCAGCGCTTTGCCGATGCCGGCTACGCCGCCGCCCAAGCCGAGCTGTTCCTCGACGAACTGCTGCGCCACGGCACCACTACCGCGCTGGTGTTCGGCACGGTCCATGCGGTATCCGCCGAGGCATTCTTCCAGGCCGCGCAGAAGCGCCGCCTGCGGATGATCGCCGGCAAGGTGCTGATGGACCGCAACGCGCCGCCGGCGCTGTGCGATACCGCGGCCAGTGGCTACGCCGAGAGCCGCGCGCTGATCGAGCGCTGGCACGGCAACGGGCGCCTGCAATACGCGGTCACCCCGCGCTTCGCGCCGACCTCCTCGCCCGAGCAACTGGCCGCGGCGGCGCGCCTGCTGGACGAGTATCCCGGCGTCTACCTGCACACCCATCTTTCGGAGAACCTCAAGGAAGTCGCCTGGGTCGGCGAGCTGTTTCCCCAGGCGCAGGACTACCTGGACGTCTATCATCGCGCCGGCCTGGTCGGCGAACGCAGCGTGTTCGCCCATGGCATCCATCTCTCCGAACGCGAATGCCGCTGCCTGGCGCACAAGAACGCGGCGCTGGCGCACTGTCCCAGTTCCAACCTGTTCATCGGCTCCGGCCTGTTCGACCTTGGCCGCGCCCAGCAATACGGCATCCGCGTCGGCATCGGTAGCGACGTCGGCGGCGGCACCAGCCTGTCGCTGCTGGCCAACCTCGCCGACGCCTACAAGATCCAGCAATTGCGCGGCACCAGCCTCGATCCGTTCCAGGCGCTCTACCTGGCCACCCTCGGCGGCGCCAGGGCGCTCGACCTGGACGGCCTGGTCGGTAACTTCCTGCCCGGCCGCGAGGCCGACTTCGTCGCTCTCGACCTGGCCGCCACGCCGATGATCGCCCAGCGCATGGAGCATGCGCGCGGCCTGGCCGATACCCTGTTCGTGCTGAACACCCTGGGCGACGACCGCGCGGTGGCGGAGACCTGGGTGATGGGGGAGCGGCGCCATGCGAAGGGGTGAGAGCCTCTTTCCCGCGTTGGCTCGGCCCGTCGCTGCATGCCACCTCCTCGCGCTGTTAGAGAAAAGGCACCGTTCGGCGGACGGCCGAAGCTCGCGTCACTCCATCCGCGCCCTCACGACACCGCCACCGCCTCCAGGAACCGTTCCAGCACCAGGTTCGGCCGGCGTCCCTTGCGGGTCACGATGGTCAGCGCGATGGCGTAGTGGAAACGCTCCGGCAGCAGGGGCCGCAGCATCCCGGCGGCGACCCAGTCGGCGGCGTAGTGCGACGGCAGGTAGCCGATGAAGTTGCCGGTCAGGATCAGGAACGCCATGCCCTCGCGGTCCGAGGCGCTGGCACTGTTGTTCAGTTCCTGGTGGCGCGCCTGGGCTTCGGCGGGCAGGCGGTAGCTGGGCGCCACGGCGTCCGCGGCGAGCACCTCGTCCACCGCGATATCGCCGTCGGCGCGCTCGAACAGTGCGTGGCCGCGGCTGCAATAGAGCTGCGCGTGCTCGTCATACAGCGGCAGGTACTCGAGCCCCGACAGCGGACTGATCAACGGCACCACGCCGACATGCAGGTGGCCGTCGAGCACGCCCAGTTCGATCTCGTTGGGGGTGGTCATGCCGATGTTGATCCGCACCTGCGGTCCCTGCCCCTTGAGCGCGCTGAGAGCGTGGGTGATGCGCATCTGCGGCAGGGTCACCAGGTTGTTGATGATGCCGATGTTGAGTTCGCCGCGCAGGTGCTGGTGCAGGTCGTTGACCTCGGCGCGGAACCCCTCCAGCGCCGCCAGCAGGGTCTGGGTCGCGCGATAGACCTCGCGGCCCTCGTCGGTCAGGGCGAAGCCGGCGCGGCCGCGCTGGCACAGGCGCATGCCCAGGCGCTTCTCCAGGTCGCCCATGTGCAGGCTGATCGCCGAGCGGCTGAGGCCGAGAGTGCTCTCGGCGGCGGAGAAACTGCCGCACTCGACGATGGTCTTGAAGATGCGCAGCAGGCGGATATCGAAATCGCTGACCTGGCCGAGCGACGGGTTGCGGGATTTGGCCATTATTGTTTTACCCAGTCGAAACTAAACGTGAGAAGAATAAGCTTTATCTAACCTTTCGTCAGGGCCAAGCTTGATCCAACGCTCCGCCGCCGCGTGCGCGGAACCTTCCAACAAGAAAGCCCGAGGATCGAACGATGAACCAGCCGCTCAACGTGGCCCCGCCGGTTTCCAGCGAACTCAACCTGCGCGCCCACTGGATGCCCTTCTCCGCCAACCGCAACTTCCAGAAGGACCCGCGGATCATCGTCGCCGCCGAAGGCAGCTGGCTGACCGACGACAAGGGCCGCAAGGTCTACGACAGCCTGTCCGGCCTGTGGACCTGCGGCGCCGGCCACTCGCGCAAGGAAATCCAGGAGGCGGTGGCTCGCCAGCTCGGCACCCTCGACTACTCGCCGGGCTTCCAGTACGGCCATCCGCTGTCCTTCCAGTTGGCCGAGAAGATCGCCGGGTTGCTGCCAGGCGAACTGAACCACGTGTTCTTCACCGGTTCCGGCTCCGAGTGCGCCGACACCTCGATCAAGATGGCCCGCGCCTACTGGCGCCTGAAAGGCCAGCCGCAGAAGACCAAGCTGATCGGCCGCGCCCGCGGCTACCACGGGGTCAACGTCGCCGGCACCAGCCTCGGCGGGATCGGCGGCAACCGCAAGATGTTCGGCCAGTTGATGGACGTCGACCACCTGCCGCACACCCTGCAACCGGGCATGGCGTTCACCCGCGGGATGGCCCAGACCGGCGGCGTCGAGCTGGCCAACGAGCTGCTCAAGCTGATCGAGCTGCACGACGCCTCGAACATCGCCGCGGTGATCGTCGAGCCGATGTCCGGCTCCGCCGGCGTACTGGTACCGCCGGTCGGCTACCTGCAGCGCCTGCGCGAGATCTGCGACCAGCACAACATCCTGCTGATCTTCGACGAGGTGATCACCGCCTTCGGCCGCCTGGGCACCTACAGCGGCGCCGAGTACTTCGGCGTCACCCCGGACCTGATGAACGTCGCCAAGCAGGTCACCAACGGCGCCGTGCCGATGGGCGCGGTGATCGCCAGCAGCGAGATCTACGACACCTTCATGAACCAGGCGCTGCCCGAGCACGCGGTGGAGTTCAGCCACGGCTACACCTACTCCGCGCACCCGGTCGCCTGCGCCGCCGGCCTCGCCGCGCTGGACATCCTGGCCAGGGACAACCTGGTGCAGCAGTCCGCCGAGCTGGCGCCGCACTTCGAGAAGGGCCTGCACGGCCTGCAAGGCGCGAAGAACGTCATCGACATCCGCAACTGCGGCCTGGCCGGCGCGATCCAGATCGCCCCGCGCGACGGCGATCCGACCGTGCGTCCGTTCGAGGCCGGCATGAAGCTCTGGCAACAGGGTTTCTACGTGCGCTTCGGCGGCGATACCCTGCAATTCGGCCCGACCTTCAACGCCAGGCCGGAAGAGCTGGACCGCCTGTTCGACGCGGTCGGCGAAGCGCTCAACGGCATCGCCTGATGAGCGGCCGCCCGCAAGCCGTACCCACCGTGCAGGTGGACAACGCCGAGGTGATCGTGACCGAATGGCGCTTCGCCCCCGGCGCGGAAACCGGGCGCCACCGCCACGGCCACGACTATGTGGTGGTACCGCTGACCGACGGCACGCTGCTGCTGGAAACCCCAGAGGGCGACCGTCACGCGCCGCTGGTCGCCGGACAGGCCTACTTCCGCAAGGCCGGCGTCGAGCACAACGTGATCAACGCCAGCGCACACGAAGTGGTCTTCGTCGAGACCGAGATCAAGTAATCCGCACCCGCTCCCCAGGGAGCGGGTAAAGGGAAAGGGCCACGGCCCTTTCGTCACCCCTAGCGAAGAGAGAACAAGACAAGATGGGCACCCTCCACCACCTGATCAACGGCGAAATGGTCGCCGACAACGGCCGCAGCGCCGACGTCTTCAACCCCTCCACCGGCGAAGCCATCCACAAGGTCCCGCTGGCCGACGGCAAGACCCTGCAGAAAGCCATCGATGCCGCCAGGGCCGCCTTCCCGGCCTGGCGCAACACCCCGCCGGCCAAGCGCGCACAGGTGCTGTACCGCTTCAAGCAACTGCTGGAGCAGAACGAGGCGCGGATTTCCAAGCTGATCAGCGAAGAGCACGGCAAGACCCTGGAAGACGCCGCCGGCGAACTCAAGCGCGGCATCGAGAACGTCGAGTACGCCTGCGCCGCCCCGGAAATCCTCAAGGGCGAGTACAGCCGCAACGTCGGCCCGAACATCGACGCCTGGAGCGACTTCCAGCCGATCGGCGTGGTCGCCGGGATCACCCCGTTCAACTTCCCGGCGATGGTGCCGCTGTGGATGTACCCGCTGGCCATCGCCTGCGGCAACACCTTCATCCTCAAGCCCTCCGAGCGCGACCCCAGCTCCACCCTGCTGATCGCCGAGCTGTTCCACGAAGCCGGCCTGCCGAAGGGCGTGCTGAACGTGGTGCACGGCGACAAGGAAGCCGTGGACGGCCTGCTCCAGGCGCCGGAAGTGAAAGCCATCAGCTTCGTCGGCTCGACCCCCATCGCCGAATACATCTATGCCGAGGGCACCAAGCGCGGCAAGCGCGTGCAGGCCCTGGGCGGCGCGAAGAACCATGCGGTGCTGATGCCCGACGCCGACCTCGACAACGCCGTCAGCGCGCTGATGGGTGCCGCCTACGGCTCCTGCGGCGAGCGCTGCATGGCGATCTCGGTGGCGGTATGCGTCGGCGACCAGGTGGCCGACGCGCTGATCGCCAAGCTGGTTCCGCAGATCAAGGCGCTGAAGATCGGCGCCGGCACTTCCTGCGGCCTCGACATGGGCCCGCTGGTCACTGCCGCCGCGCAGGCCAAGGTCACCGGCTACATCGACAGCGGCGTGGCCCAGGGTGCGGAGCTGGTGGTGGACGGCCGCGGCTACCAGGTCGCCGGCCACGAGAACGGCTTCTTCCTCGGCGGCAGCCTGTTCGACCGGGTGACCCCGGAAATGACCATCTACAAGGAAGAGATCTTCGGCCCGGTGCTGTGCGTGGTTCGCGTCAACAGCCTGGAAGAGGCCATGCAGTTGATCAACGACCACGAATACGGCAACGGCACCTGCATCTTCACTCGCGACGGCGAGGCCGCCCGCCTGTTCTGCGACGAGATCGAGGTCGGCATGGTCGGCGTCAACGTCCCGCTGCCGGTGCCGGTGGCCTACCACAGCTTCGGCGGCTGGAAGCGCTCGCTGTTCGGCGACCTCCACGCCTACGGCCCGGACGGCGTGCGCTTCTACACCCGGCGCAAGGCCATCACCCAGCGCTGGCCGCAGCGGGCCAGCCACGAGGCCTCGCAATTCGCCTTCCCCAGCCTCTGAAGGCTGACGACAACAGGCATGGTCGGTAACGACCATGCCTTTTTTCTTTTTCCGCAATCAGGAGTCCGCAACGTTCCACCGCCGTGAAACCTCACCCACGGCCGCACCCATGGCGTCGCCCACAAGGCGGCCCAGACCTTGCCCAAGAACAATTAAAGGGTCTCAACGATGTCCAAAGTCGTACTGGCTTCACAACTGCCGAACAAGCGCAACGCCTCGCTCGCGCCCGGCCTGAAACAACGCCACGTCACCATGCTGTCGATCGCCGGGGTGATCGGCGCCGGCCTGTTCGTCGGCTCCGGCCATGCCATCGCCGCCGCCGGCCCGGCCGCCCTGCTCGCCTACCTGATCGCCGGCACCCTGGTGGTGCTGGTCATGCGCATGCTCGGCGAAATGGCGGTCGCCTCCCCCGATACCGGTTCCTTCTCCACCTACGCCGATCGCTCCATCGGCCGCTGGGCCGGTTTCACCATCGGCTGGCTCTACTGGTGGTTCTGGGTGCTGGTGATCCCCCTCGAAGCGATCGCCGCCGCGGCCATCCTCAACGCCTGGTTCCCGGCCATCGACACCTGGATCTTCGCCCTCGCGGTGACCTTCCTGCTCACCGTCACCAACCTCTTCAGCGTGGCCCGCTACGGCGAGTTCGAATTCTGGTTCGCGCTGCTCAAGGTGATCGCCATCATCGCCTTCATCGTGCTCGGCGCGGTGGCCATCGTCGGCGGCCTGCCGGAACGCGAGGTCAGCGGCCTGTCCAGCCTGATGGCGAGCCACGGCGGCTTCGTGCCGAACGGCTACGGCGCGGTGCTCGGCGCCCTGCTGACGACCATGTTCAGCTTCATGGGCACCGAGATCGTCACCATCGCCGCCGCCGAGTCCAAGGACCCGGCGAAGCAGATCACCCGCGCCACCAACTCGGTGATCTGGCGGATCGGCCTGTTCTACCTGGTGTCGATCTTCATCGTGATCTCCATCGTGCCGTGGAACGACCCGCTGCTGATCCAGGTCGGCTCCTACCAGCGCGCCCTGGAGCTGCTGGACATCCCGCACGCCAAGCTGATCGTCGACCTGGTGGTACTGGTCGCCGTGGCCAGTTGCCTGAACTCGGCGATCTACACCTCGTCGCGGATGGTCTTCTCCCTGGCCAAGCGCGGCGACGCCCCGAGCGTGCTCAAGCTGACCAACACCGCCCACGTACCACGCCCGGCGGTGCTGGCCAGCACCGCGGTGGGCTTCCTCACCACCATCGTCAACTACTTCGCGCCGGAGAAGGTCTTCACCTTCCTCCTCGCCAGCTCCGGCGCCGTGGCGCTACTGGTGTACCTGGTGATCGCCGTGGCCCAGTTGCGCATGCGCAAGCAATTGCAGGCCAGCGGCCAGCCCATCGAGTTCCGCATGTGGCTATATCCCTGGCTGACCTGGGCGGTGATCCTGTTCATCGTCGCCGCGCTGAGCATCATGCTGATCATGCCGGAGCACCGTCACGAGGTGTTCGCCACCGCTCTGCTGACGATCTTCACCGTCTGCCTCGGGCTGCTCAACGCGCGACGCAAACCGCGCCTCGGCGAGGACTACGCCGGGAAGACGGCGCGGGTCTGAGTCCACCACCGGGGGAAGAACCCAGACAGCCCTCCAAAGAAAAGCCCGGCCAATGGCCGGGCTTCTTCAGGCAAGGTCGTCTCAGACCTTCCTGACGAATTCCGATTTCAGCTTCATCGCGCCAATGCCGTCGATCTTGCAATCGATGTCGTGGTCGCCGTCCACCAGGCGGATGTTCTTCACCTTGGTGCCGACCTTCACCACCAGCGAGGAGCCTTTCACTTTCAGGTCCTTGATCACGGTGATGGTATCGCCGTCCTGGAGAACGTTGCCCACCGAATCCTTGATCACCTTGCCATCATCGGACGCCGTAGCGGCCTCGTTCGGCGACCATTCATGGGCGCACTCCGGGCAGACCAGCAGCGCACCATCCTCGTAGGTGTATTCGGAGTTGCATTGGGGACAGGACGGCAGCGTGCTCACGGCATTCTCTCTTCAGCAGGGGGACGAAAACCGCAGATTATATAGGGTTTCTCGCTCCCCTGCCGAACCGCCTCAGAGCCCCTTGGTCTTCGGCGCGCCGACGGCCGGCCCGGAGAAGTCGAGGGTGCCCTTTTCGCTGAAGCGCACGGTGCCGAACAGGCCTCCGGCGAGCTTGCCCTTCACCACGTAGGGCATGCCCTGGATCGGAGCGTTGTTGCTCAGGCCCCAGGCCTGGCGGAAGGCGGAAAAGGCGGAGACGGTCAGCGGCACACTCACCACCCGCTCGCCGAAGCGCGGCACCTCGCCGGTCTGGTCGCTGACGCCGCTGGCCAGGGGCTGGCCGTTGACGTCGAGGTCGAGGGCGATGCCGTTGTATTCGATCGGCTCGTCGTTGGGGTTCTGTACCCGCAGCTTGACCATGAAGCGCATCTCCATGCCTTGCCCCGGCAGGGGTTCCAGGCCGACCAGGTCGATACGCAACGGATCGCGCTGGCCGAAGGTGCTGCAGGCGCTCAACAGGACGCCCAGGCACAGGGCCGGCAGCAGGCGGCCGAGGTTCGCAGGCAGGCGCATGGGTTCTCCTCCTTGGGTCGAATGTGCGCCCATGGTGCCACAGCCGCTAGAATTCGCCGCGCAGCCGATCCGGCTGCGCCAATGGACAAAGGACATGCCCATGCCTACACGCGTTCTGCGCGGCCTCGTCGCCGCCCTCCCACTGTTCCTCGCCGCCTGCTCGGACTCCGCTCCGTCCAGCGAGGAGATCGCCCGCCTGCTCGCCGAGCGCGGCTTCGACAAACCCGCCTGCGCCAGCTCCACCCTGTTCAAGACCTTCCCGGTGACGCTCTCCGACAGCTTCTCCGGCCCCGGCCCGGCGAAAGGCAACGCTGCGGTCTACGACGCGCTGGTCGGCGTCGGCCTGCTGCGCCGCGACGGCGATTCCTACGACCTCACGCCCGCCGGCCGCGAGGACTACAAGCCCGAGTCGAAGGCCTTCTGCTACAGCAGCGGCTTCGACGTCAGCGTCCGTTCGGTGGACCCCGCCAAGCCCGACGACTACGGCCCGGCCGTGGAAAAGGGCTGGTTGGTCACCGTCGAGGTCAAGCCACGCGAAGTGAAGGACTGGGCGAAGAACCCCGAGGTGCTCAAGCAGGCCAGCCTGACCACCCTGCAACAGATCACCCAACCGCAGGTCGGCCAGGTCTCGCTGGTCAAGCCACGCGGCGAGGAAGGCTACAAGCTCGTCAACACCCGCTTCTCGCCCAGGCAGGGCTTCCACTTCAACCAGGCCTGGTAATCCCGCGCTACCCTTCCGCCCGCCCCGCTCGGGGCGGGCTCCTCATTCAACCCACTGATCGATAAAGGTTTTTTCGTCGGACGAAACAGCCTGGCGATTGCTCGCCCGAGGGCTTTCGTATACATTCGTTTTCACTGTAAACACCGTATACAACGAAAACGAAGCTGATCAGAAAATGAGCACCGTAGTCTCGTTCCGCGCCGATGACGCCCTGGTCGCGGCCCTCGACGAACTGGCCCGCGCCACCCACCGCGACCGCCCGTATCACCTGCGGCAGGCGCTCGCGCAGTACCTGGAAAGGCAGCAGTGGCAGGTCGCTGCCATCGATGAAGGCTTGGCCGATGCCAATGCCGGTCGCCTGCTGGAACACACCGAGATCGAGAAGCGCTGGGGGCTGCAATGAGCCTGAAGTGGACCCGCAAGGCGGCCGCCGACCTGGACGCCATCTACGACCATTACGTCGTGCTGATCGGCCCGGAAAAAGCCCTGAAAGCCGTCCAGGACATCGTCGAGCAGGTGAAACCGCTGCAGCAGGTAGCCAACCAGGGGGCAGGGCGGCCCAGCGAGGTGCCAGGCGTACGCACCCTGACCCTGGAGCGCTGGCCGTTCAGCGCCCCTTTTCGGGTAAAAGGCAAGGAAATCCAGATTTTGCGCATCGACAGGGTCGAAATTACCCCCTAAAAGTGGTCACATGGTTACAAGATGTTTCAAAACGAATATTTACCTTGACTTGTACGTAGTTATTTATTTCGGACAAAACATCCATAACTCACAAGAAATGGACATTTTTCGACCAGACAAATGAGAGCGACCAACTTGCGACCACTGCAACCTGATTAGTTCTTTAACTGACTTATGCTTCGCTCCCATACGCATCCGTATTTTTCCGAAACCCGACGACCTCGCCCGCTGGGCACGCTTTCTCGCGCTTTTTCCGGTGATTTTTTCCCAGACGCAGTCTCCCGCAAGGAACCGGCATGGATTCGCTGAAAGGCATGGCGATCTTCGCCACTGTGGTGGACAAGGGCTCGATGGCAGCCGCGGCCCAGAGCCTGGGCATGACCCCTTCGGCAGTCAGCCAGCAGATCCGCAAGCTGGAGAGCCGCGCCCAGGTCACTTTGCTGCATCGCACCACCCGCCGGCTGACCCTGACCGAGGCCGGCGAGGCGTTCTATCGCAGTTGCGCGCAGATGCTGGCGATCGCCGAGGAAGCCGAGCGGCGGCTTGGCGAATGGCGCGATGCGCCGGTGGGCGAGTTGCGCCTGGCGGCGCCGGTGGGGTTCTCCGGCACGCTGATCACCCAGGCGCTGAAACCGTTGCTGGAGAACCACCGCCAGTTGCGCCTGCAACTGTTCTTCCAGGACGAGCGCATCGATCTGGTCGCCGAGCGCATCGACCTGGCGATCCGCGTCGGCAATCTCGCCGACTCCAGCCTGGTGGCGCGCCACCTCGGCGACTGGAGCAGCGTGCTCTGCGCGGCGCCGGCCTATTTGCGCCAGCGGGCGCCCATCAACCGTCCGGAGCAGTTGACCGAGGTCGACTGGATTTCCCTGAACACTTCGAACCACCTCAACCACCTGACGCTCAGCGGGCCGGGCGGGGAAGTCTGCAAACTGCGCCTGGAGCCACGGGTGGCCGCCAACGGGATGCTCGCGGTGCGTCAGTTCACCCTCGACGGACTCGGCGTGTCCTACCAGCCGCTGCCGGAGGTACGCGACGCGCTGAACGACGGGCGCCTGCAACAGCTATTGCCGGAGTGGAGGATTCCCGGGCTCGGCATCTATGCGGTGACGCCACGGCGCGAGGCCCAGCCGGCCAAGGTGAAGGTCGCCATCGAGGCGCTGCGGCGAGCGTTCGCCACGGACGGGGATGAGCGCTGGAGCTGACCGACGGACTGCCGGCCAGCTCCAGGTACCGTCAGGAGAAGCGGCCGAGGGTCAGGGTGACCTCGCCGATGTCCGTGCCCGTGGCGTTGCCGCCGCTGGTGATGCCGGCATAGTCCGCCGATGCCGGCGTGAAGCCCCAGGTGTTGGTGGCGCCGGATTTCCACGGGTCATCCCAGCTGAAGGTGCCCATCTTGGTGTTGCCGTCGTAGCAGTCGAAGCTGCCCTGGGTGCCGGACGAAGCGTTCTCCCGTCCGCAGGAGGCGATCCATTGCGGGCTGCCGGCCTGCACGTTCATGCTGCTGACTTCCTCGGTGGAAATCTCGTCGTCCTTGTTGGTGTAGCGGTAGAACTTGCCCCATTGCAAGGTGGCGTTGCGGATGCCCACCGTGCCGATGGATTTGGATACCACGACCTTCACTGCGATCCATTCTGCGTATGCCATGTCGATCTCCGTTAACCATGCGTTCACAGCTTCCTGTAGGACGTCACGGACAGGACCGGGCGCTCACAACGGACCCTTGGCTACTTCGACCAGCACGGCGCCATCCCTGACCCGCTTCACTATAGGCTGGCCACCAGCCACCACCGCCTGCCAGATCTGGTAGGCGGCGGCCGGGGAGGTCAGGCCCTCCGGCGTTTTTCCCCGCGAGGGGCCTTCATGCCGAATGCCTCGCGCAGGTCGGTGGTGGGTGGCGGCAGGAAGCGCATGCGGGCGAACAGGCCTCGCAGGTAAGCGTCCATCAGCGCAGCCGCCGTCGCGCTGTCGCCGTCCTCCAGGGCATCGAGCAGGGCGCGCTGCGCGGCGCAGGCCTCGGCGGTATAGACCGCCCCCTTGTTCAGCGCGATGTCCAGCGAGGCGCGTGCCACCAGGCCACGGACAAAACCCTGCAGCAAGGGATTCTCGGTCAGTTCGGCCAGGCGCAGGTGGAAACGCCCGGCGAGACGGATCAGCCCGGCGCTGTCGCGGGCCGCGAGGCAAGCCTGCTCCTCGTCGACCAGCGCCCGTAGCTCGGCAAGGGCGGCGGGATCCAGCCCCGCGGGCAGTTGCCGCACCACTTCGCTTTCCACCAGCAGGCGCGCGTCCAGCACCTGCCGCGCCTGGCGCTCGTCCGGGCGGGCGACGCTGGCGACCTCCTTCGGCGGCATCACCACCGCGCCGTCCTCGGCGAGACGGGTGAGGGCACGCTGGATGGTGCCGTTGCTGACCCGGAAGATCTGCCCGAGGGTTTCCTTGCTCAGCTTGGCGGCCGGCGCCAGGCGCTTTTCCAGGATTGCCGTGTAGATGCTTTCGTAGACGAAATGGCTGGTGGGGCGCAGCGCGGCGCCCTGCTGGGTACGTGCGTCGAATCCGACCATGTTCACACCTGTCGAGTCGTGCTTGTGGGCCTTCGCAGGCGGCGGACGAAAGCCGTCCGGGCGCCGTGACGGTCCCGGGTTGGAACCCTGGCGCGGGCGATCAGACCTGCGGCAAGCGCAGGTCGATGTTCAGGCGCGCGCCTTCGTTGAGGATGTGCTGGCGCATCGCCTGGCTCGCCCGCTCGCTGTCGTGCTGGCGGATCGCGCGGAGGATGGCGTCGTGTTCCTGGAGGATCTCCTCGGCGTATTCCGGCTGGCGGCGGACCAGGTTGTCGCTGCGTTCCAGGGCGCTGCCGATCTGTTCGGAAACGCTGAGGAAGATCGGGTTCGAGGTGAGCTTCACCAGGCGCCGGTGGAAGGCCGTGTAGGCCTCCACCAGAGCCTGCGGGTCGCCATCCTCGACCGCTTCGCGCAGGTCCAGCAGCAACAGCCGCAGTTCGCTGATCTCCGCCGCCCCGGCGCTCTGCGCGACGATGCCAACGATGAACGGCTCCAGCGCATAGCGCAGTTGCAGGACGTCTTCCATGGTCGCCTCGCCGGGCGCCGCGACCTCGCGCAGCGGCTCGCTGCGTTCGAGGACCATCACGCCCTTGCCCGGCAGCGAACGGACCACGCCCAGGGTCTCCAGGACCATGATCGCCTCGCGCAGGCTCGGCCGGCTGATTTCCATCTGCTCAGCCAGCTCGCGCTGGCCGGGCAACATCTGGCCGGCGACCCAGCGACCCTGCTCGATGGTGTCGAGCAGGCGCTGGGCAACCGCGTTGACCAGCTTGGACGAAGAAAACATGTCGCCTCCCTTTACTTGCCAATCGGACGTACAACGCGCCTCGGCGCGTCAGCCATGCAGCTTGCCTTCCCCGGCCACCGCGCTGCGCTTGAGCGGCTCGCCGTCGGCCTTGGCCGGCGCCTCCAGGCGCCCGTCGAGTATGGCCTGCGCGCGCGGCATATCGATGTCGTTTTCCCAGCGGGCGATGGTCACGGTGGCCACGCAGTTGCCGATCAGGTTGGTCAGCGCGCGGCCGATGCCCATGAACCAGTCCACCGAAAGCACCAGCACCAGGCCGGCCACCGGGATCGCCGGCACCGCGGTGAGGGTGGCGGCGAGGATCACCAGGGCCGAGCCGGGAATGCCGTGGGCGCCCTTGGAGGTCACCAGCGAAACCAGCAGGATGGTGACCAGGTCGGTCATCGCCAGCGGCGTGCCGGTGACGTGGGCGATGAACACCACCGCCAGGGTCAGGTAGATCGAGAATCCATCGAGGTTGAACGAGTAGCCGGTGGGAATCACCAGGCCTACCGTGGAGCTGCGGATGCCCATGTGCTCGAGCTTGCGCATCACCTGCGGCAGCACCGCGTCGGAGGAGGCGGTGCCCATCACGATCATCAGCTCTTCGCGGAAGTAGCGCAGGAACGGCAGCATGCGCACCCCGGAGAGACGCAGGACGCTGCCGAGCACCGCCATGACGAAGACCAGGCAGGTGGCATAGAACACCAGCACCAGCGCGCCCAGGTGGCTGAGCGAGTCGACGCCGTAGCGGGCGGTGGTGAAGGCCACCGCGCCGAACACGCCGAGCGGTGCCAGGCGCACGATCATGCCCATGATGCGGAACACGATGTGGCTGAATTCGTTGATCAGGCGGGCCACGCCGCTGGCCTGCTCGCCGACCAGGTTCAGGGCGCTGCCGAACAGCACGGAGAACAGCAGGACCTGGAGGATGTCGTTCTCGGCGAAGGCGCTGAACACAGAGGTCGGGATCAGGCCCATGAGGAATGCCACGGGACCGTGGATCTCCTGGGTGCGCCCGGTATACAGGGCGACGTCGCCGGCGGGCAGTTCGTTGAGATGGATGTTGGCGCCGCTGCCCAGGCCCAGGCTGTAGGCGACCACCAGGCCGAGGACCAGGGCGATGGTGGTGAGGATTTCGAAGTAGATCACCGACTTCAGGCCGATGCGGCCGACCTTCTTCAGGTCGCCGGCGCCGGAAATGCCGTTGACCACCACGCAGAAGACGATCAGTGCGATGAGCATCTTGATCAGCTTGATGAAGCCATCGCCCAGCGGCTTCATCTGCACAGCCAGGTCGGGAATGCCGACCCCGCAGATGACGCCTATCACCAGGCCAATCACGACTTGCAGGAATATCGAGCGGGAACAGCGCTTGATGAACATCGCAGGAGTCTCCATTCGGCGCTTCCATCGGGCCTCGCGGAGGCGGGCGATGAACGCATTTTTATTGTGGTATTACCGGTCTGACCAGTTCAGCCTATACGCAAAGAAGTCGGCCTGACAAGCCGCTATCGGCGGGCGCGACGAATGGCCAGGAACCGCGGCACGCGCGGGCCGCAACCGGGAGAAGGGCGCTCGGATGGCGCAAGGCGGCGGGCCAGAGCGGCTCGCCGCGGGGAAGGGGAGGTCAGCCGGCAAGGGCCTCGGCGACGAAATCGAGGCGATCCTGGCCGAAGAACAACTGGTCGCCGACGAAGAAGCTGGGCGCGCCGAAGACGCCGCGCCGCACCGCCTCTTCGGTGGTCGCCTTGAGCCCCTCCTTGACCTGCTCGTCGCCAACCAGGCGGAGGAACTCATCCGGATCGAACCCGGCCTCCGCCAGCACCTGGGCGACCACCTCGGGCTTGCCGAGGTTCTGCTGTCGTACCCACAACGCTTCGAACACCGCTTTCAGGTAGGGATGGAACCCTTCGCCGCCGAGATAGCCCTGGGCGCCGCGCATCAGCGTCAGGGTGTTGATCGGGAAGGCCGGGTTGAAGGCCAGCGGCACGCCGTAGCGTTTCGCATAGCGCGCCAGGTCGTGGAGGGTGTAGCGCCCCTTGGCCGGCACCTCGATCGGCGAATGGTTGCCGGTGGCCTTGAACACGCCGCCCAGCAGCATCGGCCGCCAGGCGATGCTCGCGCCATGGGCGGCGGCGATGCGCGGCAGTTGGGTCCAGGCGAGGTAGGTGGTGGGACTGCCGAAGTCGAAGAAGAACTCGATTTGCTTGCTCATGCGTGGCTCTTTCCGTGGCGGGGATCAGAAGGTTTCCATCCAGGGGCGCAGGTCCAGTTCGTGTACCCAGCAGTCGCGCGGCTGGCAGTGGATCTGCCAGTAGGTCTCGGCGATGTGCTCGGGATCGAGGATGCCGTCCTGCTCCTTGCGCTTGTACAGCTCGGGCAGGGTTTCGCGGATGAAGTCGGTGTCGATGGCGCCGTCGATGATCGGGTGGGCGACGTGGATGCCCTTCGGCCCCAGCTCGCGCGCCATGCTCTGGGCCAGGGCACGCAGGGCGAACTTGGCGCCGGAGAACGCGGCGAAATGCGCGCGGCCGCGCAACGAGGCGGTGGCGCCAGTGAAGATGATCGTTCCGCGCTGCCGCGGCAGCATCACCCGCGCCGCCTCGCGGCCGGTGAGGAAGCCGCCGAAGGCGGCCATCTCCCAGACCTTGCGATAGACCCGTTCGGTGGTTTCGGTGATCGGGAACCAGACGTTGGCGCCGACGTTGAAGATCACCGCCTCCAGCGCACCGACCTCACCCTCGATGCGGGCGAAGAGGTCGATCACCTGCTGCTCCTGGCGTGCGTCGCAGCCGCAGGCCAGGGCCTCGCCGCCTTGGTCGCGGATGGCCTGCACCAGCGGCTCCAGCTTCTCCGCGTTGCGCCGGGCGACGCACGCCACGTAGCCCTCGCGGGCGAACCGCCGGGCGATGGCGCCACCGGTGGCGTCGCCGGCGCCCATTACCAGAACCGCTTTGCGCTGGGTCATTGCAGAGGCCTCTCTTGTTAGTTCTTTTTTAGAACCCAATAGAGACGATAGTTAGTACTTAAAAGGAACTTGTCAACTGGCAAGGGCTCGAGTGATATCCGCGCACCAATTACTCTGCCTGTCCCGGCCTGCCCGGCACGTCCTCTCCCTGAAGAGCGGGGACCGGTCGGCGGAGCCTGGTACGACAGCGTCCTTCCTGCCGTAACGCCATCGGCGTTATCCGCCGATTCGCGTCGGCGGCCAGGCCTGGAACGCTCAGCCGCGCCGCAGCAGGCGCCCCTTCCAGAACAGCCCCTCGCGTACCGTCACGTCCCGCGCGTGCAGCGGCTCACCGCATTCGGAACAGACCAGCACGCCATGCATGTGCTGGCCGCAATGCTTGTGCACATGCTCGAGTGGCGGCCCCTCGACGCCGGCGAGGTGGCGGTCGCCCCAGTTCACCAGGGAAAGGATGGCCGGGTACAGTTCCATCCCTTTCTCGGTAAGCCGGTATTCCTCGCGCAGCGGCCGTTCCTGGTAGGGCACCTTGGCCAGTATCTCCGCTTCGACAAGGCGCTTGAGGCGGTCGGCGAGGACGTGGCGGGTCACGCCGAGGCTGCGCTCGAAGTCGTCGAAACGGCGCACGCCGAGAAAGCAGTCGCGCAATACCAACAGGGTCCAGCGATCGCCGAGGATCGCCATCACCCGCGCCAGCGAACAGGGTTGTTCGCTCAGTTCTTCCCAACGCATGAGACACCTCCAGCCGTTCGGCAAAGGATAGCCGCGTGGGTTCTGAAACGAAACCGACCGGCCACGCCTTTCCAGCGGCCCGCCGCCCATGGCATAACCGCGTTCCTGTCTCCTGCCCCGGAATCCCGACCATGTCGCTCGACTGGACCTGCAAGCACCACGCCGACCTCACCCTGAAGGAACTCTACGCGCTGCTGCAATTGCGCACCGAGGTCTTCGTGGTGGAACAGAAATGCCCCTACCAGGAAGTCGACGGCCTCGACCTGGTCGGCGATACCCATCACCTGATGGCCTGGCGCGACGGCCAGTTGCTCGCCTACCTGCGCCTGCTGGACCCGGTTCGCCACGAGGGCCAGGTGGTGATCGGCCGGGTGGTCAGTTCCTCGGCCGCGCGCGGCCAGGGGCTCGGTCACCAGTTGATGGAACGCGCGCTGCAGGCGGCGGAGCGCCTCTGGCTGGACACCCCGGTATACCTCTCGGCCCAGGCCCACCTGCAGGGCTACTACAGCCGCTATGGCTTCGTCGCAGTCACCGAGGTCTACCTGGAAGACGACATCCCGCACATCGGCATGCGCCGGGCCTGAGGCCCGGAACGCCGCGGACGGTGGGGGAAGGAAAGGGAATCAGGCCTGCGGCTTGAGCACGCCGGGCAGTTGGGCTTCCAGCTTGGCGTTGTTCAGCGGCGCGCGGATGAAGCCGTGCTGCTCGCCGTCCGGGCCGATGATCACCAGGTTGCCGCTGTGGTCGACGGTGTAGTTGGGCTTGCTGGTGTCGGCGGGGATGTAGGGGATGCTCATGGCGTTGGCCAGCTTCTGGATGTTCTCCGGAGTACCGGTGAGCCCCTGGAAGCCGGCGTTGAAGTAGCCCAGGTATTGCTTGATCTGCTGCGGCGTGTCGCGGTTGGGATCGACGCTGACGAATACCACCTGCAGGTCGTCGCGCACCTCCTGCGGCAGCTTGCCCTGCAATTCGCGGAGCTGGGCGAGGGTGGTCGGGCAGACATCGGGGCAGAAGGTGTAGCCGAAGAACAGCAGGTGCCAGCGACCCTTGAGACTGGCGGTGCTGACCGCCTGGCCGTCCTGGTTGGTGAACTCCAGCGCCGGCACCTTGCGCGTCTGCGGCAGGATCACGATGCCGGCGTCGAGCAGCACGGTGGGATCGGCCTGGCGCTGGGCGGTGAGCACCTTGTGCACGGTGAGGCCGAGGACCAGGGCAACCAGGGCGACGAGGACGAGGACGGTCTTGTTGACTCGAGTCATGGGTGGGCAAGGCTCTAGAGTGGGATCAGAGAAGCAGCTTCAGCGGCAGATAGTGGTCCACCAGCAGCGCCATGAACAGCAGGAACAGGTAGACGATAGAGTACTTGAAGGTCTTTATCGCCGCATGTGGCCGGCTGTCACAGTAGAGCGCCCAGGCCCAGTCGAGGAAGCGCGCGCCCAGGGCCAGGGCGCAGAGCAGATAGACCAGCCCGCTCATGTGGATGACGAACGGCATCAGGCTCACCGCGAACAGCACCAGGGTATAGAGCAGGATGTGCAGCTTGGTGTAGCGCTCGCCGTGGGTCACCGGCAGCATCGGGATGTCGGCCTTGGCGTATTCGTCCTTGCGGTGGATGCATAGCGCCCAGAAGTGCGGTGGGGTCCAGGCGAAGATGATCAGTACTAGCAACAGCGGCTCGGCGCTCAGGTGGCCGGTGATGGCGACCCAGCCGAGCAGCGGCGGCGCCGCCCCGGCGAGCCCGCCGATGACGATGTTCTGCGGCGTGGCGCGCTTCAGGAAGCCGGTGTAGAGCGCCGCATAGCCGAGCAGCGAGGCGAGGGTCAGCCAGGCCGTCAGCGGGTTGGTGAAGGCCAGCAGCACGGCCATCCCGGCCAGCGCCAGGAGCAGCGCGAAGCCCAGCGCCATGCTCGGCGACACCCGGCCCTCGGCCAGCGGCCGCTTGTGGGTCCGCGCCATGATCGAGTCGATGCGCCGGTCCACCACATGGTTGACCGCCGCTGCCGCGCCGGCACAAAGGCCGATGCCGAGGTTGCCGAAGATCAGCACCTGCCAGGGCACGAAGCCATCCAGCGGCGCCTTGGTGGCGAGCAGCATGCCGATCAGCGAGGTGATCAGCATCAGCACCACGACCTTGGGCTTGGTCAGTTCGAGGAAGTCGCGCCAGGTCGGCTGGCTGTGGCGATCGATGACGGTGGCCATATCCTTACCTCCATCCTTCTGTCTGTCAGGCGGCCTTCAGCCGCGAACCTTGCGCAGGCGGCAGCGTGCGGCGCACGCGCTGCGGCGACGGTGCCGGCGCGCGGACGCTGGCCGGCGCGCGCAGGCGATAGTTGACCAGCACCAGGCTGAGCAGCAGCAGGGCGCCACCGCCGTTGTGCGCCACCGCCACCGGCAGCGGCAGGTGCAGCAGCACGTTGCTGATGCCCAGGCCGATCTGCAGCGACAGGCCGAGCAGCATCAGCGCGGTCGGCCAGACCAGGCCGCTGCGCTGCAGGCGCCAGGCGAGCAGCAGGAGGACCAGGGTCACGCACAGCGCGCCGATCCGGTGGGTCATGTGGATCGCCGTGCGCGCGTCGCTGTCGAGCTGGCCGCCGAGGTAGTTGGGGCCGATGTGCTGGGTCAGGTGGAAGCCGTTGGCGAAGTCCATCCGCGGCCACCACTCGCCATGGCAGGTGGGCAGGTCGATGCAGGCCACCGCCGCGTAGTTGCTGCTGACCCAGCCGCCGAGGGCGATCTGGCCGATCACCAGGAGCAGGGCCAGCCCCGCCAGGCCGCGGGTCGCCGCCGGGTAGCGCCGCGCCGCGAAGCGTCCGGAGAGGCGCAGGGCGAGGAGAAAGAGCAGCGCCAGGGTGGTGAAGCCGCCGAGCAGATGGGCGGTGACCACCTGCGGCCAGAGCTTGAGGGTCACCGTCCACATGCCGAAAGCGGCCTGCGCGATCACCACCGCGAGCAGCAGCAGCGGCAGCTTCAGCGGTTGGCCGTCGCGCCCGCGGCGGACCAGCGCATGCAAAGCCAGGCCAAGGATGAGCAGGCCGAGGGCGCCGGCGAAATAGCGGTGGATCATCTCGTTCCAGCCCTTCTGCGCCTCCACCGGGGCGTCGGGGAAGTGCAGTTCGGCGTGGGCCAGTTGCGCCTCGCTCAACGGCACGTGGACGAAGCCGTAGCAGCCTGGCCAGTCCGGACAGCCGAGGCCGGCGTGGGTCAGCCGGGTATAGGCGCCGAGCAGGACCACCACGGCGGCCAGCAGGGTCGCCAGCACGGCGACGGTGAAACCGGGTTTGCGGGTTGCGCCTGACATTCGCGGGCCCCTTTTTCTTGTCGTTCTGTCCTCATCGGGCCGGGAACCGCGCCGGCCACGCCGATCAACCGATATGCGAGAGCTTGAGCAGCAGTTGCACGTCCTTCAGCAACTTCTTGCCGTTGGCCTTGGCGTCGTAGCGCAGCACCAGGTTGCCGTGCGGGTCGACCACCCACAGCAGCGGCCGCTCGCCACCGCCGGCCTTGTCGTACAGGGCCGGGTCCAGGCCGTAGCGCTGCAGGCGCGGGTAGTCCTGCCTCACCAGGTTGGCGAAGGCCGCCGGCAGCTCGCCGCTGGCGGCCAGGGCGTGGCCGGCGCGCGAGGCTTCGCGGCCGAGGGCGATGTTGACCTGGCGGGCCAGGTAGACCAGTTGCTGGCAGTCCTCGCCGCAAGTGCCCGGCGCGGTCACCAGCAGTTGCCACTGCTCGCCCTGGCTGCGTCCCTGCACGCCGAGGTCGGCGGGGGTCTGGCCGTTGCCGATCAGCGCGCCGCTGTAGCTGCGCCCCTGCGGTACCCAGAAATTCCATTTGTACATGGCGCTGGCGAGCAGCATCGGCCCCACCACCAGGCCGATGATCGCCAGCAGTTGCAGGCGGCCACGGGCGCGGCGCGGACGTTCAGGCATCGGAATCGCGAGACTCATGGTTTTTCTCCCGTGCGCGGCGCACACCGAGGTAGAGGTAGAGGGCGAGCAGGGCCGTCGCCAGGGCGAACCACTGCACGGCGTAGCCGGTGTGCCGCTCCGGCGGCATCGAGACCAGGGGCCAGTCGGTGTCGAAGCTGGCGTCGCCCGGTTCCAGGCGGATTTCCCAGGGCAGCCCGGCGCGACCGAAGGCCTGCCACAGCGCCGGGATGTCGAGCTGGGTCACCAGGCGCGGCCAGCCGCCGGCCGGCGCGTCGGCCAGGTGCAGGCCGCCGGGTGGCGGCAGGTAGGTCCAGGCATCGAGCAGGAGGACGCGGTCGGGGGTTTCCAGCGCCGGCGGCGAGCGTCGGTCGCTCCAGGCGACCCAGCCGCGGTTGACCAGCAGCCAGAGGCCGCTGGCCTGGTCGTAGAAGGGTTGCAGCACCTCGACCCCGGCCTGCCCGTTGCGCAGCCGGTTATCCAGCAGCAGCGTATGCCGCTCGTCGAAGCGGCCGTGCAGGCGCACGCGGACGTACGCCGGGTCGCGCAGCCCCTCTAGCTGCCCGGGCGACACCGGCTCGGCGCCGCGCCGGGCCTCGTAGCTGGCCAGCAGGGCGCGCTTCTCGTCGGCCCGCTGCAACTGCCAGGTGCCCAGCCAGAGCAGCACCGGCAGCAGGCCGAGGACCACCAGGGTCGGCAGCAGGCCGGGGCGGAACGCGCCACGCATGCTGCGTCTGTCATTGCGTCCGGCCTCCCCGAGGCGCTGGCTATACTGCATGAATCCCCCCATCGCCGGAGTCCCACCATGTTGAAAGTGGCGATCGTCCTGCTACTGCTGGCTACCCTGGTGAGCCTGTTCAGCGGCCTGTTCTTCCTGGTCAAGGACCAGGGCCATGGTTCCCGCGTGGTCAATTCGCTGACCGTCCGCGTGGTGCTCGCCGCGGCGACCCTGGCGCTGGTCGCCTGGGGCTTCTACAGCGGCGAGCTGAACAGCCACGCGCCCTGGCATTTCTGATTCCCCCGGTGGCGGTCAGATCACGTAGACGAAGATGAACAGGCCGATCCAGACCACGTCGACGAAGTGCCAGTACCAACTGGCGGCCTCGAAGCCGAAGTGGTGCTCGGCATCGAAGTGACCGCGCAGGATGCGGATCAGCATGATGCTGAGGATCAGCGCGCCGAGGGTCACGTGGGCGCCGTGGAAGCCGGTGAGCATGAAGAAGGTCGAGCCGTAGATACCGGCGCCGAGGGTCAGGCCCAGCTCGTTGTAGGCGTGCACGTACTCCTCGGCCTGCAGAATCAGGAAGGCGATCCCCAGCAGCACGGTCAACGCCAGCCAGGCCTTGAGCGGGCCGCGCTTGTTCTTCTTCAGGGCGTGGTGGGCGAAGGTCACGGTGAAGCTGGAGGTGACCAGCAGGATGGTGTTGATCAGCGGCAGCTTCCACGGCTCGATCACCGCGCTCGGCGGCGGGAACAGCTTCGGGTCCGGGGTCTGCAGCAGCGGCCAGCTGTACTGGAAGTTCGGCCAGAGCATGTGCGCCACGCCCTTGGCACCCTCGCCGCCGAGCCAGGGACCGGCGAAGTGGCGGACGTAGAACAGCGCGCCGAAGAAGGCGGCGAAGAACATCACCTCGGAGAAGATGAACCAGCTCATGCCCCAGCGGAACGAGCGGTCCATCTGCGCGCTGTAGAGTCCGGCGCGGCTCTCGCGGATGACGTTGCCGAACCAGCCGAACAGCATGTAGGCGATGATCAGCCCGCCGACGAAGAAGATCCACGGGCCATGGGACTCCTTGTGGCCGGCGGTGAGATCGTTGAACCAGGTACCCAGGCCGAACACCGTCACCAGCAGGCCGATGCTGGCGATGATCGGCCACTTGCTCTGGGCGGGGACGTAATAGTGTTCGTGGCTTGCCATGTTGTTCTCCTTATCGTCCCGCAACCGGTACGGGCGGCTTCCGCGCAGTGATATCGAAGAGGGTGTAGGCCAGCGTCACGTGCCGCACATCCTTGGGCAGATCGCGGTCGACGATGAAGCGCACCGGCATCTCGATGCTCTCGCCGGGTTGCAGCACCTGCTGGGTGAAACAGAAGCATTCGGTCTTGTGGAAGTAGGCGGCGGCCTCGGCCGGGGCGATGCTCGGGATGGCCTGCGCGGTCATCGGCTTGTCGCTCGGGTTGCGCGCGTAGAACACCATCTGGTTCACCGCGCCGGGATGCACCACCAACTGGTCGCCGGCGGAGCGGAACTCCCAGACCATGTCGATATTGTTCGAGGTCATGAACTGCACCTTCACCTCGCGCCCGACATCCACCTGCTGCTCGCCGCTGTAGGCGCTGCCGGCGGTCTTGCCGTTGATCCCCAGGGCGCGGCACATCACGTCGTAGAGCGGCACCAGGGCGAAGCCGAAGGCGAACATCAGCACGGTCACCAGCAGCAGGCGGCCGACCAGGCGGCGGGTATCGACCTTGGCATCGCTCATGGCGCGCTCCTCACTTGACCTCGGGCGGGGTGCTGAAGGTGTGGTAGGGCGCCGGCGAGGGGATGCTCCACTCCAGGCCCTCGGCGCCGTCCCAGGGCTTGGCAGGGGCCGGCTTGCCGCCGCGGATGCACTTGATGACGATGAACAGGAACAGCAACTGGGTGGTGCCGAACATGAAGGCGCCGATCGACGAGACCATGTTGAAGTCGGCGAACTGCAGGTTGTAGTCGGGGATCCGTCGCGGCATGCCGGCGAGGCCGACGAAGTGCATCGGGAAGAACGCCAGGTTCATGCCGATGAAGCTCATCCAGAAGTGCAGCTTGCCGAGGGTCTCGTCGTACATGTGGCCGGTCCACTTCGGCAGCCAGTAGTAGGCCGAGGCGAAGATGCCGAAGATCGCGCCGGGCACCAGCACGTAGTGGAAGTGGGCGACCACGAAGTAGGTGTCGTGGTACTGGAAATCCGCCGGGGCGATCGCCAGCATCAGTCCGGAGAAGCCGCCGATGGTGAACAGGATGACGAAGGCCACGGCGAACAGCATCGGCGTCTCGAAGGTCAGCGAACCCTCCCACATGGTGGTCACCCAGTTGAACACCTTCACCCCGGTGGGCACCGCGATCAGCATGGTGGCGTACATGAAGAACAGCTCGCCGGTGACCGGGATGCCGACCACGAACATGTGGTGCGCCCAGACCACGAAGGAGAGGAAGGCGATGCTGGCGGTGGCGTAGACCATCGAGGTGTAGCCGAACAGCGGCTTGCGCGCGAAGGTCGGGATGATCGCACTGACCGCACCGAAGGCAGGCAGGATCATGATGTACACCTCGGGGTGGCCGAAGAACCAGAACACGTGCTGGAACAGCACCGGGTCGCCGCCGCCGGCGGCGCTGAAGAAGCTGGTGCCGAAGTGGATGTCCATCAGCATCATGGTCACCACGCCGGCCAGCACCGGCATCACCGCGATCAACAGGAACGCGGTGATCAGCCAGGTCCAGACGAACAGCGGCATCTTCATCAGGGTCATGCCCGGGGCGCGCAGGTTGAGGATGGTGGCGATCACGTTGATCGCGCCCATGATCGAGCTGATCCCGGCCAGGTGGATGGCGAAGATGAAGAAGGTCACGCTGTGCGGGGCGAAGGTGGTCGACAGCGGCGCGTAGAAGGTCCAGCCGAAGTTGGGACCGCCGCCGGGCATGAACAGGGTGCTGACCAGCAGGCCGAAGGCCGCCGGCAGCAGCCAGAAGCTGAAGTTGTTCATCCGCGGCAGGGCCATGTCCGGCGCGCCGATCATCAGCGGGATCATCCAGTTGGCCAGGCCGACGAAGGCCGGCATCACCGCGCCGAAGACCATGATCAGGCCGTGCATGGTGGTCATCTGGTTGAAGAACGCCGGCTCGACGATCTGCAGGCCGGGCTGGAACAGCTCGGCGCGGATCACCATGGCCATCGAGCCGCCGAGCAGGAACATCATGAAGCTGAACCACAGGTAGAGGGTGCCGATATCCTTGTGGTTGGTCGTCAGCACCCAGCGCATCAGGCCCTTGGCCGGTCCGTGGTGGTGGTCGCCGGCATGGTGGTCGGGCGTATCGATCACAGCACTCATGGCGGTCTCCTATTGTTGTTTCTGCTTGTAGGCGACGACGTCTTTCGGGGTGACCATGTCGCCATCGTCGTTGCCCCAGGCGTTGCGCTCGTAGGTGATCACCGCGGCCAGGTCGACCTCGTTGAGCTGCTTGCCGAAGGCCGCCATGGCGGTGCCGGGCACGCCGTTGAAGACCACTTCCAGGTGGTGCTCCTTGGGCCCGGTGACGATCTTCGAACCCTTCAGCGCCGGGAACATCGGCGGCATGCCCTGGCCTTCGGCCTGGTGGCAGGCGGCGCAGATGGTGTGGTAGACCTTGTCGCCGCGCGCGACCAACTCTTCCTTGGTCCACTCCTTGCTGGTCAGTTCCTTGACCTTCGCCGCCTCTTCCTTGCGCTTGGCCAGCCACTGGTCGAACTCGGCCTTGGGCTTGACGTCGACCACGATCGGCATGAAGCCGTGGTCCTTGCCGCACAGCTCGGCGCACTGGCCGCGGTAGATGCCGGGCTCGTCGACCTTGGTCCAGGCCTCGTTGACGAAGCCGGGGATGGCGTCGCGCTTGACCGCGAAGGCCGGCACCCACCAGGAATGGATCACGTCGCTGGAGGTGATCAGGAAGCGCACCTTGGTGCCCACCGGCAGCACCAGCGGCTCGTCCACCTCCAGCAGGTAATGCTCGTCCTTCGCCTGCCGGTTGTGGATCTGGTCCTGCGGGGTGGCCAGGTTGCTGAAGTACTCGACGTCCTGGCCCAGGTACTTGTACTGCCACTTCCACTGGTAGCCGGTGACCTGCACGTCCAGCTCCGGCTCGGAAGTGTCGTAGATGTGGATCAGGGTGCGGGTGGCGGGCACCGCCATCACCACCAGGATCACGAACGGCACCACCGTCCAGAGGATTTCCACCGTGGTGCTCTCGTGGAAGTGCGCCGGCTGCTGGCCGGTGGAGCGGCGGTGGACGATCATCGACCAGAACATCGCGCCGAAGACCAGCACGCCGATCACCACGCAGATCCAGAAGATGGTCATGTGCAGGTCGAAGACGGACCGGCTCACCTCGGTAGCGCCCGGGGCCATGTTGACCGTCCAGGCGGCATTCGCCTGGCTGATCGCCGAGAGCAAAAGGAAGCCCATCCAGACTCGTGGATGTCGCAGCATTCGGGTTCCCCTTATCGTTGTTTTTATCCCGCCGGCAGACGCCAACGGCCAAGGGGTGGACCGCCAAGACAACGAACTTTGACCGTCGCACCTCGGCACACAGCAAGGCAGGCCGGGTTCATCAGGTTCAGCATTCGAGTGGGAGTATAGACAGCGGCTGCGACATAACAACGCAGCGTAAAAACGTCGCTGGAAAGTGCCGATTCTTCTCTAAAAGCCGCGAGCGGCGTGGCTTTGCAGGCGAATGGTGGCCGCCTGATATATCATCCTCGCATAACCACGAAGCGATTATGACAATCGCGTCTTAGCCGGCGCGCGCCGCCGGCTATGTTTCTCCTCTTCTTCACCATCCCCGTTGTATGGGAGAACCCATGAACACCGCCGCCCTCCGTGAACTCATCCAGCAGGCGCACCTCAGCGAAGCCCGCCACGGTCACCTGGCTGATCTGATAGCCAGCCGCCTGCCCCGCCTGCATCGCACCATCCAGCCGCAAGGCGAGAACACGGAAGACATACTCACCCGCTTCGTCCACGCCTACGTCGAACAGGTACCGGACCTGCTCGACGCCGCCAACAGCGTGGCCCGCGAAGCCGGCATCGAGGAACGGATCAAGCCGGTGCTGAAGGTCGCCGAGCAGTTCTTCCTCACCCCGCCGGCGTTGCTCGCCGGCCACGACGGCCTCGACGCCCTGCTCGACGAAGCCTACCTGGCGCACCGCCTGGTGGAAGAAGTGAACGACCGCTACATCGCCCACTTCGGCCAGGCACTGATCCCACTGGACACCACCGTAGCCAACCTGGTGGCCCACCAGTTGATCGGCGAGCCCTTCGCCAACCGGCTGGACGAAGCCGTCCACCATGCAGTGGAGAACATGCTCGACGCCACCACCTTCGACGCCGACTCGGCCCGCGCCTACCGCGAGAACCTGAAGAACCCGCGGGTGGTCGCCGCCTGGCAGCAGTGGCCGTGCCTGTCGAAGCAGCTCGGGGTGGAACTCAGCCTGGGCTGACCGCCCCGCCATTGCGCGCGCCGCCCAACCCGACGTTGCCGCGCAGGCGCCCTTCCAGGCGACGCTTCAAGGCGCGCGGTTCGATCACCAGGCGCGAGCCCTGCACCGGTGCCATCCGCCCCCAGTCCTCGAGCAGCTCCATGCAGGCATGGTCGACATAGCTGAGGTTATCCATCGGTACGTGCAGGGTGGTGCCCGGCTTGACCTCGTCGAGCACCCGCGACAGCGCCGGCACCTTGAGGAAAGTCGCGGCGCCGCTCAGGCGCAGCTCGGCTTCGTGGTCGCCGGTGTAGCGCAGGGCGATCTTCAGCCGCGCCGCCTTCAGCACCAGCTTCAGCAGGGTCAGGGCGAAGCCCACCAGCACGCCGGTCAGCAGGTCGGTGAAGACGATGGCCAGGGCGGTGGCCGCGTGCACCAGCATCGGCATCCGGCCGTAGCGAGAGAGGTTGCCGAGGGCCTTGAAATCGACCAGCTTGACCCCGGTATAGACCAGCACCCCGGCCAGGCTCGCCACCGGAATCTGCCGCAGCAGGCTGCCGAGCAGGAGGACGAAGGCGAGCAACCAGAGGCCGTGGAAGATCGCCGAGGCGCGGGTTCGCGCACCGGCGTTGACGTTGGCCGAGCTGCGCACGATCACCCCGGTCATCGGCAGCGCGCCGAGCAGGCCGCAAAGCATGTTGCCGACCCCCTGGGCGGACAGCTCGCGATCCATGTCCGAGCGCGGGCCGTCGTGCAGGCGATCCACCGCCGCCGCCGAGAGCAGGGTCTCCGCACTGGCGATGAAGGCCACCACCACCGCCGCCAGCAGCAGGGAGGGATCGGCCAGGGCCAGCAGGTCGGCCGGGCGTAGCCAGTCGATGGCCTCGCCGAGGTTGGCCGGTACCTCGACCCGCCGCACGTCCAGCGCCAGCCAGAGGCTGGCCAGGGTCGCCAGGCTCACGCCGAGCAGCGCGCCGGGTAGGAAGCGCAGGCGTTGCGGACGCAGCTTGTCCCAGCCCCACATCACCGCGATGGTGCCCAGCCCGAGCAGCGCCGCGTCGAGGCCGCTGTCCATGCCCAGCGAACCGAGCGCGGCGAACGCCGCCTGGGGGAATGCCAGCAGGTTGTCGAGGCCGGACGCCTTGGGCGCCAGGTCGAGCATCACGTGCAATTGCGAAAGGACGATGAGGATGCCGATGCCGGCGAGCATCCCGTATACCACCGCCGGCGAGGTGACCCGGAACCAGCAGCCCAGGCGCAGCCGCCCGGCGAGCAGCTGGATGGCGCCGGCGAGCAGCAGGATCGGCCCGAGCATGGCCACCCCGTAGGTACGCACCAGTTCGAAGACCAGCACCGCGAGGCCGGCCGCCGGGCCGCTGACCTGTAGCGGCGAGCCGGCCAGGAAGCCGACCACCAGGCCACCGACGATGCCGGTGAGCAGGCCCTTGGCCGGCGGCATCCCGGAGGCGATGGCGATGCCCATGCACAGCGGCAGGGCGACGAGGAACACCACCACGGAGGCCATCAGGTCCCGCGGCAACGTGTCCCGGAGGGACGGAAACACCTTTGAAACATGCATGGCACAGTTCTCCTGCGAATTTTTTCCACGACGAGGGAGCGACGCCAGGACCAGGCCCGGCGCCGGTTGTGTGTGCGCAGTGTGTTTTTTCTTGTAATAGCGACCCGTTCAGCCCCGGAACGGGGCTTCCCAGAGGTCGTCCATGGCAGGAACGGCGAAAGGTGACGCGAAAACGCTGTTGTTATCCGGCGGCCCGCACGGCCGCCGCTATCACGAGTTCAGGTAGCGCGGCGCGGGCGTGGCCATCGGCACCGGATGCTCGCCGTCGAGGGGCAGGAAGCGACCCTGTTTGGCGTCGTAGGCGCGGATCTGCGCACTCTCGATGTCGTACACCCAGCCGTGGATGAACAGTTGCCCACTGGCCAGGCGCGAGGCCACCGAGGGGTGGGTGCGCAGGTGATCGAGCTGGGCCACCACGTTCTCTTCGGTAAGCACCCCGAGGGTGTCGTGGCTGGCGCCGCAGTCGCAGTTGTCCGCCACCACCGTGCGCGCCACCTCGGCGTGCCGCAGCCAGGCCTTGACCGTCGGCATGCGTTCCAGGGTCTGCGGGTCGAGCACGGCGCGCATCGCCCCGCAGTCGGAGTGGCCGCAGACGATGATGTGGTGCACGCCCAGCGCCAGCACGGCGTATTCGATGGCGGTGGAGACGCCGCCGTTCATCTGCCCGTAGGGCGGCACCACGTTGCCGACATTGCGGGTGACGAACAGGTCGCCGGGGGAACTCTGGGTGATCAGCTCGGGAACGATGCGCGAATCCGCGCAGGTGATGAACATCGCCCGCGGCCGTTGGCTGTTGGCGAGCTTCTTGAACAGCGCCTGCTGCTCGGGAAAGACCTCCCGGCGGAAATGCTGGAATCCATCGACAATCCTTTTCAATGCGTCGTCAGCGCTTTCCTGCTCTGGAGAATCGGACTTAACGCCCCGCATACGGTCTGGCATGGTTCGGAACCTCGATGAATGGATCGATTGAATTTTCCCACGTCTGCCGACGCTTTCCCCATAGGAAAAAGGCACAACAAACGCAGAGCGACCTACGTGACCGACCGGTCACTTCTGGTGCTCAACGCTAATGCCCGAAGCTTAACCATAAATTAAAAAATCCCTCTATCTCGCACGTTGTCAGCTTTTTTCACGATATTTCCAGAGGATGTCGACAGGCTATCATGGCAAACGAGTGGCATTTCCATTCGTCCCGCATAAGTAGTGAAAGGTTTCAGTCAACCGGTTGGCTACGTGCAGGGAAATTCGTCGAATGGGAAAATCCGGCGCACCGCGCCAGCGGCCATGACCTGGCCGCCCGGCGCCAGCCAGCTATCAGAACAGGTCCAGTTGGCGGCGCACCGGCGCACCGGTGGGGAACAGCGGCAGGTTCGGCACGAAGCGCGCCAGCAGGCACGCCGCAGCCATTCGCTGGCGTTGCTGGCCGTCACGCAGGACCTGGCGGCAGCGCGCCTCGCCCAGAGGTTCGCCGAGCAGGTAGGCGCGCCCGGCGACGAAGCGTGCGCCGTGGTCCCGCCACCAGGCGGTAACCCGCGCCGCGTCCGGCCAGGTGAGGTTCTCATCGTCGTCGAGGGCGACGTCTTCGTCGTCGGGATCGTCGTTGGGGCCAGGGTCGTAGTCGGGCAAGGCCTCCAGCTCCAGGTCGAGCAGCGCCAGGTCGGCGCCGGTGATCAGGCTGAAGGCCTCGCCGGCGACCCGCGCCAGACTCTCGTCGCGCATCTGCTGGCTCAGCCAGGGCACCGCCACCGGATCGCCGAACAGGCCGGTGGCCTGGATGCCGATCCGCCGCGTGTCCGCCGCCTGCATCAGTTGGCGAATCCAGGCCATGCTGGTGTCGCGCGGCTGCCAGGCGAGCAGCACCCTGGTCGCCGGCAGCTGGAACGGGCCGGGCTGCCCGGCGAACGCACGCAATGGCCCTAACGCCTCCTCGTCGCCCATCTGCGCGGTGGCCCAGTTGGCCCAGAAGCGCAGGCTCGGGTCGTCGTGGGCGCGGTAGGCGCGGATATTCGCCATCAGGTCGCGCCGACGCAGCTCGCCGGCGGTGCGCGCGGCGCGCGCCAGCACCGCCGGGTCGGCGTGGCCAAGGGCGGACAGCAGCGCCGGCCCCGGGTCATGCCGGTGCATGCCGCAGGCGGCCAGGCCAATGGTGCGGAACAGCGGCTCGGGCGAGGCCAGCAGGCGCTCCACCCAGGGCCGCGCCTGGTCCCAGTCGAGCCAGCCGAGGGCTGCGGCGAAACCGCGCCGGGCTTCCGGAGACGCCGCAAGACAGGCGCGCATCCGTCCGATCAACGCATCGTCTCCTGCCTGCATGGCCAGCACCGCGAGGGCGAACGCCTCGCCCTGGGCGTGCGCGTCGAGTTGCTCGAGCAGGGCGTCATGGCCGGCCTGGCCGGCGATTGCCAAGCCGTCTAGGTGCGCCTCGATGCGCTGATCGAGTTCGGCCAGCTCCTCCAGGTCGTAGTGCGGCGCGCGCACGGCATAGTCGCGGAGCAGGGCGAGGAAGGCGGCTTCTTCGGCGTGCAGGGCGACCATGTCGCTCACGACGCTTTCCATCAGCCTTTCCAGGCGAACCGCTGGATCATATCCAGCACGCTGTATCCTCCCGCCTCGAAACAGCGCGGATCGTCATACGGCAGCGCCCACAGCTCACGCATGCGCTGCGCGCTCAACCAGGCCGAACGTACCCCGGTGATCGAGCCGGGCCGCCGACCGTGCAAGCTCATCTCGGGTTCGACCAGGCGCTGCAGCACCTCGTCCAGCTCGATACAGCGAAACCGGCCCTCGTCCTGAAGCAGGATGAACGCATCGGCGTCGACATGACGTACCACAGTCATGCAGACGGCCAGGAAGTCGCGCTTGACCTGGCCATCGAACTGGCCGCCGCTGCCATCCTCGAATTCATGGATCGCGGGATAGGCGCGGTCGCTGAAGTTGAACTGAAGGCCGCCGCGCTCCGCCTGCGCATCGACCGGAAAGCTGCACAGGGCGGCGAAATAGCGCCCCTGCCCGAGCCGAAGCTCCACTTCCAGCCGCAACCAGTCATAGCGCTGCAGGCATTGTTCCAACGACGCGCAATCGGTGGCGACGCTGCGGGTGTCGAGCCACTCCCCGGTGGCCGGGTCGACCACCAGCTCCGACACGCTTTCGCGCACCTGGGCGACCACCGCATGGCGGCGTCTCAAGGCCGCGACGACGGCCAACGCCTTCTCCTCCAGGGCCGCCCTGGGGAGCGATGGAAAGTGGATCGCGATCGGATACGAAAACGCCATGCGTCAGTGCTCCTGGATCTTTCCCGACATGTGTGCCTTGTTTTCCTTGCCGAACTTGCTTTCGAGATTGCCCCGCTGTCCCTTCGGAATTGCCACGTGCACCACGGTGCCCGGGCCGAATACATCCGACCGCTGCGCCAGCTGTTCTTCGCGCTTGAACTGCGAAAGCCCGACCTGGCCCCAACTGGCCTTGCACTCCTTGACCACGCCGTCGCGGGTAACCACATCGAACTCCTGGACCACCAGACCACAGTCGCGGCAGGTGATCTTTACCGCAACCTCTTTCGCCTGGGTCTGCTCGGCTACTTTCAGCTCGAAGCGCTCGCCCTTGATCAGGGTGTCGTAGGCCAACGCCGACTCGAACAGTTGTTGCTTCTGCGCTGGATTGCCAGCCTTGTCGGCTTCGTCCAGCATCCGGTCGAGCTTCTCCTCGTTGCGCTTCTGCACATTCTTCCGATGCTCGAGACGAGCCTGTTGATTGATCTCATGCTCCCCCTTGGGAGGATCGCGCTTCAGGTTGGCATGGGGACAGGAGGCGTCCTGGGCGACCCCTTCGGTAGTGGGCCCCGGAGGGGTCTGGGCCGGCATCGAGGCGTGGTTGTGCGTCGTCAGATCCATGTGCCGGTCGACGTTCTTCCCCTCGAACTTGACATCCATCGACCAGGAAACGAAGTACACCTTGCCCTTGATCCTGCTGGTGACGATGCCTTTCTTGGGCGCGTTGCCGGCTTCGTCGCCAGTGCTCTTCCGAAAGTAGCTCTTGTCCTTGAGCATCACTTCCTTGCCGTCGATCCGCACCGTCCGGCTGCCCCGCGTCATGTCCTTCGCGTAGCCGGTATTGGGATAGGGAATGGGTATCCCGGTCGGTGTCGCCGCAGTCTGCGGAGGCGTGAAACAGACGTCGGGAAACCTGGCGATCGACACCCCATCCCCCGCCTTGCAGGAAATCTCCCGATTGTTGGCGTACACCTCGTTGGCCATCAGGCAGCCCTCACCCGTCGATAGCTGAGCAGCGCGGCGGCGCGTTCGCCGGCGTCGTTGCCCAGGTGGCAGAACACGTTCGGCCCGTCGCCGTAGCCCTTGCGCGAAGCGGCCAGGGCCACGGCGAGCAACGCCGGGCCGATGGCCGCGCCGCATTCGCCGATGCAGTCGGCGGGGTGCCAGAGGTCGAACTTCGGCTTGCGCACGCGCAGGTTGCGGCTCAGGGCCAGCGAGGCCTCCTTGAAGTAGTACTGCTCGCCGGAAATGTCGCTGAGCCGGTAGTCCATCCGCTCCAGGCCGCAGCCGGCCTCGGCGAGGGCGGCGCGCACGGCCTGGGTCAGGCCGTCGGCGCGCAACGGCAGGTCCTCGCTCTCCACCGTGGCCATCTCGATGCCGAAGCCGAGGCCGATGCAGAGCAGCTGCGGCGCCTCCTCGTGGAGCGGCGCGGCGACCAGCACGGCGGCGGCGCCTTCGCCGGGAATGAAGCCGTTGGAGTTCTGGCTGCTCAGCAGCCGCTCGCGCGCTTCGTAGGCCGCCAGGGTCGGCCCGTTAAGGAAGGAGTCGACGCCGGCCACCAGGACCTGCCGGCAGCCGCCCTGGACCAGCTTGCGCGCGTTGAACAGGGCCACCGCACCACCGACCCGGCCACGGGCGATAAGCGCCGAGGAGGGGTGGAAGCGTCGTCCCAGCTCGTTTTCCAGGTCGCGCAGGAAGGACTCGTCGAGCCCCGCGCAGCGTCCGGGACGATCGCCCTCGGCGACGCAGAGCAGCAGCGGCAGCTCCGCGCAATCGAGACCGGGCTGGCCGTGCAAGGCCTCGTCGATGGCTCGCGCGGCCATCTTCAGCAGCTTGGCGCGGCCGCGCCAGGGCTGCTCCAGCGGCACGCTGGCGGCAAGCAACCATTCGCCGCCCTGGTCGATGAAACGGGTTTCCTGGAAGTTGTCCAGGGCGCAGCGGATCGCCGCGCAGCTGGCCGGCGCGCTGAGGCCGACCGCGCTGACCATGCCGGAGGCGACGATGCTCAGGACCTGGCTCATGCCTCGTCCTCCTCGGCCTGGCGGCTGCGTACCAGTGCGGCAAGCGAGGGGTAGTAGTCCTTGCCCAGTTCGCGGGCACGCCACCAGGCGCTCGACATGGTGCCTACCAGCACCTGGGCGATCTCGAACAGGTTGCGCCTCAACGGCCGGCGGATGCGCCAGGTGATTTCCACGCGACGGGCGTCGCAGTCCACCAGCAGGGTATCGATCCGCGCCTGCGCGGTTTCGTGGCCACCCTTTTTCAGGAAGAAGGTCACCGGCACCTCCCTGCGCGGCACGCGGAAGGCCGCGCGCTCCTCGCCGGTGAGGTTGAGCAGCAGGACCTCCTCGCCGCCGCGCAGATGGTCGGTCCACTGGTCGGCCGGCGCGGACTGGAAGTAACGCTCGTCGAAGTCGGCGGGCAGGAACGGGAAGCACTCGGCCAGCCAGGCGTCGTCGTAGCGGCCGGCAAAGCCGACCCGGGCCTGCCAGTGGCGGCCGAGCGGGCCGAGCGCCATCGGCGTGAAGCGGCCGTGGGGGCTGTCCACCGGCTCGCCGAGCTTTTCCGTGGCCGGCATCGGCGTGCCGACGATCGCGGCGGTGTCGGCGCTGCGCGGGAACCAGCCGCATCCGGCCGGATTGGCCATGTAGCAATCCATGAAACCGGGGTTGTCCGGCGAGGCGTGGCTGCCGCCGAAGGCACTGGCGTAGGAAATGTCCTGGCGCTGGAACGGCTGCGCGACGCCCGCGCCAGCACCGAGCAGTCCCGGTTCCCACTGGCGCGGCCCATGCACCGTCAGCGCCTTGCTGACCCGGCCGACACGGATGCCCGCGGTCAACTGTTGTACCGGCCGACCGCCGGGCGCCTGGGCGCTGCCCAGCACCAGCACGTCGCAGAACGGCTTGAAGGGGGCGAACTCGCACTCCCGGCGCGGTGCGGAAAGCCCCGGCTCGCCATAGAATTCATCGACCATCAGCAGCGCCTGCTGCTCGTCCAGCAGGCGTGCCTCGCGGCCGTCCAGCGGCAGGTCGAAGCTGCCCTTGGCGATCACCACCAGCGACTCCCGGCCCTCGGCGTCGAGCCCCTGGTTGTAGGCGGCGGCCAGCGGGGTGGCGTTCAACAGTTCCATGTCCGGCCCGCCGCGCTCAGTTGATCTGCACCGAACCGCCCTTGATCCGGTTGACCCCGGTGGAGCGGCTGGAGAGGTAGGCGCCATGGATGATCACCTTGCCGGCACGGGTCAGGGTGATGCTGGCCTTGCCGCAGCGCAGGACGATCTCGCGTTCGGCGCTGAACTCCAGGCGTTCGCCGTCCAGCCGGGCGGACGCTTCCTGCGGCAGGCGCTGGATACGCCCGATCACCAGTGGCTGGCGCGGGTCGCCGGCGACGAACAGCAACGCCACCTGGGCGCCGATATCGGCGCGGCCGAGCTGCGCGGTGGTGGTGGCGGCCAGGCCGTGCTCGCTGGGGCAGCCGGGGTAGGCGACCACCGGCGCGGCGGCGTCCGGTACGTCGAGGAGGATACCGATGACCACGCCGTCGAGGCGGGCGGGGAGGGCCGCCGTGACCCCAGGTAGATGGATTTCGACACTCATGCGCTGCACTCCCTGGCTCTGCGCCGCTTCAGTTCTGGAGAATCTTGCGACCCTTCACCACCACGTTCTTGTCCGCCAGGACGTTGACCTTGCCGGAACCATCGATGGTGATGTTCTTTCCGCTGATGATGATGGTCCCATCCTTCTTCAGGTGAATGCTCGCCGCGCCGGTCACCAGAGAAATGGCGTCTCCCGCATCGAGGCTGAAACTCCGTCCCACGTCCAGGCTGTCGGTCTTCGCCACCGAAGTATTGCGTCCCTGTCCGACACTGCGGGTCTCGCTCCCGCCGATCCGAGTGGTCTGGTCGCCGCCGATATCGATGGTCTCGTTGGCGCCCACCGACTCGCTGCGGTCGGCGCCGATGCTGATGGTTTCGTTGTTGCCCACCGACTCGCTACGGTTGGCGCCGATGCTGATGGTCTCGTCGTTGCCGACGTCCTCGGTGCGATTGGCACCGATGCTGATCTTCTCGTTGCTGCCGACCTTCTCGGTGCGGTCGACGCCGATGCTGATGGTCTCGTTGCTGCCGACGTCCTCGGTGCGGTTCGCGCCGATGCTGATCTTCTCGTTGTTGCCGACCTTCTCGGTGCGGTCGACGCCGATGGTGATGGTCTCGTTGTTGTCCACGGTCTCGGTGCGATCGTGCTTCACATGCACGGTCTCGTCGTGGTCGATGGTCTTGGTCCGGTCATGGCCGACCCAGTGGCTCTCGTCGTTCTCGACCTCGATGTCCTGATTCTTCTCGGCATGGATGAACAGCTGCTCGGCGCCCTTCTTGTCCTCCATGCGGATCTCGTTGAAGTTGGCCGGCGTGCCGCCCTTGCTCGAACGGCTCTTGGTGCCGCTCTGGGTGGCATTCGCCGGCAGCTCGTAGGGCACCGTCTGCTCGGCGTTGTAGACCCGCCCGGTGATGATCGGCCGATCCGGGTCGCCTTCGAGGAAGCTGACGATCACTTCCTGGCCGATCCGCGGGATCTGCACCGAGCCCCAGTTCTTCCCGGCCCAGGCCTGCGAGACGCGCATCCAGCAGGAGCTGTTCTCGTTCGACTGGTCGTGGCGATCCCAGTGGAAATGCACCTTGACCCGGCCGTACTGGTCGGTCCAGATCTCCTCGCCCTTGGGACCGACCACCACCGCGGTCTGTGGGCCGCGGACGATCGGCAGCGGGGTGCTCGGCAAGGGGCGGTAGGCCTGCCCGGCATCGATGCAGTCCAGCTCGCTCTCAAACTGCGCGCCCACCCCGCCGCCGCCGGTCTCGTAGAGTTCCTGGACCACCCGGTACTCGGCGCCGACCACCAGGTACTCGCGGTTCTGGTCCTCGCGCGGGTAGCCGCTGAGCTTGAACAGGTGGCCCGAACCCAGGCCGCGGGCGCGGCCGCGCAGGCGCACCCGTTCGTAGCGCGCCTGCAAGGCTTCGATACGGGTCCGCGCGTACTGCTCGCCGTCCTGGCTCTGTACGTATTCGCCGGGATAGTCGTACAGCGGGTAGTCGGCCGCCGCATGCGAACGGGCGATATTGGAGCGCACCTCCAGGCGCGCGCCGGGACGCTGGAAGTCGTAGTCGTTGAGGCTCAGCGAGCCGGACTGCACCTCGCGCGCCATGTGCCAGTCGTAGAAATGGTCGCGCTCGCGCTGCTCCAGGGTCGGCGGGTAGTAGGGCACGCTGGCGTAGTTCGGCGGGCTCTGGTGCGCGCCATAGGCGTCGGATAGAACCAGGATGTGCCGATTCCGCTCGTGGCGGAACCAGTAGTAGATGCCTTCCTGTTCCATCAGCCGGCTGACGAAGTCGAAGCTGGTCTCGCGGTATTGCACGCAGTATTCCCACTCGCGGTAGGAGCGGCTCAGGGCGTCCTCGAAGTCGGAGAAACCGAGGTCGCGAAACACCTGCTTGATGATGTCCGGGACCTTCTGGTTCTGGAAGATGCGGCAGTCGGAGGTGCGCGTCAGCAGCCACAGCCAGGGGCGCAGGGTGACCTGGTAGCTGGCGAACTGGCCGTTGCCGGAGCCCTGGCTGCAGGCGGCGACGATACCGTGGAAGAACCGTCGGCTGCCGTCGTGCAACTCCAGCGCCAGGCTGGTCGGCTTGCCCAGCAGCCCGTCGAATTGCAGGTCGGGGTCCTCCGAGATCAGCTCCAGCTCGTAGACGAATGGCCGGCCGAGTTCTTCGCGACCCTCCATTCGCTGCAATTGCAGGACGTCCGCGCCGAGCGGACTGTCCACCCGGACCAGGCGGTTTTGTTGCGCAAGTGCCATGAAATCATCCTTGATCCACGTACGGTCGGCGGTGCCGCGCACGCGGCTCCACCCAGCCAGCATAGGCGCTGATAGCGCGGGAAGGAGGGGTGCAAGGCACATATCCGACGAGCGCACGACCGACGGCGAGCAGGCAGAACGCCAGCATCCGGGCGTCCGCGCAACCAGTTAATCCTTGATTCCTCAGGAACATTCCTTGAAGATTTTCCCTCGCAACGACTCACGCAGAATCCTAGGGAAGGGGTTAACACTGTGACGCTCTATCGCCTCCACGAAGCCGATCTCGAGATTCCCGATGCCTGGCAGGACCAGAGCATCAACATCTTCAAGCTCCCCGCCAGCGGCCCCGCCCGCGAAGCCAGTTTCGTCATCAGCCGCGACGCCAGCCAGGGCGACGCGCCGTTCGCCGACTATGTCGCCCGCCAACTGGAGAACGCCGAGAAGCAATTGCCCGGCTTCAAGCTGCACAAGCGCTGGGACATCAACATCCACGGCCACGCCGCCGTGCTCCTCGACTACCAGTGGCAGCGCGAGGGCCGCGACCTGATGCTGCGCCAGGTGTTCATCGAGCGCCGCCCGGCGGTGCTGATCACCACCCTGACCACCACCCCGGGTGACCTGCCGCACCACGAGCCGGCCTGGAAGCAGGCGATGCAGACCCTGGTCCCGCGCCCGACCCCTAGCTGATTCGAGTGCCGACGCATGGATGCGCAAGCCGCCGCCCGACTGGGCGATGAGATAGCCCACGGTTTCGGTGTCGCCGCGATGGTCGCCGGAGCCGTGGCCGGAGCCCTGATCGGCGCCGCCGTGGTCGCCGCCACCGCCGCCACCGGCGGCCTGGCCGCGGTGATCCTGGCCGGCTCGATCGCCGCCGGCGGGCTGTCGATGTTCCAGATCGTCAAGGGCCTGACCACCATCTTCGAGCTACCCGAGCCGACCACCGGGGTGCTCATACGCGGCAGCTTCAACGTCTACGTGAACAGTCGCAACGCGATGCGCGCCGGCGACGACGTTTCCGCCACCTGCAGCGGCCTGCCGCTGAACCATCCGCTGTGGCCGTTCCCGGTGCTGATCGCCGAAGGCAGCGCGACCGTGTACATCAACGGCAAGCCGGCGGCGCGCCTGCAGAGCAAGATGGTCTGCGGCGCGCACATCAAGACCGGCAGCCAGAACACCTTCATCGGCGGCCCCACCGAGCGGGTGGCCTTCGTCCTCGATCTGGAGGAATGGCTGCACACCGGCCTCGAGGCGCTGGGCCTGGCGGCCCTTGCCGGCGGCCTGCTGCTGGCGGCGATGGCCGGGGTCGCGGCGCTGGTTGGAGTGGTCGCCATCGGCGGCCTGATGATGGGCGGCATGGCCCTGCTCGGCGACCTCGGCGACCGCCTCGGTCCCGGCTACCGCGACCTGTTCCAGGGCGTGGCCGGCATGGCGCTGCTGGGCTTCGGACCGAAGATGGCACGGCTCGGCAACGCACCCAAGGGCGCGCCGAAGACCCAGGTGCCGAAAGGCTTCGAGAAGGTCTATGGCAAGGCGCCGGCAGCCAAGGCCGAGATCGACGCGGTGGCCGACGGACTGGCGGCGAAGCACGGCGGCAGGGTCGCCAAGGCACCGATCAAGTCGCGCGAACGCGCCATGCAGAAGATCAACAACGACTACAAGGGCGATCCGACCAAGATCAAGGATCTGGCCCGCAACACCATCATCGTCGAAGGCGACAAGGTGAACACCGTTGCCGCCGAGCTGGCCAACCGCGGCGCCAAGGTCAAGGTGATCGACGGCAACGCCGACCCGCTCGGCTACAGCGGGGTGAACTCGACGATGAACACCAAGGCCGGGATACCCGGCGAGATCCAGGTCAACTCGCCGGAGATGATCTACGCCAAGGAGTCGGAGGACATGGCTCGCATCCTCCTCGGCAACGACACCTACGACGCGGTGGCGGCCAAGGCCGGCGTACCCGGAGGGCAGGGCCACAAGTACTATGAGGACTGGCGGGTACTGGATCCGAAGTCCCCGGAGGCCCAGGCCATCGCCGAGAAGAGCCGGGCGTACTACGACGCAGTGAGGAAAGGCAATGGCAATTGAAAAGGGCGAAGCGTTCGCCAGGCGCGATATCTACATCGACTACGACTTCGAAGACGTCACCTACCGCTGGGACCATCGGCAGGGCACGATCCACGTGCGCTTCTACGGCGAAGCCGAATCCCCCGAGCCGGTTGAGCACGACAACCGCCTGTTCAACGATGCGCTGCGTTTCGGCCGGGAAATCACCCGCGAGGAGTACGAGACGGGCTTTCCCAAGGGCTGAAGCGGCGCAGCCATGTCCCCCGTGAACTATGTCGAACGCGCCCTGGCGCTGGTCGCCGAGCGGCTGGCCCGGCATCCGCAATGCGGGATGCTGCTCTCCGTGGAAAAGCAGTTGCTGTACCTGAAAGCCGTGCTGCTCGACCGCAGCCTGGACCGTTCCGCGTTGCACCGGCTGAGCTTCGGCGGCATCGCCGGGAAAGAGTTCGAGGAGACCGACCCGGAACTCGCCAGGGCCCTCAAGGACGCATTCTACGTCGGCATACGCACTGGCCGCGGCCTGAAGGTCGATCTGCCCTGAGCGCAACACCATCGGTCTTGAGCGACCGCCGCTTCTGCCTGGCGAGGACATGCGCGAATCGTCAAGACTCCCGCGGCGTCCTGCCCAAGGGCGGGCAGCCAGGATGCCGCCGCCTCAGCCCTTCGCCGGCGGCGGAAACATCGCCTGTACCTGGCCGTCGATGGTGCCCTGCACGCCCTTGCCCTTGGCGTCGACCTCGCTGGCGCCGCCGGAATTGAGGTCGAGGCGGCCGCCGGTGTCGATGTTGCCGTTGCCGCTGGCGTAGAGGTTGAAGGCGCTGCCGGAGATATTGATGGTGCCGTCGGCGTTGAACTCCACCACGCTCTTGCCGCAGACCAGGCGGATCTGCGCGCCGGCCTCGATCAGGTAGGTGCCGGTGACGCTGTCGCTCTTCGCCCCGCCCACCAGCAGGGTGTCGTTGAGCTTCACCGCGCGGGTGCGGTTGTTGCCGATGCGCGCCAGCTCGTCGTGGCCGATGCTCTTGTTGCGGTCGTGGCCGACCGACAGCGAGGCATCGTTCTCGACCAGGTTGTCCTGGTTGCGCTCGGCGTGGATGTATAACTGCTCGGCGCCCTTCTTGTCCTCCATGCGGATCTCGTTGAAGTTGGCCGGCGTGCCGCCCTTGCTCGAACGGCTCTTCATCCCGCTCTGGGTGGCGTTCGCCGGCAGCTCGTAGGGCACCGTCTGCTCGGCGTTGTAGACCCGCCCGGTGATGATCGGCCGGTCCGGGTCGCCTTCGAGGAAGCTGACGATCACTTCCTGGCCGATCCGCGGGATCTGCATCGAGCCCCAGTTCTTCCCGGCCCAGGCCTGGGACACGCGAATCCAGCAGGAGCTGTTCTCGTTCGACTGGTCGTGGCGATCCCAGTGGAAATGCACCTTGACCCGGCCGTATTGGTCGGTCCAGATCTCCTCGCCCTTGGGACCGACCACCACCGCGGTCTGCGGACCGCGCACCACCGGCACCGGGGTCTGCGGCAGGAGGCGGAACGACTGGCTGGCGTCGATGCAGTCCAGCTCGCTCTCGAACTGCGAGCCGGCGCCGCCGCTGCCGGTTTCGTAGAGTTCCTGGACCACCCGGTATTCGGCGCCGACCACCAGGTACTCGCGGTTCTGGTCATCGCGCGGATAGCCGCTCAGGCGGAACAGGTGTCCGGCGCCGATCCCACGCACCACGCCGCGCAGGCGCACGCGCTCGTGCTGCGCCTGGATCGCCTCGATGCGGTTGCGCGCGTACTGCTCGCCGTCCTGGCTCTGCACGTATTCGCCGGGATAGTCGTACAGCGGGTAGTCGGCCGCCGCGTGCGGCCGGGCGATGTTCGAACGCACCTCCAGGCGCGCGCCGGGGCGCTGGAAGTCGTAGTCGTTGAGGGTCAGCGAACCGGGCTGGACCTCGCGTGCCATCTGCCAGTCGAAGAAGTGGTCGCGTTCGCGATGGCCGAGGGTCGGCGGGTAGTACGGCACGCTGGCGTAGCCGCCCGGGCTGCGATGCGCGCCATAGGCGTCGGAGAGCACCAGGATGTGGCGCTTCTGCTCATGGCGGAACCAGTAGTAGATGCCCTCCTGTTCCATCAGCCGGCTGACGAAGTCGAAGCTGCTCTCGCGGTACTGCACGCAGTATTCCCACTCGCGGTAGGGGCGCGTGAGGGCATCCTCGAAATCGGAAAAGCCGAGGTCGCGGAACACCTGCTTGATGATCTCCGGCACGCTCTGGTTCTGGAAGATGCGGCAGTCCGAGGTGCGCGTCAGCAGCCACGGCCAGGGCCGCAGGGTGGCCTGGTAGCCGGCGAACTGGCCGTGCCCGGCCACCTGGCTACAGCGCGCGACGATGCCGTGGAAGAAGCGCCGGCTGCCGCCGGGCAGCTCCAGCGACAGGCTCATCGGCTTGCCGAGCAGCTGTTCCAGCGGCAGGTTGGGGTTTTCCGAGACCAGGTGCAGCTCGTAGGCGAACAACCGTCCCAGTTCCTCGCGTCCCTCCATGCGCTGCAACAGCAGCACGTCCGGCCCCAGCGGGCAATCCACCTGGACCAGGCGGGTCAGTTGCATCAATCCCATCGACGACTCCTTCTACTGCGCTGCATGTCGCCGGCTGTCACTCGGTCTCGGCGAAGTCGTAGTGGAACTGGTTGTCGCGGCTACTGATGCGTACCCCGGCCAACGGCTTGCCTTCGAGCATGCGGGTGAGGAACTCGCGGCTCATGTCCGGCAACAGCGTGTTGGTGAGGATCGCATCGATCATCCGGCCGCCGCTCTCGGTCTCGGTGCAGCGCGAGACGATCAGCTCGACGACGCCCTCGTCGAACTCGAACGGCACCTTGTGGGTCGCCTCCACGCGCTTCTTGATCCGCCCCAGTTGCAGGCGCGAGATGGCCTTGAGCATGTCGTCGCTGAGCGGGTAGTAGGGGATGGTCACCAGGCGGCCGAGCAGCGCCGGCGGGAAGATCTTCAGCAGCGGTTCGCGCAGCGACTTGGCGATGGCTTCCGGCTCGGGCATCAGTTCCGGATCGGCGCAGAGGCTGGCGATCATCTCGGTGCCGGCGTTGGTGGTGAGCAGGATCAGGGTGTTCTTGAAGTCGATCACCCGGCCTTCGCCGTCCTCCATCACGCCCTTGTCGAAGACCTGGAAGAAGATCTCGTGGACATCCGGGTGGGCCTTCTCCACTTCATCCAGCAGCACCACGCTGTAGGGCTTGCGGCGTACCGCCTCGGTCAGCACGCCGCCCTCGCCGTAGCCGATGTAGCCGGGCGGGGCGCCCTTGAGGGTGGAGACGGTGTGGGCTTCCTGGAACTCGCTCATGTTGATGGTGATGACGTTCTGCTCGCCGCCGTACATGGCCTCGGCCAGCGCCAGCGCGGTCTCGGTCTTGCCCACCCCGGAGGTGCCGGCGAGCATGAACACGCCGATCGGCTTGCTCGGGTTGTCGAGGCCGGCGCGGGAAGTCTGGATGCGCTTGGCGATCATCTCCAGCGCGTGGTCCTGGCCGATGATGCGCTTCTTCAGGTGCCGGTCGAGGTTGAGCACGGTGTCGATCTCGTTGCGCGCCATGCGGCCGACCGGGATGCCGGTCCAGTCGGCGACCACCGAGGCCACCGCCTGGTAGTCCACGGTCGGCAGGATCAGCGGCTCTTCGCCCTGCAACGCGCTCAGTTGCGCCTGCAGTTCCGCCAGCCGCGCATGCAGCGCCTGGCGCTGTTCCTCGTCGAGACGCGCCTCGCCTTCGCCCAGCGGCGCGCCGCCGGCGTCCACCGCTTCGGCGGCGGCGCGCAGACGGGCGCGGGTCTCCAGCAGTTCGTCGACCAGGCGTTTTTCCTCGGCCCAGCGCTGCTCCAGGGCGGCCAGGCGCTCGCGCTCCTCGGCCAGCAGGATCTCGGCGTTGCGCTGGCGTTCGGCGGTGGCGACGCCGATGGCGCTCTCGCGGCGGATGATCGCCAGCTCGGTCTCCAGCGCCTCGATGCGCCGGCGGCTATCGTCGACCTCGGCCGGCACCGCGTGCAGGCTGATGGCGGTGCGCGCGCAGGCGGTATCCAGCAGGCTCACCGACTTGTCCGGCAGCTGGCGCGCCGGGATGTAGCGGTGCGACAGCCGGACCGCCGCCTCCAGCGCCTCGTCGAGTATCTGCACCTGGTGGTGCTTCTCCATGGTCGACGCGACACCGCGCATCATCAGGATGGCCTTGTGCTCGGACGGCTCGTCCACCTGCACCACCTGGAAACGCCGGGTCAGCGCCGGGTCCTTCTCGATGTGCTTCTTGTACTCGGCCCAGGTGGTCGCCGCCACGGTGCGCAGGGTGCCGCGCGCCAGGGCCGGCTTGAGCAGGTTGGCGGCGTCGCCGGTGCCGGCCGCGCCACCGGCGCCGACCAGGGTGTGGGCTTCGTCGATGAACAGGATGATCGGCTTCTCGGAACTCTGCACGTCTTCGATCACCTGGCGCAGGCGCTGCTCGAACTCGCCCTTCATGCTCGCCCCGGCCTGCAGCAGGCCGACGTCGAGGGCGCGCAGTTCGACGTCCTTCAGCGCCGGCGGGACGTCGCCGGCGACGATGCGCAGGGCGAAGCCTTCCACCACCGCGGTCTTGCCGACACCGGCCTCGCCGGTGAGGATCGGGTTGTTCTGCCGGCGGCGCATGAGGATGTCCACCAACTGGCGGATCTCCTCGTCACGCCCGACGATGGGGTCGAGCTTGCCGCTGCGGGCCTGCTCGGTGAGGTCCACGGTAAAGCGCTTGAGCGCCTCCTGCTTGCCCATCGCGCTCGGCGCCAGGGCGCCGCTGGCCTCGCCCGGGGCGGCGCCGACGTTGAAGCCGTCGCTGGCCGACAGGCCGTTCTCCGGCGAGGCGCCGACGTACTCGTCGAAGCGCTCGGTGAGCGCCTCGACCTTGAGCTTGGCGAGTTCCGCCGACAGCCCGGTGAGGGCATGGCGCAGGCTCGGCGTCTTGAGGATGCCGATCACCAGGTAGCCGGTGCGCACCTGGCTCTCGCCGAACATCAGGCTGCCATAGACCCAGCCGCGCTCCACCGCTTCCTCGACATGGGAGGACAGGTCGGTGATCGAGGTCGAGCCGCGCGGCAGGCGGTCGAGGGCCTCGGTCAGGTCCTTGGCCAGGCGCGCCGGGTCGATCCCGGACTGGCGGACGATCTGGTGCAGGTCCGAGTCCGGCAACTGGAGGATCTGGTGGAACCAGTGCACCAGCTCGACATAGGGATTGCCGCGCAGCTTGCAGAATACCGTGGCGGCCTCGATGGCCTTGTAGGCCAGGCTGTTCAGCTTGCCGAACAGCGCAACGCGACTGATCTCACTCATGTTCCTTCTCCTTGTGCTCGTGCGGCCGCGCAGTGGCGTACTGGCGGGCCAGCAGTAGATCCCTGGCGTCCTGGCCGGGATCGCCCAGCCAGGTGTTGAAACCGAGCCGCCCGCCGCCCTGCAGGCCCAGGGGGGGTACTTCGTGGCGTTGCAGGACCAGGTTGACGTCCCAGTCCAGCTCCTCGCCCAGGTATTCGGCGACCCAGGCGGCCAGCTCGACGAAATGGTCGCCGTCGGGCAGGAAGCGCTGGTATTGATCGAGGTCCAGCGGCCCCAGGCGCAGGCGGAACTTGTGCTGGCGGTCCCAGACGTGGGTGCCCAGGCAGACGTCCATGCCCAGGCTCGTCGAGTCGACGCCGAGGCGGCTGCGCTCGGGCAGCTCCAGCCACTGGCCGACGTATTCCTCGACCGCCACCGGGACCTCGAAATACTCCGCGAGGATCACCCGCAGGCCGTCCGGGTAGCGGGTCTGCGCGGCGAGGTGGCCGGTGTAGTAGTAGCGTGCGGTGTCCGCCAGCGGCTCGCGCCCCCGCAGGCTCGGCATGCCGCGCCCGGAGAGCGCGGCGAGGCGCGCCGACCAGTAGTCGTCGTCGATCCGGTCGTGGCTGACCTCCGGCCGCGCCTCGGCCCAGGCCCGGTAGAACAGGGTCAGCAGGCGGTGGTGGAAGACGTCCATGAAGCGCTTGAAGGTCGCGTCGTTGACGTTGCGCTGGCGTTCCCGGGCGTATTCGGTGAGGTGCAGCGGCAGCGGCCCGTTGGGGCCGGTGAGGCCGAAGAAGAACTGGTCCAGGCGCGGCGTCGCGGCGGTGCCGGCCTGGCTCACCGAGGCCAGGGTCGAGGGCGCGAAGGTGCAGTCGGGCTTCTGCCCGAGACGCAGCGGGTCGTCCGCCAGCCGCACCGAATGACCGAGGCGCGGCAGTTGCGGCGACTCGCACTCGATGCGCCGCAGCGCCTGGAAGAAGTCATAGTCCCAGGGCGCCGCCGCCATCCCGGCGAGCAGGTTCAGAGGTTCGGACGGCTGCCCGGCTTCGCCTGCCATCTCATCACCTCGCCCCGTTCGCCGGTGCGCAGCACCGTCTCGGTAAAGCTGTTGATCGACACGTAGCGTGCCAGGAAGCGCTCGAACACAGCGCCGAGAAGGAACACCCCGGTGCCGCGGAACGCGTTCTCGTCGAAGTCCAGGGTGATCTCCAGGCCACGGCCGAAGACGATCGGCCCGGGCATCGGCAGGCGCCGCGTGCAAGGCTTGCTGCTGACCTCGCGCAGGCCCTCGATCTGCAGTTGCAGCGCCGGATCGCCGCTGTCGCCGTAGAGCCGCAGCAGCTCGCGCAGGGCGGCGGCGCCCTGGCCGCGCTCGGCCAGCGACAGGTAGTTCAGCGACAGCTGGCTGATCAGCCGCCAGGCGCTGGCATCGTGGGCACGGCTGGCGCGCGGCCGGCTCGGTCCGGCGAGGCAGCGCACCTGCATGACCGGGGCGCTGTCCTCCAGGGTGAAGTCGCTCTTGTGCGCGCCGATCGGCATGAACAGCGGCAGGTCGCGGTTGGTGCACAGCGCGGCGATGCCGAGCTGGCGCAGGTCGTGGCGATAGGGCGCCTGGTTGGCGTCGACCAGGGCGACGAAGGTCTCGCTGCCGACGTAGGTCGAGCGCGGGCCCTTGCGCCGCTGCTTGCTGGACAGCACGCGCGGTTCGCGGCGCACGCTGAAGTAGGCCTGCTCGCGGCCGTAGCGCGCCGGGTCGCGCACCGCGTAGAACGGTTGGAAGGGTTGCTCCGGACCGCTGCCGTGGCCGCTCACCTGTTGCAGCGAATGCACCTCGAAATCCAGCGGACGGGTGCGGTCGACGATCACATGATGCTCATTGACCCGGTCGGACAGGTGGATGCGGTCGCAGCGGCGCGGGAACAGGTTGATCGCCGGGGTGCAGAACGGCACCAGTTGCTCCGCGTCCACCGTGCCCTCCAGGCGCTGGTCGTGCTTGCCGAACAGCACGACCAGTTCCAGCTCCTCGCCGTGGCATCGACGCAGGGCGCGGTTCAGGCCGGAGAACTCGACGAACAGGAAGCGCGCCGGCAGGGCGAAGTATTCCTGCAGCAGGCGGTAGCCCTGGAACGCCCGCGGCACCACCGGCAGCAGCGCGTCCTCGTCGTCGAAGCCACGCGCACGCAGGCTGCTCGTCGGCAGGCGTTCGACCCAGGCATTGTCCGGGGCGCGGACGAACACCGCGCAGGCGTTGCCGAGCAATTGTTCGTAGAGGCGGTAGGGTTGTTCGTCGGCGCCGTGCAGGTAGAGCGGCAGGGCGTCCAGCGACAGGCTGTCGAACGGGATACCGGCGCCGCTGCGCAGGCGGATGCGCAGGCCGGCCTTGGCCCGCGGCTCACTGGCGGCGAGGCGGCCGAGCACCGCGGCGGGATTGCCGAAGTAGTCGGCCTGGGCCACTTCCAGCGGCCACAGGGTCACCGGGTGGGCGGTGCGGTATTCGCAGGCGGTCTGGTCGTCGGGGCCGAGCTGGCCGCGCAGGGAGGCCCCGCGCTCGACGCTGAAGCCGCTGCTCAGGGCGCCTTCGTTGGGGTCCGGGCGCAGCTGCACCACGGTCATCGACGGAGTCGGCGCCAGGTAGTGCGGGTAGGCGATTTCCAGCAGGTTGTGGGTGAAGGTCGGGTACTCCGCGTCGAGCTTCAGCTGGACCCGCGCGGTGAGATAGGCGAAACCTTCCAGCAGGCGCTCGACGTAGGGGTCGGCGCACTCGAAGCCGGACAGCGACAGGCGCCCGGCGATCTTCGGGAACTCCTCGGCGAACTCCGCGGCGCTTTCGCGGATGTGTTGCAATTCCTGGTTGTAGTACTCGAGCAGGCGCGGGTTCATGTACGCCTCCGCTCGCCCTGGGCGACGCGCACGTGGCCGGTCTCCAGGTCCAGGTTGGTGGTCAGCAGCAGGCGCAGCGGCGCCGGTTCGGCCCAGAGATCACCCTCGATCTCGAAGCTCAGGGCGTTGTGGTCCATCTCGCCGGGCAGCAGTTGCGCGCGCACCCGCAACGAAGAACGGATGATGCGCGGCTCGAAGGTGGCGATGGTCTCGGTGAGCAGCGCCTCGATGGCATGCACGTCGACGCTCGACGCGGTGTGCCCGGCCAGCGCCGGCAGCCCGTAGTTGAGCACCGAGTTGCCGGCCGGCATCCGTGCGGCGGGGCCGGGGTCGAACAGCGAGGTGGTGTTGAACAGCCACGCCAGGTCGCGCAGCACCGAGGCCTTCAGCTGGCTCAGGGTCAGCACCCGGCGCTCCGCGGCTTCCTTGAGGTTGCCCGGCTCGTCGTCGGTGAGGCGGTCGAGCAGCGACGGCTGCAGGCGCTCCTGGAGGGTCAGTTCGGCCATATCAGGCGTCCGTCGGCTCGAAGTCCAGCTCACGCAGGTCGAACAGCGCGGTCTCGCCGGCATCGGTGACGAACAGCCGCTGGCCGACCGGCAGGCCGCTATCCAGCCATTCGGTCTTGCGCCCCAGGCGCGCGGCGTCGTCGCCGTGCTCGACGGTTTCCGCGTAGCGCGCCGGCAGCAGCGCGACGGTGGCGCCACCGTTGGTCAGGGTCAGTTCGGCCGGCAGCCAGACCAGGTCGCGCAGGTCGCTCGGCGCCTCGACCTTGAGGCTGCGCAGGTTGCTCATCGGCAACCAGGCATAGCGACCGTTGACGATTACCTCGAGCACCGGGCCGAGGCGCGTGTCGGCATCCGCCAGCCAGGCGAACGGCGCTTCGCCGATCCGCCCGGGCACCGCCGGCGCGGCGTCGAAGGCCTGCTCGCGCAGGGCCTGGGCGGCCTCGCCATGGCCCTCGGCGTCCAGGCTCAGGGCCTGCAACAGCGGCGCGATCCATTCCGCCGGCTGGCCGAGGATCACCGGCGTCAGGCGCCCGGCGAACACCTCGCGGCGCAGCGCCTCGCAGTCGATGGCGGTGGAGTAGGTCTGTACCATCGGCAGCGCCGAGGCATCCAGTTCGCCGACCACCTTGAGCTGGTTCTGCGCCCGCGCCCACTGGCCCATCACGGCCAGCAGCTGGAACAGGAAGATCCGCAGGGTGGCGTTCGACGGCTGGCTGCGCACCTGTTCCTGCAAGGCTTTCAAGGCATCGTCCAGGCGCCCGGCGCGCAACAGTTCTTCGGCGATCATCGCGATACTTCCCTGTAGCCGGGAGCCCAGGCGCCCGGATGCGAATGAAGGGTCGGCCATGGCGCCCGGCGGACGCGACGGACGACCCGGTGGAATTCAGTACCTCCGGCAGGAGGTCGGGCGGACGAGGTCCGCGGCGCGCCGCGCGCGCCTTCGGCACCCGGCATGGCGGGCGCTCGCACCGGCCACGGCATGGCCTGGCCACGCCATGACCGGCAGCCGGCTCATCAGGCCTGCACGTTCTGGCGGATGTTCCAGCCGTACTTGACCGGACCGCCGTCCTTCGCGCCATCCGCCTTCTGCGGCTGGTAGTCGACCTGGACCTGGGCGAAGTTCAGGGTCACGTTCTCGGTCAGGCGATCCTCGCCACCGCTGCCGCCGGTGCTCACCGAGGACACCAGGACTTCCTTCAGGGTGATGATCAGGTACTCGACCTGGTTCTCGCCGCCGGCCTTGCGGATGGTCAGCTTCGCCTGCGGATAGTGCTTGCCGCTGGAGCAGGCCATCATCAGGTTGGGCGTGGACTTGTCGATGTACTTGGTGAACGACAGGTCCTGCACGTTGACCTTGCCGGCGCCGCCGCCACCGCCCATGTGCATCGACCCGGACTGGGACATGCCCCAGCTCCATGCCAGCACGTCGATTTCCTCGGCGTGAGTCTTGTCCTTGGACTCACCCTTGACGTCGCCGATCTTGATGAACATATCAACAGCCATCTTTCCTCCCGTGTGGCTCGCGCCACTACGCTATGCAAGCGCCCGCCACCATGGCAGGCGCTGTCGTTGAATGCCTCAGGCCTCTTTGGCCGAAGGCAGCTTGGATACCAGGCGTAGCGATACCGTCAGTCCCTCGAGCTGGTAGTGCGGGCGAAGGAAGAACTTCGAGTTGTAGTAACCCGGATTGCCTTCGACTTCCTCCACCACCACTTCGGCCGCCGCCAGCGGGTGCTGGGCCTTGGTGGTCTCGGTGGAGTGGGCCGGGTCGCCGTCGACGTAGTTGAGGATCCAGTCCTGCAGCCAGCGCTGCATCTCGTCCTTCTCCTTGAAGGAACCGATCTTGTCGCGAACGATGCACTTCAGGTAATGGGCGAAGCGGCAGGTGGCGAACAGGTAGGGCAGGCGCGCCGCCAAGTTGGCGTTGGCGGTGGCGTCCGGATCGTCGTACTCGGCGGGTTTCTGCAGCGACTGCGCGCCGATGAAGGCGGCGAAGTCGGTGTTCTTCTTGTGCAGCAGCGGCATGAAGCCGTTCTTCGCCAGCTCCGCCTCGCGGCGGTCGGAAATGGCGATCTCGGTCGGGCACTTCATGTCCACGCCGCCGTCGTCGGTGGGGAAGGTGTGCGCCGGCAGGCCCTGCACCTCGCCGCCGGACTCGACGCCACGGATCCGCGAGCACCAGCCGTAGAGCTTGAAGGAGCGGTTGATATTGACCGCCATCGCGTAGGCCGAGTTGGCCCAGGCGTACTTGCTGCTGTCGGCGCCGTCGGTTTCTTCCTCGAAGGCGAACTCTTCCACCGGATCGGTCTTCGCCCCGTAGGGCAGGCGCGCCAGGAAGCGCGGCATGGTCAGGCCGATGTAGCGGGAGTCCTCGGACTCGCGCAGCGAACGCCAGCCGGCGTATTCCGGGGTGGTGAAGATCTTGGTCAGGTCGCGCGGGTTGGACAGCTCCTGCCAGGAACCCATGCCCATCACCGTCGGCGAGGCGGCGGAGATGAACGGCGCGTGCATGGCGGCGGAGATCTTCGCCATCTCGCCGAGCAGCTCGACGTCCGGCGGCGACTGGTCGAAGTAGTAGTCGCCGACCAGGCAGCCATAGGGCTCGCCGCCGAACTGGCCGTATTCCTCTTCGTAGAGCTTCTTGAAGATCGGGCTCTGGTCCCAGGTGGTGCCCTTGAATTTCTTCAGGGTCTTGTGCAGCTCCGGCTTGGAGATGTTCAGCACGCGGATCTTCAGTTGCTCGTCGGTCTCGGTGTTGTTGACCAGGTAGTGCAGGCCGCGCCAGGCGCTTTCCAGTTGCTGGAAGTCGGCGTGGTGCATGATCAGGTTGACCTGCGCGGTGAGCTTGGCGTCGATCGCCGCGATGATCGACTCGATCGACTTGATCGCGTCGTTGGAGATCAGGCTGGTCTGCTCCAGGGCATGCTCGGCGAGGGTCCGCACGGCGGTCTCCACCGCTTCGCGGGCGCGCTCGGTCTTGGGCTTGAACTCCTGCAACAGCAGGCTGGCGAACTCACTGGTCTGCTCGGTGGTGGTCTGGCCCTGGGCCAGGTTCTCGGTGCTCAATTCGGCCATGCTGGAATCCTCTTACGCCTGCGGCTCGTCGTCTTTGGGCTTCGGCGCGCTGGCCAGGGCCTGAAGCAGGGCCGGGTCCTTGATCGCCTTCATGATCATTTCCTCGGCGCCGGTCTTGCCGTCCATGTAGGTCAGCAGGTTGGCCAGCTGGGTACGCGCCTCGAGCAGCTTGTTCAGCGAATCGACCTTGCGCGCCACCGCGGCGGGGCTGAAGTCGTCCATGCTCTCGAAGGTGATGTCCAGGCTCAGGTTGCCTTCGCCGGTCAGCACGTTCGGTACGTTGAAGGCCACCCGCGGCTTCATCGCCTTCAGCCGGGCATCGAAGTTGTCCACGTCGATCTCCAGGAACTTGCGGTCGGCGACCGCCGCCTGGGGTTCGGCGGGCTTGCCGGCGAGGTCGGCCATGACGCCCATGACGAAGGGCAACTGGACCTTCTTCTCGGCACCGTACAGCTCCACGTCGTACTCGATCTGCACGCGTGGCGCCCGGTTCCTGGCGATGAACTTCTGACTGCTGGTAGTGCTTCCCATCTTGTTTCTCCCTCGCGCGACGGCGGTTGTTAGCGCCGTCGGAATCGCCCCGGCGGCTTGCAGCGTTGGCCCGGACGGCCGCTAGGCGTTACTCGCTTTCCGGGCCTCGCAGGGTTTCGAACTGGGAAATCCCATCGGGGATGAGATTCCTCACGATTTCGGCGAAGTCGGCCGTCACCAGTGTCTTGGCGCGCTTGAGCAGCACCGGCACCGGACTCGACGGCTCGTGGCGAACGTAATACTCGAGCAGGCGATCGAGCTGGCGCAGGACGTCTTCGCGGTTGGCGATCTCGCCGCTGGCACGCGGTGCCGGCGCGGCGACGGCTGCGACAGGCGCGGCGCCCCCCTGCTCGCCGGTGGCCGCTTCGGCGCCCGGCGCCAAGGGCTCGCCGGCGCCCTGCGGGCCGTACAGGTCGAACACCTGGAGGGCCTGGCGCAGCAGTTGACGAAGGGGACCGAGGTCGAGGCCCTGGGCCGAGCCGACCCGTTCGGCGACGCCGCTCTCGATGGCCAGGGCATGTTCCTGGGCGCCATCCAGGGCGCGCCGGGTGGCGGCCAGCGCATCGGCGTCGGCATCGGCGAAGGCGCCGGCGATCTGCTCGGGACTCAGGGTCTCGCTGGCGAAGCGTTGCAGCCCGGCGGCGTTCAGCGCGGCGCGCAGGTTGACCGGGCCGAACGCCCGCGAGCGCACCAGCGGGATCGCCCAGACCAGTTGCAGCAACGGTTCGGCGACCAGGCCGGTGAGGGCGTTGATACGGAAGGTGGGGTCGTTGTCGTCATCGGCGTCGAGCAGCGGATAGACGCCGTCCCAGTACTGGCCGAGCAGCTCGCGGACCAGCAGCAGGCCGTCGGCGAGCCCGTCCAGGCCGTCGAGGGCGACGTTGCTCTGCAGCAGCAGGTTGGCTACCCGCAGGTCCTTGCTACGGCCGAACAGCTCGCTGGCCAGCGCGCGTACGCGCGGCCACTCCGGCGGTTCGGCGGGCAGCACGGCATCGCCCATCTGGCGCTCGGGTTGGCCCTGGGCGATGCGTTCGAGTTCGAGGAACGCGGCGTCGTACTCCAGATCGTCGCCACAGGGCGAGTCCGGGGATACGGCGGCCAGCAAAACGGGTACATCCAGCACGGTGACGATCTCCCTATCATCGGAGCCGCTGCGCGGCCCTCACCTTCGCTTGTAAGATCCACTCCGTCGGATCTTGTAGGAGCCATTGATGAATATCGGATGACTCGAAAGGTTGGCAAAATTCTTGTGGCATGCCGCAAGGCTTGTCAAGGAAGGCACAACGCCACTAGTTGCATGACACCGCAGATCGGACAAATCTTTAAAAGACGTAGGATTAGTCTTTTATAATCCGGTACCACCCGATGTGTCTTCCCGAGGCGACGAAACGCCGGAAAGCCGTCGGGCCAGCCTGGATGCGAACCGAAATCCCTCGGGCACGGGGGTGAGCGCCTGGAAGAGCCGGGCGCTGGCAATGCAAGGAGTAGCAATGCCGCTGCGATTGACCATCACCAGCTACCACAAGCTGACCCCCGGTCAGTGTTCGGAAAAGGTACTGGACCAGGGACAGCTGACCATCGGTCGGGGCCCGGACAACGACTGGGTCCTGCCGGACCCGGAGCGCCTGGTCTCCAGCCGCCACTGCACCATCCTCAACCGCGACGGGGTGTACTACCTCACCGACACCAGCACCAACGGCGTGCTGCTGGTCAATGCCGGGCACCGCCTGCGCCGCGGCAACAGCGAGCCGCTGCAGGACGGCGAGACCGTCCGCCTCGGCGAATACGACATCCTCGTTCAGCTCGGCCATGACATCGCCCTGCCCGGCAGCGGCAATCCGCAGACCGATCCGTTCACCAGCTTCGACGCCCTGATGAGCCGGCAGGCCGCCGGATCGGCGCCTGCCTTCGCCGAACCGGCGCCCACCCCGCACCCCGCGGTGACGGCGCATTTCCAGGGCGGCTCGCCGCTGGACACCAAGCCCGACCTGTTCGACTTCCTCACCCCGCCGCCGCCCGGCGCGGCGCCGCGTCCGGACCATGTACCGGCCGAACAGCACGACTTCCGCCCGCCGGAACCGGTGATCCCGCCGCCCCCCGCGACCACCCCGGCGCCACCGCCCGCTGGCGGCGCACCGCTGATTCCGGCCGACTGGGACCCGTTCGCCGAACTGCTCGGCAACACGCCCGCGCCAAGCGCCACGCCCGTCGCCCAGCCGCAGCCAGCGGCCGAACCGACGCCGCTGGCGATGCCCTTCGCCGACCCTGGGATCACCCAACAGCCACAGCCACAGCCACAGCCACAGCCACAGCCACAGCCAGCCAGCGTGGCGGCGCCGACGCCACCGGCAAGCGCCGCCGCGACGGCCGGCGGCGACCTGCTGCAGGCGTTCCTGCGCGGCGCCGGCATGACCCAGTTGAAGGTCGACCCGGCCGGCGCCGAAGCGCAGATGGAAGCCATCGGCCGCAGCTATCGCGGCCTGGTGGAAGGACTGGTGGACGTGCTGCGCGCGCGGGCCAGCCTGAAGGGCGAGTTCCGCATGGCGCAGACCATGATCCAGCCGGTGCAGAACAACCCGCTGAAGTTCGCGCCGAACGTCGACGAAGCCATGCTGCTCCTGTTGCGCCGCGACAACCAGGCGTTCATGGCGCCGGATCGCGCGGTGGCCGACAGCTTCGAAGACCTCAAGGCGCACCAGCTGGCGGTGATGGCCGGCGTGCAGGCCGCCATCCGCCACCTGCTGGCGCGCTTCGAACCGGCCGCGCTGGAAGCCCGCTTCGGCAAGCCGGCCGGGCTTTCCGGCCTGCTGCCGGGAGCCCGCCAGGCACAGAACTGGGACAGTTTCACCGAGCTGTACGCGAAGATCCTGCGCGAGGCGGAGGACGACTTCCAGGAGCTTTTCGGCCGCGAATTCAGCCGCGCCTACGAGGAACACAGCGCTCGACTACGGCGTTCCTGACGCCAACGAACACCAGGAGAAACAACGTCAATGAGGACGACACCATGCAGAAACTGATCGTCGCGCTGTTCGGGCTGCTGCTCGCCGCCTGTTCGTCCGGCCCGCCGGAAACCCCGCCGACGCGGGTGGTGATCTGGCTCCACGCCGCACCGAACCTCAACCCGTCCGCCGCCGGCCAGGCGGCGCCGCTGCGCCTGCGGCTGTACGAGCTGAAGAAAGACACCGCGTTCGGCCGCGCCGACTACTTCGCCCTCACCGACAACGCCCAGTCGACCCTCGGCGGCGACCTGGTGGAGCAGGACGAGTTCCTCCTGCGTCCGGGCGAGGAACGGCGCATCGAACGCACGCTCGACGAGCAGACCCGCCAGCTCGGTTTCGTCGCCGCCTACCGCGACCTCGACCGCGCCACCTGGCGCCAGGTCCTCGACGTGCCGGGGCAACGCACCAGCCATCTCGACATCACGCTCGGCGCGCAGGCCATCGGCATCGTCGCGCGTCCCGCGCCCTGAACCTTCGGAGTCCCTATGTCCTGGAATAACCGCGTGGTGTGGTCCGAAGGCATGTTCCTGCGGCCACAGCATTTCCAGCAGCACGACCGCTACCTGGAAACCCTGGTGGATGGCCGCTGCCGCTCGCTTCTGGCGGGCGGCTGGGGCTTTTCCGAGCTGAAGCTGGACGAGGCCCTGCTGACCCAGGGCAAGCTGGCCATCGTCAGCGCCCGCGGCGTGCTGCCGGATGGCACGCCGTTCAACATCCCCGCCGACGATCCGGCGCCGGCGCCGCTGAATGTCGAGGAAAGCCTGCGCGATGGCATCGTCTACCTCGGCCTGCCGCTGAAGCGCGTCGGCACCCGCGACACGGTGGAGGAGGGCGAGGCCCTCGGCGGCGCCCGCTACGTCAGCCAGGTGCAGGAAGTGCGCGACGACAATGCCGCCTTCGAGAGCCGCGCGCCGGTGGCCCTGGGCAGCCAGGCGTTCCGCCTGCTGACCGAGCGCGACGGCCTCGGCGAATACGCCGCGGTGGGCGTCGCGCGGGTCCGCGAGAAGCGCGCGGACCAGGCCCTGAGCCTGGACGAGGACTACCTGCCGCCGGTGCTCGACATTGCCGCCGCGCCGCCCCTGGCGTCCTTCGCCAAGGAGCTGCTGGGCCTGCTCCACCAGCGCGGCGAAGCCCTCGCCGGGCGGGTGGTGGCCTCCAGCGCCGGGGGCGCCTCGGAAATCGCCGACTTCCTGCTGCTGCAACTGGTCAACCGCGCCGAGGCCCTCACCGGCCATCTGTCCCGCGTGCGCCCGCTGCACCCGCAGGAGCTGTACCGCGAACTGGTGGCCCTGGCCGGCGAGTTCTGCACCTTCACCGCCAGCCAGCGGCGTCCCGAGGAGTACCCGGTGTACAACCACGACGACCTGGCCGCCAGCTTCGCCCCGGTGATGCTCGCCCTGCGCCAGGCGCTGGCGACGGTGATCGACGCCAAGGCGATCGCCATCCCGATCGTCGAGAAGGCCTACGGCGTGCACGTCGCGATGCTCAGCGACCGCAGCCTGATCGACAACGCCAGCTTCGTCCTGGTGGTGCGCGCCGACGTCCCCGGCGAGAGCCTGCGCGGGCACTTCCCGCAGCAGGCCAAGGTCGGCTCGGTGGAGCACATCCGCGACCTGGTCAACCTGCAACTGCCGGGTATCGGCCTGCTGCCGATGCCGGTGGCGCCGCGGCAGATCCCCTACCACGCCGGCTCCACCTATTTCGAACTGGACCGCGGCAGCGCGCATTGGAAGCAGCTGACGCACTCCGGCGGCTTCGCCTTCCACATCGCCGGCCAGTTCCCCGGGCTGAACCTGGCCTTCTGGGCCATTCGAGGATAAGCAACGATGCCTCCCATCGACGATCCCTTCGGCACCCCGACCGGCGGCGGCAACGGAAGCCCGCCCGACGACCGCACCATGATCATGCCGCGTCCCGGCGGCCGCGCCCCGGAACCGGCCGGCGGCCCTCGCGGCGGCGACCCCTACACGCCGCCGCCGATGGCCAGCCTGGCGCCGCTGAGCGGCCGCGGCGACGGCCTCAACCCGCTGGAGCAGGCCGCCGGCCCGCTGCTGGCGATGCTCACCCGCCTGCGCAACACCATCGCCCATCCGGCGCCGGCCAGCCTGCGCGCGCAACTGCTCGGCTACCTGCGCCAGTTCGAAGAGAAGGCACGCCAGGCCGGCGTGGCGCCGGACGAAGTGATGCTGGCGCGCTACGTGCTCTGCACCGCCCTCGACGAAGCGGTGCTCAGCACGCCGTGGGGCAGCACCAGCGACTGGGGCAAGCAGAGCCTGCTGATCACCCTGCACAACGAGGCCTGGGGCGGCGAGAAGGTCTTCCAGTTGCTCGAACACTGCCTGCAGAACCCGCACCAGCGCCTGCACCTGCTGGAGCTGCTGTACCTGTGCACCAGCCTCGGCTTCGAAGGCCGCTACCGGGTCATGCACGACGGCCGCAGCCAACTGGAGGCGCTGCGCGAGCGCACCGCGGCGGTGATCCGCAACACCCGCGGCGAGTACGAGCACGAACTGTCGCCGCACTGGCGCGGCCTCAGCGTGATGCGCGATCGCCTTTCGCAATACCTGCCGCCGTGGGTCGGTATCGCCATCGGCCTGGCCTTGCTGCTGGCCTTGCTATTCGGCCTGCGGATGAAGCTGGCCGCCGACGCCGAGCCGGTGTTCAAGCGCATCCACGCCATCGGCGAGATCCCGGTGCAGGCCATCGACCGCCCGGCGGTGCAGCCGCGGGTGATCGAACGGCCACGCCTGGCGCGCTTCCTCGCCGACGACATCAAGGCCCAGCGAGTGGCGGTGGAGGACGCCGTCGACCGCTCGGTGGTGACCATCCGCGGCGACGAGCTGTTCGCCAGCGCCAGCGCCAGCGTGCGCGACGAGTTCCAGCCGCTGCTGCTGCGCATCGCCGACGCCCTGCGCAAGGTCAAGGGCCAGGTGCTGGTCACCGGCCATAGCGACAACCGGCCGATCGCCACGCTGCGCTACCCGTCCAACTGGAAACTGTCCCAGGCCCGCGCCCAGGAGGTCGCCGACCTGCTCGGCGCGACCACCGGCGACGCCGGCCGCTTCACCGCCGAAGGGCGCAGCGACACCGAGCCGGTGGCGACCAACGCCAGCGCCGAAGGCCGCGCACGCAACCGCCGGGTGGAAATCACCGTATTCGCGGAGGGCGCGCAATGAAAGGCTTCCTCAACTTCTTCGCGCGCTGGGTGGTGCCGGTGCTCGGCCTGCTCGCCCTGAGCCTGATCATCTGGTTCCTCGGCCCGCTGCTGCGCCTGGGCAACTACGAACCGCTGGCCTCGGCGACCAGCCGCTGGGTGCTGATCGTTCTGCTGTTCCTGGTCTGGATCGGCTTCCGCGTGCTGCGCATCGTGCAGGCCCGGCGCAACGCGGCGAAGGTCATGCAGAGTCTCGCCGAGGTCAGCGCGCCGGACGCCGCCAGCGTCGCCACCGCCGAAGAGCTGGCGACCCTCAAGCAACGCATGGACGAGGCCCTGGCCCTGCTCAAGCGGGCCAAGCTGGGCGGCAGCGAGCGGCGCAACCTGTACGAGTTGCCCTGGTACGTGATCATCGGCCCGCCCGGTTCGGGCAAGACCACCGCGCTGATGAATTCCGGCCTGGACTTCCCGCTCGCCGCACAGATGGGCGCCGGGGCGATCCGCGGGGTCGGCGGCACGCGCAACTGCGACTGGTGGTTCACCGACGAAGCGGTGCTGCTGGACACCGCCGGCCGCTATACCACCCAGGACAGCCACGCCCAGGTGGACAAGGCCGCCTGGCTGGGCTTCCTCGACCTGCTCAAGACCCAGCGCAAGCGCCGTCCCATCGATGGCGCGTTCATCGCCATCAGCCTTTCCGACCTGCTGCTGGGCAGCGACGCCGAACGCGCCGCCCATGCCCAGGCGATCCGCGCGCGCATCCAGGAGCTGTACCAGCAGCTCGGGGTGCGCTTCCCGATCTACGTGATGCTGACCAAGTTCGACCTGGTGCCGGGCTTCATGGAGTTCTTCGACAGCCTGAACCGCGAGGAACGCGCGCAGGTCTGGGGGATGACCTTCGCCCTCGACGACGGCAAGAGCGCGGAAGGCCCGCTGGCGGTGTTCGACAGCGAATTCGCCCTGCTCGAACAGCGTCTCACCGCGCGCCTGGTGGAACGCCTGCAGCAGGAGCGCGACCCGGCGCGGCGCGACCTGGTCTACGGCTTCCCGCAGCAATTCGCCGCCCTGCGCGAATGCCTCGGCGAGTTCCTCAACGGCGTGTTCAAGCCCAACCCCTACGAGGAACGCCCGCTGTTGCGCGGCCTGTACTTCACCAGCGGAACCCAGGAAGGCAGTCCGATCGACCGCCTGATCGGCAGCATGGCGCAGTCGATGAACCTCGACCGCCAGCACCTGGCGCGGCAGACCGGAACCGGGCGCAGCTACTTCATCGAGCGGCTGTTCCGCGAAGTGGCGTTCGGCGAACGCGGCCTGGTCGGCACCAACCCGAAGGTCGAGCGCCGCCGCAAATGGCTGACCATCGGCGCGCTGAGCGCCACCGCGCTGGTGGTGCTGGCGGTGACGGCGGTATGGATCGCCAGCTACCGCGCCAACCAGAGCTACATCGCCGCGGTCGACCAGCGCGTCGACCCGCTGGCGCGCGGCATCGAGTCGCTGAGCCCGGCCCAGCGCGACGTCCTGGCCGTACTGCCACAGCTCAACGCGGTGCAGAATCTCGCCGGCGACGCGCCAAGCTGGGCCGAAGGCTACGGGCTGTACCAGGGCGACATGCTCGGCGAGGAGTCCACCAGCGTCTACCGCAAGCTGCTGATCGCGGTGTTCGCCCCGCGCCTGGTGACCCGCATCGAGGAACAGTTGCGCTCCGGCGGCAGCAGCGATTTCCTCTACGAGGGCCTGAAGGCCTACCTGATGCTCGGCAGCCCGGACCATTACGACGCCGACTTCATCAAGGCCTGGATCAGCCTCGACTGGGAACGCAACCTGCCGCGCGACCTCTCGCCGGAACAGCGCCAGGCGCTGCACGCGCACCTCGACGCATTGCTCGAACGACGGCCGCCGTCGGCGCGCCTGGACCAGGACCTGGTCGAGGACCTGCGCCGCCAGTTGCAGCAACTGCCGGTGGCGCAGCGGGTCTACGACCGGGTCAAGCGGCAGAAGCTGCCCAAGGACGTGCCCGACTTCCGCATCAGCGACGCCGCCGGCCGCGACGCGCCGCTGGTGTTCGCGCGCAAGAGCGGCAAGCCGCTCACCGACCCGCTCAGCGGCTTCTTCACCTACCGCGGCTATCGCGAGGTGTTCCTCACCGCCAGCCTCAGCCAGGCCGGCACCATCGCCGAGGAACAGTGGGTGCTCGGGCGCGACCTGAACGATGCCGGCGATGCCGCCAACCTGGCCCTCGACGTGCGTCGCCTGTACTTCCAGGACTACCTGCGGCAATGGGACGACCTGCTCGCCGACCTCACCGTGGTGCCGATCACCAACGTCACCCAGGCCGCCGACGTGCTGCGCATTCTCTCCGGGCCGACCTCGCCGTTCCGCAAGCTGCTCGAGGCGGTGGCCCGCGAGACCGACCTGCAGAAGGGCGACCGGCTGGTCGCCGCGCAAGTGAAGAAGGCCGCCGACGGCACCGTGGACAAGCTCAAGCAGCGCCTCGGCTCGCTGGTCGGCCAGGAGGAGGAAGGCGCCCGCGAACAGCCGCAGCAGGCCGACAGCGACCCGATCAGCGCCCACTTCGCCGAACTCAACAGCCTGGTCAGCAAGGGCGAGGGCGGCAACGAGCCGGCGCCGATCGACAGCCTGCTGGAGGACATGAACGCGCTCTACGTACAGGTCAGCGCCATGGCCGGAGCCAGCGGCGACTCGCTGCTCGGCGACGCCAAGAACCAGGTGGCCGCCGCCGCCTCGCGCGTGGCCCTCAGCGCCGAGCGCCAGCCGCCGGTGGTCCAGGGCCTGGTGAAGAACGTGGTCAACTCCACCACCAGCAGCATGATGGGCAGCGTGCGCAACCAGCTCAACGCGGCCTGGATCAGCGACGTGGTCAGCGTCTACCGGCAGTCCCTGGCCGGGCGCTACCCGATCGCCGCCGGCAGCTCGCGCGACGCCACCCTGGAAGACTTCGGCCACTTCTTCGGTGCCGGCGGGGTGATGGACAGCTACTTCCGCCAGTACCTGCAACCCTACGTCGACACCTCCGCCAGCACCTGGCGCTGGCAGCCCGGCGCGGCGCAGAAGCTCGGCATCAACCCCGGCGTGCTGCACACCTTCCAGCGCGCGGCGGCGATCCGCGACGCCTTCTTCCGCTCCGGCGGCATGCAGCCGGCGGTGCGCTTCGAACTCAAGCCGGTGACCATGGACGCGGCGATCAGCCAGTTCATTCTCGACCTCGACGGCCAGCAGCTGACCTACGACCATGGCCCCGCCCGCCCGGTGGCGATGCAGTGGCCGAGCGCCAACGGCCTCGGCGTGGTCCGCCTGACGGTGACGCCGCCGCCCAGCAGCGGCCGTTCCGGCCTGACCCTGGAGGGCCCCTGGGCCTGGTTCCGCCTGCTCGATCAGTCGGACCTGGAACGCGGCAACTCGCCGGACCGCTTCACCCTGCGGCTGCGCATCGACGGCTCCAGCATCGCCTGCGAGCTGCGCGCCAGCAGCGCCTTCAACCCCTTCAAGAGCCGGGTCGTGTCCGGCTTCAGCCTCCCGGAGCGCCTTTGAACAGCGTCGGTTTCTACGGCAAGCTGGCCGGCCGCGGCGATTTCGTCAGCCGCGGCCTGCCGAACACCTTCGTCGAACCCTGGGACGCCTGGCTGGCCAGCGGCATGCGCGCCAGCCAGGACGAACTCGGCGCGGCCTGGCTCGACGCCTACCTGACCAGCCCGCTGTGGCGCTTCGCCATCGCCCCCGGCCTGCTCGGCGGCGAAGCGGTGGCCGGGGTGGTGATGCCGAGCATCGACCGGGTCGGTCGCTATTTCCCGCTGACCGTCGCCTGCCTGCTGCCGGCGAACGCCGACCTCGGCGGGCTGGTCGGCGGCGACGACGGCTGGTTCGAGCAGGTCGAGAGCCTGCTGCTCTCCACCCTCGAACCGGAGGCCGAGGTCGAGGCCTTCGAGCAGGCGGTGGCGCAGCTCCCGGCCCCTCCCTGCGGACCGCGCATCGAACAATCGCTGATCAGCGGCAACCTGCTGCGCAGCGAAGCGGTGACCCCGGCGCAGCGCCTCGCCGCGCTGGCCCAGCATGCCTGCGACGGCGCCAGCCACTGGTGGGGACGCGGCTCGGCACGGATCTCCGCCGGCCTGATGCGCTACCAGGGCCTGCCGCCGGCGCCGGCGTTCGGACGATTCCTCACCGGAGAGGGCGAGGTGATCCCGCTCTTTCCCGGCATACCCGGTTAAGGACAACTGATGGTGCCCAACTCAGTCAGCTACTACAGGTCGGCCAGCTACAGCCACGTCGGCATGGTCCGCAAGGTCAACGAAGACGCCAGTCTCGACGCCCCCGAGTCGGGACTCTGGGTGGTCGCCGACGGCATGGGCGGCCACGCCGCCGGCGACTTCGTCAGCAGCCTGATCGTCGATACCCTGCGGCGCATCCCGGCGGCCTCCTCGCTACCGGCCTACGTCGGCGCGTTGCGCACCGGCCTCGCCCAGGTCAACGAGCGGGTTCGCCAGGAGGCCGGCCTGCGTGGCGTCAGCGTGATGGGCAGCACCCTGGTACTGCTCGCCGCGCGCGGCAACCAGGCGAGCTGCCTGTGGGCCGGCGACAGCCGCCTGTACCGCCTGCGCGGCGGCGTGCTGGAAGCCATCTCGCGGGACCACAGCTACGTCCAGGAGCTGCTCGACAACGCATTGATCAGCGAGGAAGAGGCGCGCCACCATCCGCGCGCCAACGTGGTCACCCGCGCGGTCGGCGTGCACGAGCAACTGGAACTGTCGGAAGCCGCGCTGCACGTGCTGCCCGGCGACAGCTTCCTGCTCTGCAGCGACGGACTCAACAAGACCGCCGACGACAGCGAACTACGCGACGTGCTCAGCCACAGCGATCCCTATGCGGTGGTCCGCAGCCTGGTCCACCTGGGCCTGACCCGCGGCGCCCCGGACAACATCACGGCCCTGGTGGTCAGGGCCTTCTGAGACGGACATGGACATAGAACTTCCGGGATTCGACATCGAACGCGAGCTGGGCGAAGGCGCCATGGCCACGGTCTACCTGGCCACCCAGCGCTCGCTGCAGCGCAAGGTGGCGCTGAAGGTGATGGCCGCGGCGCTGGCCGCCGACCCGAGCTTCGCCGAACGCTTCCTGCGCGAAGGTCGGACCCTGGCGCGGCTGTCGCACCCGAACACGGTGACCATCCACGACATCGGCAACGTCGGCAGTTGCTACTACATGGCCATGGAATACCTGCCCAACGGCACGCTCAAGGAGCGCATCCAGCAGGGCCTCGATCCCGAGCAGGGCCTGGCCTACGTACGGCAGGTGGCCGCCGCGCTCGGCTACGCGCACTCCCAGGGCCTGGTGCATCGCGACGTGAAGCCGGCCAACATCCTGTTCCGCGCCGACGGCACCGCAGTGCTCTCGGACTTCGGCATCGCCAAGTCGATCGAGGACAATACCCAGTTCACCCAGGTCGGCTTCGCCGTCGGCACCCCCAGCTACATGAGCCCGGAGCAGGCCCGCGGGCAGGAGATCGACGGCCGCGCCGACCTCTACGCGCTGGGCGTGGTGCTCTACGAGATCCTCACCGGCAAGCTGCCCTACAACGGCAAGGACTCGCTCTCCACCGCCCTGGCCCACCTCACCGAGCCGCTGCCGGAACTGCCGATCGAGCAGGGCCGCTACCAGGACATCCTGCGCCAGTTGCTGGCCAAGGACCCGGCCGAGCGCTTCCCCACCGCCGGCGCGCTGATCGCCGCCCTCGACCGCCTGGCGCCGAGCGCCCTGGAAGCCACCCAGATCCGTCCGCTGGCGACGCCGCAGGGCTCGCCGCGAGCGAGCAACCCGCCGCCGGCCGAACCCGCGCCCCTGCCGCCCGCCGACCTCGGCGGCCTGCAACCGGTGTCGATCCAGTTGCCGCCGGTCACGCCCAGCGCCGGCGGCGCCACGCCGCCTCCGCCTCCGCCGTCGCAAGCGGCGAAACCGCCATCGCCCCCGCCGCCTCCGTTGCCGCCGGCGAAGCCACGTGCCGGCGGCAGCCGCACGCCGTTGATCGCCGCCGCCGCGGCCGCCGTGCTCCTGGCGATCGGCGGCGGCGCCTGGTGGCTGCTGGGCTCGGACGACGCACCGAGCCCTGCCGATCCAGCGCCGCTGGGACAGACGCCGGCGGACAAGCCGCAGCAGCAGACCCCGGTGGCCGATGCCGAACAGGACGGCGGCGACCGTCCGCTGCTGATGCCGGGCAAGAAGACGCTGTTCCAGCGCGTCCTGACCAAACCCGGCGCGGCCATCTCCGCCGAGGCTGGCGGCCCGCCCCGGGCCGGCGCGGTGCCGGCCTTCTCGGTGCTCTACGTGTACGCCCGCAAGCAGGTCGGCGGCAGCCCCTGGCTGCGCGTCGGCGCCTCCAGCAACGGCGAGGGCGACGGCTGGCTGCCGGCCAGCGCGGTGAGCGACTGGAAGCAGAGCCTGGTGCTGAAGTTCACCGAACGCTCCGGCCGCGCGCCGGTGATGTTCCTCAACAGCGCCGAGCAGGTCGAGCGCCTGCTCGGCGATACCCGCGCAGCGCGCGACACCCTGACCCAGGCGGTGGACCACAAGGGCGATCCGCAGGTGGTCGCGGTCGAGCCCAACGACCGGGCGATCCCCCAGGACCAGTTCTACCTGCTGCCGATCTTCGACTCGAAGGAGAGCTTCGACGCCGACGGCCAGCCGGCGCAGTTGCTGGAGGTCGCCTCGATCGACCCCGGCGGCAGCGCCACGGCACCCCAGGCGCCGGGCCAGGCCGGGCAGGGCAGCGCCAGCGGCGCGGCGAGCGACACCTTCCGCACCGGCATCGTCCTGGTGGTGGACACCTCGGTGTCGATGCAGCCCTACATCGACCGCGTGCGCGAGGTGATCGACGGCCTGCAGCGGCAGATCGGCGAGCGCGGCGACCTGGACAAGGTCAGCTTCGGCCTGGTCGGCTTCCGCAACAACACCGACAAGACCCCCGGCCTGGAATACGTCAGCAAGACCCTGGTGCCGCTGCAACCGGGCAACGACGCGCAGCGCTTCGCCGAGTTGAGCAGCCAGGTGCGCGCCACCGACGTCTCCAGCCACTCGTTCAACGAAGACGCCTTCGCCGGGATCATGCAGGCGGTCGACGAAATGGACTGGTCGCCCTACGCCGGGCGCGTGGTGCTGCTGGTCACCGACGCCGGCGCGCTGCGCAAGAACGACCCGCTCGGGCGCACCCAGATGAACGAGGCCGAGGTCCGCCAGGCGGCGCTGCGCAAGGGCGTGAAGATCTATGCCCTGCACCTGCGCACCCCGGCCGGTAAGAACAACCACGGCTACGCCGAGCAGCAGTACCGCAGCCTCACCGCCGACGCCAACCCGAAGATCGCCGACCTCTACATCCCGGTGGCCGGCGGCGAGGTGAACGCCTTCGGCAACACGGTGAAGGAGATCGGCACGGTGTTCGCCGACCTGGTCCACGACGCCGGCAACCGCAAGCCGCAGGCGCCGCGCTTCGACGCCGCGCCAAGCGTGGCGAGCAAGTCGGCGGCCATCGGCTACGCCATGCAGATGGAATTCCTCGGTCGCCGCGACCCGGTGCGCGCGCCGCAGGTCGTCACCGCCTGGACCGCCGACCGTGACCTGACCAACCCGGCGCTGCCGGCGTTCCAGGTCTGCGTGCTGCTGAGCAAGCTGCAACTCAACGAACTGCAACAGTCGCTGAAACTGATCGTCGACGCGGCCAAGCGCACCCAGACCTCGCCCAAGGACTTCTTCCAGGAAATCGCCAGCGCCAGCGCCTACATGAGCCGCGACCCGGCGCAACTGGTGAAGGGCAGCAACCTGGCGCAGAGCGGCGTGCTCGGCGAATACCTGGAAGGCCTGCCGTACCGCAGCAAGTCGCTGAACATGACCCAGGACCTCTGGCTGTCGCTGAGCGTCGCCGAACAGCAGGACTTCATCGACGAACTGGAGTCGAAGATCCGCCTCTACGAAACCTTCCACAACGACGTCGCCAACTGGGTCCGGTTCGGCGACGCCGACGCCGGCGACGCGCTGTACCGCGTGCCGCTGTCGACGCTGCCATGATCCTGCGCCTGCACGAGGTCGCCCGCAGCCACGGCGCCGGTCGCCAGCGCTACCGCCTGCGGGTGCCGGCGCTGGAATTGCGCGCGGGTCGCCAGCTGGCCATCGTCGGCCCCAGCGGCTGCGGCAAGAGCACCCTGCTCGACCTGCTGGCGCTGGCCCTGGCGCCGGACCCGGGCGGGCGCTTCGAATTCCTCGCCGGGGAACGCCCGCAGGACATCGCCGCGCTCTGGCGCGACGGCCGCCAGGACCGCTTGGCGGCGCTGCGCCGGCAGCACTGCGGCTACGTGCTGCAAAGCGGCGGATTGCTCGAGTTCCTCGATGTGCGGCGCAACATCGGACTGCCCTGCGCATTGCTCGGCGCCCCGTCCGCCGAGCGCGTGCAGGCGCTGGCCGAGCGGCTGGAAATCGGCGACCAGCTGGACAAGAAACCGGCGGCGCTGTCGGTCGGCCAGCGCCAGCGGGTCGCCATCGCCCGCGCCCTGGTGCATGCGCCGCGCCTGTTGCTGGCCGACGAGCCGACCGCGGCGCTCGACCCGCTGAACGCCGAACGGGTGATGCGCCTGCTGGTGGAACAGGCCCGCGAGCGCGGCGCCTGCACCGTGGTCGCCACCCACGACGAGCGCCTGGCCCGCGCCGCCGGCCTGGAAGTCCTGGCCATCCGCTGGCAACGCGAGGCCGACGACAGCGTCGGCGCCTGCCTCGAGGACGTTGGCTGATGCGCGCCGGCCTGCTGCTCTCGCTGGCCTGGGCCGACTATCGCGGCGAGGCGCGCCTGTCGCTCTGCGCGATCTTCGCCCTGGCGGCGGTGATCACCCCGCTGCTGGTGCTGTTCGGCCTCAAGTACGGCCTGGTCAGCACCCTCACCGAGCGGCTGGAGCGCGCGCCTTCGGTGCGCGAGATCATTCCGGTCGGCGGCGCCCGCTACCGTGCCGAGGACATCGCCGCCCTGGCCGCACGCGCGGACGTCGCCTTCGCCGTGCCGCGCACCCGGCAGATCGCCGCCACCGCCGACCTCAGCGGCGGCGGCGAGACCGCCCTGAGCGTCGAGATGATTCCCAGCGCCGCTGGCGACCCGCTGCTGGCCGGCCTGCCGCAACCCGACCGGCCGACCCGCGTGGTGCTCAGCCACGGCGCCGCGGAAAAACTCGGCGCCCAGCCTGGCGAGCGCATCGTCGCGCGCATCGGCCGGCGCATGGATGGCCAGGCACAGAGCCAGCGCCTGGAGCTGGAAGTGCTCGCAGTGCTGCCACAGGAGCGTTTCGCCCGCGACGCGCTGTTCGCCCCGCTGGCCCTGCTGGAAGCCGCCGAGGACTATCGCGACGGTCGCGCGGTGGCCGCCTATGGCTGGCCGGGGAAGGCCGGTGAGGCGCCGCGCGCACGCATCTACCCGGGCTTCCGCCTGTACGCCCGCGACCTCGATGCGGTGGAAGGGCTGCGCCGGCACTTCGTCGCGAGTGGCGTGGAAGTCGCCACCCAGGCCGAGGCCATCGCCCAGGTGCGCAGCCTCAGCCGCAACCTCGGCCTGGTGTTCTGGATCGTCGCCGCGCTGGCCATCGGCGGTGCCTTCGCGGCCATCGCCGCCAGCAGCCTGGCCGCCGTCGAACGCAAGCGCCGCGCCCTGGCAGTGCTACGTCTGCTGGGCTTCCCGACCGCCGCGCTGGTCGGCTTCGTCATGCTCCTGGCGCTGTTCAGCGCCGTCTTCGGCCTGTTCCTCGCCGGGCTGCTGTACGCCGCCACGGCCGGCGCGCTGAACCACCTGTTCGACAACCAGAGCGGCGAGTTCGTCTGCCGCCTGCTGCCCAGCCACTACCTGACGGCGCTGCTCGCCACGCTGCTGTGCAGCGTCCTGGCCGCCGCCAGCGGCGGCTGGCGCGCGGCGCGGATCGAAGCCGCAGAGGGATTACGCGATGTTTGAGAAAGCCATTCTTCCGCTCGCCCTCGGCGCCTGCCTGGCATTTGCCGCGCCGGCCTGGGCCGAAGGCGACTCGCCGGACAATCCCAAGCCGCTGGCCGACGACGTCGCCCTGCCGCTGCCGTGTGGCGGCGAGATGGTCTTCCGGCATGTCTACGTACTCGCCGAAGGCGCCCTCGACGATCGCGAGGTCAACCTCGGCTACGCCTTCAACGAAGGCGAGGCGGGCTACCAGCAGTCGTTCATCTCCGGCTACCGGCGCGACTACGTGAACGGCCAGTTCAGCCTCGCCGACCTGGCACCGGCCTGGCAGCAGAAACTCTCCGCCAGCCTGCCGAAGCCCGCCGCCGGCACCCCGCTGAAGCCGATGATGTACTTCATCGGCAAGTACGAGGTGACCGCCCGCCAGTACGCCGCGGTGATGAGCCAGGCGGCCGCGCTCTCCGGCCAGGGCGAGGCGCCGGCCTGCGACGTGCCGGACGGAATGGCCGCGCGGCTGCCCAAGGTCGACCTCTCGCGCTTCGACGCCGAACGCTTCGGCGCGGTGTACAGCGCCTGGCTGCTGAAGAATCACCCGGAACTGCTGCCGGTCAGCGGCCGCGGCAAGAATCCCGAGGACGGCGGCATCGGCTTCGTCCGCCTGCCCACCGAGGTAGAGTGGGAGTTCGCCGCGCGCGGCGGCCAGGCGGTCAGCCGCCAGGAACTGGAAGGCCGGCTGTTCCCGCGCAAGGTCGAGGGCAGCGACCAGGAAGGCCCGCTGGGCGACTGGGCGGTGTACAACCAGGTCGCCGGCGGCACCGGCCAGGCCGCGCGACTGTTGCCGGTAGGGATGAAGCGGCCGAACCCGCTGGGCCTGTTCGACGTGATCGGAAATGCCGCGGAGATGGTCCAGGAGTCCTTCCAACTGGTCCACGCCGGTCGCCGGCAGGGCACATATGGCGGTTTCGTGGTGAAGGGCGGGAACTATCTCGAAGGCGAGATGACTCTATTCACCGGGATGCGCCGCGAATACCCGCTGTTCGCCGCCGACGGCAGCGAACAGCGCAACGAGACCACCGGTTTCCGTGTCGCCATCGGCGCGCTGTCCGCGCCGCGCTCGCGCTATCCCGAGCTGTTCGCCCAATGGCAGAAGGAAGGCCGACTAGCGGCATTGACCGATGCCATCGATGACGCTCAAGATCCCACCAAGCAATTGGACGGAATCATTGCCGCCACCCGCGACCCGCAGATGCAGGCGCAGTTGGCCCAGATAAACGAGGAACTCAAGCGTAACGTTTCGTTGATCGCCCGGCAGCGCGAAGAGGCCGCCGGAAACCTGATACAGTCGGCGGCACTGGTCGCCGAGACGATCAACAACTACAACATACGCCTGACCAACCTCAAGAAGGACAGGGAGAAAGCCGTGGCAGCCAGGGATCAGGCGACCGCCCAGCTCTATGCCGGCGCCATCGCCAACGGGCGCAGCGCCCTCGATGGCGCATTGGCCATCTACATCGACAACCTCGCCACCGGCACCCGTTACACCGACGCGGTGATCCAGGCGCAGTTCCAGCGCATCCAGGAAGAACTCAATCGCAACCCGGTTCTGGGCAAGAGCCTGGTCAAGCGCGCGACCCTGTTCGTCAAACACGTCGGAGATTATCGCCAGCAGCACCGGGCCGAGCCGGAGGCGGTATTGAAGGAATTGCTCGCGTCCAGCGGGCGTTGAAGGAGTTCCGTCCGGCACCTCTCGGCAGCCGGGCGGTTCATCAAACCAGGAGTGAGATGCAATGAGCCAACCCAGCGAAAACCGTTTGATCACCTCGGCGCGCTACGCGCTCTGCCTGTTGACCGCCAGCGGCGTGCTGCTCAGCGGCTGCGCCAGCAGCGGCGTCGGCTCGGTCGCCCAGACCACCCGCGCGGAATACTACCCGTCCTGCTACGAGCCGGTGTCGCACCTGCGCAGCACCGATAACGCGGTGCGCAACTCGGCCATCACCGGCGCCATCACCGGCGGCCTGCTGGGCGGCCTGGCCGGCGGCCTGGCCAGCGACGAGAACCGCGGCCGCAATGCCGCCCTCGCTGCCGCAGGCGGCGCCCTGGCCGGCGGCGCGGCGGGCTACTACATGGAGAAGCAGAAGCAGATCAGCGACGACCGCGCGCGCATCGGCTCCTACGCTACCGACGTCGACCGCAGCACCGTCGAGATCAACCGTAGCGTGGCCTACGCCAAGTCGGCGCAAAGCTGCTACCAGAGCCAGTTCAAGGCCCTGCTCGACGGCCGCAAGAACAAGTCGATCAACGAAGCCGAAGGGCGCAAGCGCCTGGCCGAGATCGTCAGCGGCCTGCAGGAGACCAACGCCCTGCTGGTCGCCGCCAACGGCCGTGCCGGCGAGAACATCAACAACTACACCCAGGCCTACGAGAAAGACCTGCAGCAGGTCGGCGTACCGCGCACCGAAGTGACCAAGGTCGCCGAGGCCGAGAACCGCGCCAGCACTACGAAAGGCGGCAGCAAGCCCAAGACCGGCAGCAATCCCAAGGTGCCGAAGGAAGCGGTCGCCACCGAGCAGACCATCCGCAAGGCCCAGGACGCGCAAAGCGAAGGCAACAAGGTGGCCTCCCGGGGCCAGGGCATGATCCAGGAAGTCTGCAACAGCCCGGACATGGGCGACTGGGCACCGCCGAGCTGCGCCAAGGCCTGATCGGCCTCGTTACCAGCACGAACGCGACGGCGACCTTCGGGTCGCCGTTTCGTTGAGGGGCCTGGCGCGCTGACCCGGCCGGCCTGAAGGGCGAGCGTTCGCCGGGACGGCTGCTTCCGACGTTTCCGGCTTCCCCGGCGGCAGCGGTTCTTCCCGCAGGGCGGATACCGCCACCGGCACGCTGCGCCGCTACTCCGCCCTATACGAAATGCTGCGCCGCGGGGAAAACGCTAGAACAACGCCATCTGCGCCCCCGGCACGGCGAACCGGCTGCAATCCAGCCCGAAGCCCTCGCGGCGGTCCAGCCCGAGGCGCTTCATCGCCACCGCGAAACGCTGCGCCAGCAGGTCGGCGAACGGTCCCTGGCCGCGAAAGCGGTGGCCGAAGCGGCTGTCGTAGACCTCGCCGCCACGGCATTGGCGGACCAGGCTCATCACATGCTCGGCGCGTTGCGGGTAGTGCGCCGCCAGCCATTCCTCGAACAGCGGGCCGACTTCGCGCGGCAGGCGCAGGAGCATGTACGCGGCGCTGCGCGCGCCGGCGTCCCGCGCCGCCTGGAGCAGGCGCTCCAGCTCCATGTCGTTGACCATCGGGATCATCGGCGAGCAGAGCACGCCCACCGGGATGCCGTTGCCGCTGAGCGTGCGGATCGCCCGCAGTCGCGCCGAGGGCGCCGCCGCGCGCGGTTCGAGAATGCGCTTCAGCTCGTCGTCGAGGGTGGTCAGGCTGATCATCACCGCCACCAGGTTCTGCTCCGCCAGTTCGCGCAGCAGGTCGAGGTCGCGAAGGATCAGCGAGCCCTTGGTGACGATGGTCAGCGGGTGACGGAAGCGCAGCAGCACCTCCAGCACCTGGCGGGTCAGGCGGCGTTCGCGTTCCAGCGGCTGGTAGGGGTCGGTATTGGCACCCAGGTTGATCGGCGCGCAGCGATAGCCGGGCTTGCTCAGTTCCTGCTCCAGCGCGCTGGCGACGTTGCTCTTGGCGATCAACCGGGTCTCGAAATCGATCCCCGGCGAGAGGTCCCAATAGGCATGGCTGGGCCGCGCATAGCAGTAGATGCAGCCATGCTCGCAACCACGGTAGGGATTGATCGAGCGATCGAAAGGGAGGTCCGGCGACTGGTTGCGGGAGATCACCGTGCGGGCGATCTCCTCGCGCACCTCGGTGAGCTGGATCGGCGGCACGTCCTGCTCCCAGCCATCGTCGAAGGCCTCGCTGTGGGTCGGGGCGAAGCGGTTGAGGGGGTTGCTGGCGGTACCGCGACCGCGCGGGGGCAGGGGAGCGCTCATGAGGGGAACCCGGCGAAATACTGTATACAAATACAGTATCGCACCGGACCCCAGCCCACAGCCATCGCCGCCGGTCGGCGGCGAGCGGTCAGGCGTCGGGCTTCTTCTTCAGCTTGGGATTGGGGAAGAACTGCACCGACTGCACCTTCGGGTTGGCCGGCTTCGGCGCGTTCTGGTTGACCCGCGTACCCAGCTCCTTCGGGATCGACTGGCCCTGGGCGTTGAGCGTGTCGGCGTAGCCGCAGGCCACGCATTCGCGGTGCGGCACGCCGTCCTCTTCCCACATCTGGATCTTGTCCTGTTCGCTGCACGCCGGGCAGACCGCCCCGGCGATGAAGCGCTTCCTGGTGATCGCCGGGCTCATGCGGCCTCCCCGACCAGCCCGGAGTGACGCAGCAGGGCGTCGATGGACGGCTCGCGACCGCGGAAGTCGACGAACAACAGCATCGGCTCGCGGGAGCCGCCGCGGGCCAGGATCGCCTCGCGGAAGGCGCGCCCGGTATCGGGGTTGAACACACCTTCTTCCTCGAAACGCGAGAAGGCATCGGCGGACAGCACCTCGGCCCACTTGTAGCTGTAGTAACCGGCCGCGTAGCCGCCGGCGAAGATGTGCGCGAAGCTGTTGGCGAAGCGGTTGTACGCCGGCGGACGCATCACCGCCACTTCGTCGCGGATGCCCTCGAGCACCTGCAGCACGCTGCGGCCGTCGCCGTGGGTGGCGTGCAGCTCGAAGTCGAAGAGGGAGAACTCCAGCTGGCGGACCATCATCATCCCGGACTGGAAGTTCTTCGCCGCCAGCATCTTCTCCAGCAGGTCCTGCGGCAGCGCCTCGCCGGTCTCGTAGTGGGCGGAGATCAGCGCCAGGCCTTCCGGCTCCCAGCACCAGTTCTCCATGAACTGGCTGGGCAGCTCGACGGCGTCCCAGGCCACCCCGTTGATCCCCGAGGCGGCGGCATGCTCGACGCGGGTCAGCAGGTGGTGCAGGCCATGGCCGAACTCGTGGAACAGGGTAGTGACCTCGTCGTGGGTCAGCAGCGCCGGCTTGCCGTTCACCGCCGGGGTGAAGTTGCACACCAGGTAGGCCACCGGGTCGATCAGCCGGCCCTGGGCGTCGCGCCGGCGGTCGCGGGCGCCGTCCATCCAGGCGCCGCCGCGCTTGTTGGCGCGGGCATAGAGGTCGAAGTAGAAACGGCCGACGTGCTCGCCGTTCTCGAGGATCTCGAACAGGCGCACGTCGGCGTGCCAGCGCTCGAAATCGTGCAGTTCGCGGATCTGGATGCCGTAGAGGCGCTCGACGATGGCGAACAGGCCGGAAAGCACCTTGTCCACCGGGAAGTAGGCACGCAGCGCCTCCTGGGACACGCTGTAGCGCGCCTCGCGGAGTTTCTCGGCGTAGTAGCCGGCGTCCCAGCTCTGCAATTCGGCGCAGCCCTGCTCGGCGGCGTAGGCGCGCAGCTGCTCCAGGTCGCGGGCGGCGAACGGCTTGCTGCGCACCGCCAGGTCGCGGAGGAAGCTGAGCACCTGGTCGCTGGACTCGGCCATCTTGGTCGCCAGCGACAGCTCGGCGTAGTTGGCGAAGCCGAGCAGGCCGGCCAGCTCCTGGCGCAGGTCAAGGATCTCTTCCATCACCGGACCGTTGTCGTTCTGCCCGGCGTTCGGGCCCTGGTCGGAGGCGCGGGTGCAGTAGGCGGCGTATACCTCTTCGCGCAGGGCGCGGTCATCGGCATAGGTCATCACCGCGTAGTAGCTGGGGAACTCCAGGCTGATCAGCCAGCCGTCCAGGCCCTTGGCCTCGGCGGCCTGCTTCATCTGGGCCTTGGCCGAATCGGTCAGGCCGGCCAGCGCGGCTTCGTCGGCGACATGCTTGGTCCAGGCCTGGGTGGCGTCGAGCAGCTGGTTGGAGAAACGGCTACCCAGCTCGGACAGGCGCGACTGCACCTCGGCGTAGCGCTTCTGCTTGTCCGCCGGCAAGTCGATGCCGGACAGGCGGAAGTCGCGCAGGGCATGTTCGAGGATGGTTTTCTGGGCCACGTCGAAGCCGGCCGCCTCGGGGCTCTTCGCCAGCGCCTCGTAGGCCTCGAACAGGGCGCGGTTCTGCCCCAGCTCGGTGGAGTAGGCCGACAGCTCCGGCAGGCAGGCCTCGTAGGCCTCGCGCAGCTCGGCACTGTTGCACACCGCGTTGAGGTGGCTGACCGGACTCCAGGCGGCGCCCAGGCGGTCGTTGAGTTCGTCCATCGCCAGCACCAGGCCCTTCCAGGTCGGCTGCTCGCGCTGGGTTTCCAGCAGGCGGGCGATGGCGGCGCGGTTATCGGCGAGGATCCGCTCGATGGCCGGCTTCACGTGTTCCGGGCGAATGGAGGAGAAAGGCGGCAGGTCGTAGGCCTGCAGAAGGGGATTCGCGCTCACGTTGGCAACCTTGGCTAAGGAAATACCCGACCATCTTAAATACAATCGGCGGCATCCGCAGCCTGAGGAAAACTATCGTGACCATTCGTTCCTACCAGGGCAAAACGCCACTGCTCGGCGAGCGGGTCTTCGTCGATCCCTCGGCCGTGCTCGTCGGCGACATCGAGATCGGCGCCGACAGCTCGGTCTGGCCGCTGGTGGTGATCCGCGGCGACATGCACCGCATCCGCATCGGCCAGCGCAGCAGCATCCAGGACGGCAGCGTGCTGCACATCACCCACGCCGGCCCCTTCAACCCGGACGGTTTTCCGCTGAGCATCGGCGACGAAGTGACCGTCGGGCACAAGGTCCTGCTGCACGGTTGCAGCATCGGCAACCGGGTGCTGGTGGGGATGGGCTCGATCGTCATGGACGGCGCGGTGATCGAGGACGAAGTGATCCTCGGCGCCGGCAGCCTGGTGCCGCCGGGCAAGGTGCTGGAGAGCGGCTTCCTCTACGTCGGCAGCCCGGCGAAGAAGGCCCGTCCGCTGAGCGACAAGGAGCGCGGCTTCTTCGCCTACACCGCCGGCAACTACGTGAAGCTCAAGGACCTGCACATCGCCGAGGACTACCATGCGTGACGCCACGCTGCGCTACCCGAACATCCTCTTCGATCTCGACGGCACCCTCACCGACCCGCGCGAGGGCATCACCCGCTCGGTGCAGTTCGCCCTCGCCCGCCTGGGCATCGACGAGCCGGACCTGGCGCGCCTGGAGCACTTCATCGGCCCCCCGCTGTTGCAGTGCTTCATGCAGACCTACGGCTTCGACGAAGCGCGCGCCTGGGAGGCGGTGAACCACTACCGCGAGCGCTTCAGGGTCACCGGTCTCTACGAGAACCGCGTGTTCGACGGCATTCCCGAGCTGCTCGAAGCCCTGGTCGGACGCGGCCACACGCTCTACGTCGCGACCAGCAAGCCCGGCGTGTTCGCCCGCGAGATCGCCCGCCACTTCGCCTTCGACCGTCACTTCAAGGCGATCTACGGCAGCGAGCTGGACGGCACGCGCACGCACAAGGACGAACTGATCCGCCATCTGCTCGACAGCGAAGGCCTGGCAGCGGAGCATTGCCTGATGATCGGCGACCGCATGCACGACCTGCTCGGCGCCAGCCGCAACGGTGTCGCCTGCATCGGCGTCGGCTACGGCTTCGGCAGCGAAGACGAACTGCGCGCGCACCAGCCGACCCATTACTGCGCCGACCTCGCCGCCCTGCGGCAGGTGTTGGAATCCCACTGACCCATGCTCCGTTTCAGACAAGGACGCCTGACATGACCGACAATCCCTTCGCCACCCCCACCGCCCCGGTGCAGCCGCCGGCCAGAGAGGTGCCCGCCACCACCCAGCCCTATGCGTTCATCGCGGTGCTGGCGCTGGTCACCTGCCTGTCCTTCGCCGTGAGCCTGGGCATCCAGTGGTACAACGACATCGGCGAGATCCGCCAGCGTTTCTCCGAGCACCTGCAACTGATGGCGCCGCACTGGTTCACCGGCCTGGTGTTCTACGCGGCGGCCAACCTGCTGGTGCTGCATGCCTACCGCGAGAAGCGGCAGCTCGTCGAGTTCCGCCCGCTGGCGCTGCTGCTGATCGGCTACGGCCTACTCAACCTGGTCTGCGGCATGCTCGCCGGGATCGGCCTGGCACCGTTGACGCTGCCGTTCTACCAGTGGGTGACGGCGCAATCCAGCTACGGCGTCTGGCTGATGGCGTTCAACGAAGCGATGAGCTGGGTCTACCTGCTCCTGGGCAGCCTGCTGCCGTTGGGGCTGGTGCTGCTCGGCAGCCGGGTGAACTCGCCGCGCCTGGCCGAAGGGGAAGAAGCCCGCGTCGCTGCCTGGCAGGTCGCCCTGGGCGCCGCGCTGTGTTTCGCCACGCTGTGTTTCAAGCTGATGCAGTTCCTTCCCTACGCCCTGCTGCGCTACGACGAGCCTTGGCTATACGGCCTGTACCTGAGCGGCGTGGCGCTGCCCGCGGCGCTGCTCTTCGGCGCCGTCTGCACGCGCCTGCCGGCGCGCCTGCAACGCTTCGCCGCCGGCCGCGCGCTGCTGCTCGCGGTGGTCGCCATGCTGCTCTGGAGCGTGGCGCTGCTGGCGGTCGGCGGGGGGCTGGCGCTGCTGATGATCCTCGGCCTGGCGCCCGCTGGCATCGGCTATACGCTGCTGGTGGCGCTGCTCGGCGTCGGCCTGTTGGCGCTGCTCTGGCCGATCGGCCGGCTGGCCACGCGCTGGTGCTACGCCGACCAGCTCGCCGCCTGAGCAGGCGTCAGGGCGCTGCGGCGGCCAGCCGCTGCAACGCCGCCTGGCGCTCCGCCAGGGGGAGCTGGCCAAGGGCACGGACCCGCGCATAGAACGCCGGCCAGTTGCCGCCGACCTGGCGGAACAGCGCGGCGAACGCCGCCACCCATTGGTCGTAGAGGCCGAAGGGAAGCAGCTTGGCATTGTTGAACGGCGCGTCGATCCAGGCCTTGAACGGCGACTCGCCGCCCCATTCGCGCTGGCTCAGCGCCGCGTACTCACGGCGCAGGCGCTGGAATTCGGCAGCCTTGCCGGCACGCTTGGCGGCATCGTCCAACGGCCCGGCATAGAGTGCTTCGAGGCGCGCACGACTGGCCAGGACCAGCGCGGTGAACTGCTCGCGGCGCTTCTCCTCGCGGCCGTCCGCCGGCGGCAGTCCACGATACTCGCGCCACTGGCGGGTACCTTCCTGTTCGACGAAGGTGGCGAAGGATTCGTTGAAGGCGGTGTCGTCGCGCAGGTAGAACTTCTGGTGCGCCAGTTCGTGGAAGATCAAGGTCGCCAGCCGTTCGTCGTCCCAGCGCAGCATGCTGCTGAGGATCGGATCGTCGAACCAGCCGAGGGTCGAGTAGGCCTGCACCCCGCCGACGTAGACGTCGTCGCCGAGCGCCCGCTGGCGCGCCGCCTCGGCGCGCGCGGCGGCCTCGCTGTAGTAGCCGCGGTAGGCCACGCAGCCGGCGATGGGGAAGCAATGGGTGACCGGCTGCAGCGACAGCTCCGGGGTGGCGAACACGTTCCATACCACGTAGGGCCGGCCGATATCGGCGTACAGGCGATAGCTGCGGTTGTCCGGCAGGCCGAGGCGTTCGCTGGCGAATTGCCGGGCCTTTTCCGCCTTCGCCAGGCGTTCGCGCAAGCGCGCGTCGCGCTGCGGGTCGGCGATCACCGCGGCGGCCGGCTCGCGGGCGCGCAGCAGGGCGAACTGGCCGCTGGCCAGTTGCCCGTAGTAGGAGACGGTCGAGCAACCGCTCAGCGCCAACAGCGCCAGGCAGGGAACCCAACGGGGCAGTCGAAGGTCAGCAAGCGGATGGCGAAGGCGGCGTGGCATGGGCGGAACATAGCACAGCACGCGGACCGCCCGCCGCCCTACCAGCACCGGTCCGCGATCCGGCGAGGCGGAGGAACGCAAGGCGTTTTTCCAAGGCGCGACGGATGGCGGCCGGGTTAAAGGAGCTTCGGAGTCTTCTATGCGTACGCTGCTGCTTGCCGGTGGCCTGCTCGTCCTGAGCGGCTGCTCACTGCTGATGCCCACCCCCGACCCGAACCGCGCCTGGGTCGACCTCGATACCCAGCCCGACGCCGATCTCGCCGCCGTGGAAGTCGACGACAAGAGCTGGGACCGCACGCGCTACTTCGAGGTCGATCCCGGCACCCGCGAACTCACGGTGCGCTACCAGTTCACCGTCGACCCGACCAACATCGGCCCCGTGGACAGCCCGCTCTGGCGCGATTGCCAGCTCAACCTCAAGTTCAAGGACTTCAGCGCCGGCCAGCGCTACCGCCTGGAGGCCGGGCACATCGGCTTCCGTCCCTGGGCGAAGCTCTACGACCAGGACAACAGGGAACTGGCGCGCGGCCGCGAGGGGCGCTGCGCGAAGGTCTGAACGGCGCAAGGCGAGGGCGCTATGCTAGGAGCTGAACGCCCTCCGGAGCCCGCCCCATGCGTCCACTCACCCGTCTCGTCCCGCTCGCGCTGCTGCTCCTCGCCGGCTGCGCCGGACCGCTGCCGCAGCCGGACCCGCAGATGGCCTGGGTCGAGCTGCGCAGCGCGCCGGCCAATACCCTGCTGGCCGAGCGCCTGGACGGCGAGCGGTTGAGCGACGGGCGCTACTTCCAGGTCACTCCGGGACGCCATGTGCTGGAGGTGCGCTTCCAGTACGAACTCTATGGCGGTTCCGGCGGCGGGGGCGGCGGCTTCGGCGAGCCGGTGCAGATCAACTGCTACCAGCAGGTGGTCTATGACGGCTTCGAGGCGGGCCGGCGCTATCGCCTGGAGGTGCGCCCGCAATTGCGCAGGGCGCTGGCGCTACTGAGCGACGAGCGCGGCGAGGTGGTCGCCCGTTCGAACTTCCAGACCAGCCGCTGCCCGCCGTACTGAAACGCAGCGGCTCAGTCGTCGTTCTTCTGGTAGATGATCTTCTTGGTGCCGTTCTCGCAACTGCCGACCACCATGTTCGGGTCGCTGACTTCGTCGTTGCGCACGATCTCCAGGGTGTAGGAGGTCACCCCGGCCGACTGGATCTTGGTCTCGATCTCCGCCTTGAGTTCCTCGCACGGCTTCGGCGCGGCCAGCGCCGTGGCGCTGAACAGCAAGGCGGCAATCCCCAGCCCGATGGTTTTCATGACCCGTCACTCCTCGTCGATGCCTGGCAGCCGAGTGCTGCGCAGCGCATCCTGCCGCATTCGACTGCGGCAGGCCAGGGCCAGTTCGCCGGGCTGGGGAAGCGTTCCGCTCAGCCGTCGAGGCTGGCGTCCAGGCTGATCTTCGCGTTGAGCACCTTGGATACCGGGCAACCGGCCTTGGCCTTGTTGGCGATCTGCTCGAAGGTCTGCGCGTCCGCCCCCGGCACGCGCGCCCTGAGCACCAGGTGCACGGCAGTGATGGCGAAACCGTCGGACTGCTTGTCGAGGGTGACCTCGGCGCGGGTCTCGATACGTTCGGCGGTCAGGCCGGCCTCACCGAGCATCATCGACAGGGCCATGCTGAAGCAGCCGGCGTGGGCCGCGCCGATCAGCTCTTCCGGGTTGGTTCCCGGTGCGCCCTCGAAGCGGGTATTGAAGCCATAGGGGTTGTCCTTGAGCGCGCCGCTTTCGGTGGAAAGGGTGCCCTTGCCGTCTTTCAGGCCGCCTTGCCAGACCGCCGATGCCGTCTTCTTCATGTCGACTCCTCCGGAGCTGTGGATGGACATCCGCTCGCGTCGGCGAGCGGGCATGTCTACATGGGAGGACGACGCAGCCGGACAAGTTCAGTCCGCTTGCGCGGCGGCGGGATTCAGGCGCAACCGTCGATGCGGCAGAGCGGCGCCGCGGCCCCGCCCAAGGCACCGCTGCCGCCGGCAAGGCGCAGCTGCGTTTCGAGGAAAGCCCGCCAGTCGTCCGGCTGGCCGAGGTAGCGCCCGGTGTCGAGCACCTGCAGGCGGCCGTCGCGCTCCAGGGCGAAGGTCGGGAAGCCAGCGGCGCCGAGACGGTTCATCAGCCGCCGACTGTCGGCGAAGTGCGCGCGCAGCGGCTCGCCGGAGCAGGCGTCGAACGCCTCGGCGAAGCCCTCGCCAAGCCCCAGTTCGGCACCCAGCTCGAGCAGCACCGGACGCTCGGCGATACGCCGGCCCTCGACGTAGTGGGCACGCTGGATCCGCGCCAGCATCGCCGCGCCGAGGCCGTCGAGCGCTTCGGCGGCAAGCACGGCGGCGGTCGGCGGGGCCGAGTCGAATACCGCGCTGGTGTCGCGCAGCAGACCGTCGAAGTAGTCCTTGCCGAACGGCTGGCCGGTCAGTTGGGCGATCCGCAGGTCATGGGGCATCACGTAGTGGCGCAGACCGGCGCCGACCGGCTGGCGGTTGGCATCGGTCATCATGCCGCCGCCATGCAGGCGTACGTCCAGACCCGTCACCTCGCGGGCGGCGGCGAGCAGCGGCGAGGCGCCGTAGCACCAGCCGCAGAGCGGATCGTAGAGGTAATGCAGGGTGAGGTCGTTCATCTCCGTCTCCACGAGACGCCCCGCAGGGGACGCCTCGATCAGCGGCTATCGGCGGGCGCGGCTCAGGGCCACTGCATCTCGCCCTTGAGCACCTTGGCGCTCAGCTCCAGGCCTTCCTCGCCCGGCAGGTTCGGATAGCGGCGCTTCATCGCCTCGACCAGCGCGGCGGAATCCCTGGCCGTGGGCAGTTCGGCTTCCAGGGCCTTCAGGTAGTCACGGGTGAAGCGCACGCCGTCCAGGCCCTTCGGCTCCTCGCCGGTGAAATGGCCGGGCACCACGCGCCGCGGTTGCAGCGCCTCGATCCGGTCGAGCATCGCCACCCAGGCCTGGCGCGAGGCCTTGGTCTGGGTATCGGCGGTCCAGACGTGCGAACCGGATTCCACCAGCACGCCACCAACCACCGTCTTCAGCGACGGAATCCACAGCACCGTGCGGTCCGGGCTCGGCCCCTTCAGGTCGACCACCTTCAGGGCATGGCCTTCCAGCTTCAACTGGTCGCCCTTCAGCGGCTCCGGCACCACCAGCGACGTCGGCGCGTTGTCCTTGAGGATCGGCCCCCAATAGGCCAGCTTGGCGTCCTTGGTCGCCTGGATGTGTGCGACGGTCTGCGCCGTCGCGAGGATCTTCGCCTCGGGGAAGGCGGCCTTCAGCACGTCGAGGCCGAAGTAGAAGTCCGGGTCGCCGTGGCTGATGTAGATAGTGCTGAGGGTCTTGCCGCTGGCCTGGATACGCTTGACCAGTTGCTCGGCGTCGGCGCGGGAGAACTGCGCGTCGATCAGCATCGCCTCGCGCTGGCCCACCAGCAGTTCCGAGGACACGGCGAAGATCGCCTTCTCGCCGGGGTTGTAGACCTCCAGCCGCAGCGGTTCGGCGCTGGCGGCGAAGACGCCGGCGGCACCCAGCAGGGCGGCGGCGGCGAACAGGGAACGAAGCAATCCATGGCGCGACATGAGCGGTTCTCCAGGCAGTGGGATCAGAGGCTTGCCATGTTAGTTGCTTGAAAGCGCGCAAAAAGCCCCGCAATAATCACAGCTTTGTTGCATGGATCGAGCGAATCATGGACCGCCTGACCGCCACCCGCGTCTTCGTCGAGGTCATCGACAGCGGCAGCCAGACCGCCGCCGCCGAGCGTCTGGACATGTCCCGGGCGATGGTCTCGCGCTACCTCGCCGAGTTGGAGGAGTGGGTCGGCGCACGCCTGCTGCACCGCAGCACCCGCCGCCTGAGCCTGACCGACGCCGGCGCGGAGCTGTTGCCGCAGTGCCGCGAGATGCTCGCCGTGGCCGACGCCATGCAGGCCACCGGCCAGACCCGCCGCGACAGCCCGCGCGGCACCCTGCGCATCACCAGCAGCCTGTCCTTCGCCCAGGCCTGGCTGACCCGTGCCGCCGCCGCCTTCGTCGAGCGCTACCCGGGCACCGCCATCGACCTGCAGGTCAACAGCCAGGTGGTCAACCTGGTGGAGGAGCGCATCGACCTGGCCCTGCGCATCGCCAACCAGCTCGACCCCAACCTGATCGCCCGCCGCCTCGGCGAATGCCGCTCGGTGATCTGCGCCGCGCCGGACTACCTGCGCCGCCACGGCACCCCGCGGCGCCCGGAGGACCTGGCGCTGCACAACTGCCTGACCTATTCCTACTTCGGCCGCAGTCTCTGGCAGTTCGAGCGCGACGGCGAGCCGACCAGCGTGCCGGTGGGTGGCAGTCTCAGCGCCAACGAATCCACCGTGCTGCTGGAGGCCGCCGCCGCCGGTGCCGGGATCAGCCAGCAGCCGCTGTACTCGGCAGCCCCGCTGATCCGTAGCGGACGCCTGGTGGCGCTGCTGCCGGAGTGGTCGCCGCAGGTGCTCGGCATCCACGCGGTGTACGCCTCGCGCCGGCAGATGCCGCCGGCGCTGCGGGCGCTGCTGGACTTCCTGGTCGAACGGATGGCGGCCGATCCGCACTGGGACGAGGCGGGCCCCCTGGCGCTGGCGTGAAAGCCGGGTAGACTGCTGGACGCGCCGCCTTCGGCGCACCTTTATCCCCTGTCTGGAGCACGTCCATGTCCCTGTCGATCTACCAGGCTTCGATCCCGACCTTCCTGCGCACCCTCGGCAACCTCTCGGCGATCCTGAAGAAAGCCGCCGCCCACGCCGAAGCGAAGAACATCGATCCGCGCATCTTCATCGACGCCCGGCTGGCGCCGGACATGTTCCCCCTGGCGCGCCAGGTACAGATCGCCAGCGACGCCGCCAAGGGCGCCGGCGCGCGGCTGGCCGGGCTGGAAGTGCCGAGCTACGCGGATACGGAAACCACCTTCGACGAACTCCAGGCACGCATCGCCCGCACCGTCGAGTTCCTCGAGGGCATCCGCGAGGAACAACTGGACGGCGCCGAAGAGCGCAACGTGACCCTCAAGGTGCGCGGCCAGGAGATCAGCTTCAACGGCCGCGACTTCCTCTTCGGCTTCGCCCTGCCCAACTTCTTCTTCCACGTCACCACCGCCTACGCCATCCTCCGCCACAACGGCGTCGAACTGGGCAAGATGGACTTCCTCGGCGGCGCCTGAGGTTCCCGCGCCGGGATGGCACGCACAAGGACCATGGAATGGATCGGAAAACCCTCGACGACACCAGCAAGTTCCTCAGCTATGTCCTTCGCCACCAGCCCGAGGCCATCGGCCTGACGCTGGACGGCGAAGGCTGGGCCGACATCGACGCCCTGATCGCCGGCGCGGCGCGGGACGGCCGCGCCCTCGACCGCGCGCTGCTCGGCGCGGTGGTCGAGAACAACGACAAGAAGCGCTTCGCCCTCTCCGCCGATGGCCAGCGCATCCGCGCCGTGCAAGGCCACTCGCATGCCACGGTGGCCATCGCCTACGCCCCCGCGGTCCCGCCCGCAGTGCTCTACCACGGCACCGCCAGCCGCTTCCTCGACTCCATCCGCGAGCGCGGCCTGGTCCCCGGCAGCCGCCACCACGTCCATCTCTCCGCCCGCCGCGCCACCGCCCTGGAAGTCGGCCGCCGCTACGGCAGCCCGGTTCTGCTGGAAATCGACGCGCGCGACATGCACCTGGCCGGGCACCTATTCCACCAGGCGGAGAACGGCGTCTGGCTGACCGAGCGGGTACCCGTGCGATTCATCCGCGAGGCTTGAGAAGGCATCGCCTCTCATCGGGAAGCCGTAGGGCGCATAACGCGCAGCGTTATCCGCCGATACGCCGAGGCTAAAGGAGGAAGCCGCCGCCTGCGATGAACCAACCGCCTCCTTGATGGCCCGCTGCCGCCTAGCAGAAGCGGCAGTGGAGCAGGCGGTGAAAGCCGGCTTGACTGAGGAAAAATACCGACAAGCGCAGGACGCCCGATGGACCTTCGCCCCAGCCACGTGCATGTGTTCCCACCCAGCCGCGACCTCCCGGCCGCAACCAGTCCGCACCGCGAAACCCTGCTGCGCAGCGGCTGCGCCTGGAACGGCTCGCTCTACCTCGGCTATCCCCTCGGCCAGCCACAGCTCACCGTGCAGCGCCTGAGCCTGGCCGCCCACGAACGCCTGGACTGGCAGGTCCATCCGATGCCCAGCGCGCTCTATGTGCTCAAGGGCGAACTGCGCCTGGAGACCCGCGACGGTGCTCAGAGCACGCGGGTGCTGGAAGGCGAGGCGGCGGGCTGCCTGATGAACATCATCCATCGCCTGATAGCCGGGGCCGAACCGGTGGAAGCCCTGCTGTTCCATGCCGGCGTGGAAGGCATGCCGGTGGGGCTCGGCGAACGCGGCGAAATGCCCGACGCCTGAAGACGCCGGCGGGCCGGACAGCAGCCCGGGCCCGCCACGCCCCGCGTCACGCTCAGGCGGAGAGCCCGTACAACCTGAGCCAGCCTTCCAGCGCCAGCGCGGTTTCCAGGTTGTGGCGGCTCACCTGGGTGTTGAAGTACCCCTCCGGATGCTCCAGTTCGGCGGCCAGGAACTCCCGCGAAACGATGCCGAACACCGGGTTCGCCGCGTCCTCCAGCAAGCGCCGCACGCTCCCGCGCAGGAAACGCTCGTAGCCGAGGTTGGCAGAAGTCGGATAAGGGCTCTTGCGGCGCTTGAGCACGGCTTCCGGGACATAGTCGGCGCAGGCCCGCTTGAGCAGCCACTTCTCCTCGCCGTCCCGGCTCTTGATCGACCAGGGCACGTTGTAGACGTACTCCACCAGTTCATGGTCGGTGTAGGGCACCCGCACCTCCAGGCCGTTGCACATGCTCAGGCGATCCTTGCGTTCGAGCAGCAGCACCATCCAGCGCTTCAGGTGCAGGTGGCTGAACTCGCGCATCCGCCGCTCCTCCGGGCTGTCGCCGGCCAGGTGTTCAACCTGGCGCAGCCCATCGTCGTAGCTGGCCTGCTGGTACTGGAGGAGATCGCAGCGGCGGTTGAAACCGGCGTCGATGAAGCCGGCCGGCAAATGCACCCTGGAGGCCCAGGGGAAGCGCGCCGCAGCCACCGCCTGCGGATCGCGGAACCAGCCGTAGCCACCGAACAGCTCGTCGGCGCCTTCACCGGAGATGGCCACCGTGGAATGCCGACGGATCTCGCCGAACATCAGATGCAGCGAGGTATCCATGTCGCCGAAGGTGAAAGGTACGTCCTTGGCCCGGAATACCTCTTCGCGCGCTCGTTCGCAGACCAGTTCGGCATTGTCGATGAGCACGGTGCGGTGACGGCTGCCGATGTACTGCGCGGCCAGCAGAGCGAACGGCTGGTCCTGGTCGGGACGCAGGTCGTCGCTGCGGAACTGCTCGGCCTGGCCGACGAAGTCCACCGAGAACGAATTGATGTCGCCGCCGTGCTCCGCCTTCGCGATGCGCTGGGCGATGCCGGTCAGGGCGGACGAATCGAGCCCACCCGATAGCAGCGAACACACCGGAACGTCGGCGTGCAATTGCGACCCCAGGGCGCGGGTGACCAGTTCGCGGGTGCGCTGCACGGTGCTCTGCAGGTCGTCGGCATGCTCCTGGCGGCGCACCTCCCAGTAGCGGCGCAACTTCGCCTGGGAATTGGGACGCCAGGACAGCAGGTGGCCGGGCAGCAGTTCCTGGACCTCGCGGAACGGCGTCTGCGAAGTGCCCCGGGACAGCGTCAGGAGGTCGACCAGGCCGACCGCGTCGAGCCTGGCGGCGAATTCCGGATGCGCCAGGATGGACTTGATCTCCGAGCCGAACAGCAGTCCCTCGCGGTGCCGCGCGTAATACAGCGGCTTGATGCCCAAGCGGTCGCGCACCAGCAGCAGGTGGCCGTCGCGGCCATCGAAGACGGCGAAGGCGAACATCCCGGTCAGGTACTCGCAACAACGCTCGCCCCATTGCAGATAGGCGTGCAGGACCACCTCGGTATCGCTGCGGGTGCGGAACTCGTGTCCGGCCCGGCGCAACCGCTCGCGCAGGGCATCGTGGTTGTACACCTCGCCGGTGTAGACGAGGGTGACCTCCTGGCCGGTGGGAAAGCGATAGGACATCGGCTGCACGCCGCCGCTGAGGTCGATGACCGCCAGCCGCCGGTGACCCAGCAGGGCGTTGCGGTGCTTCCAGATGCCCTCGGCATCCGGCCCGCGCAAGGCGAGCGTATCGGTCATGGCGAAGATCGCCGGAAATTCGTCGTCGAGCTTGCGCGTGTAATCCACCCAACCCGCGAGACCGCACATAGGGAAACTCCTCTAATTGATGTTTTATCGGGAAATTCATCCAGAGAACATGCTGAAAACATCCGTGCGGCCGGCCAGATTGCCGGCGTACGAATGCTTCGCCCAAGGCGGTCGATGTATGAACTTTTCGAGGACCTGAAGATAAGCAGTTTCGGCAGGCCTGCGCCCAAGGAAGGCCAATGATAGAACAGGAAAAAACGTGGCCGAGTTAATTAATATCTATCTAAATCTGGTAGCTGTTTTTAAAAAAACAAAGGAAAAACAATAATCTACAAAATTAATGAAACATCCTGAAACATCATTACGCGGCTCTACAACCAGATATTACAGGGTCGTTCACGGCTCTTTCCAAAGACTTAGAAAGCTAATCCAATTAAACTTATAATTGCTTTACGGCAATCATATGGATAGCCAACTAAGCAAATGACTACAACAAACTCAGATCGTACAACTATTGAATATAAGAGTTGTCCACCGACGCTGATTTCGTGGCAACGTTCGACGCGACGATGGACGAGCGGGAAAAGTAGGGCGGCGCGGGGAATGGAGAATTAAAGCAGGCAACTTCGAGCGATCCATCCGGAAGCGGGCCCGCTGCACCGGGCCCGCCAGACGACCTACCTCAAGGGCATTCGCAGGTCGACGGACCGAACACCGGCCCGCTGCACGGGTCCTCGGATGGGCCGAAAACCGGGCACGCGGCCTGGGCGGTAAGAGAGAAGCTACAGAGCAGGAACACAGCCAACAGTACTTTCTTCATTTGCAACCTCCTGGTTGGTAATCGAACGCTCCCTGTCCCTGGTCGAGGGTACAGTCGGTCATCACGGGCACTCGCAGACGGTCGGTCCCAGCACCGGGCCCGCGCAGGGATCTTCCCCCGGCCCGAGCACCGCGCAGTCCGCCTGCGCCGTGAGCGAGAACATCCACAGCAGCAGCGAAGCCGCCAGCATCTTCCTTTTCATCTGACCTCCTTGGTCGAAACAGCGATCAACGATCCGTGTCCTTCTCCGAAAACAAGGGCATTTGCCTGCAGAAGGACCGAACGCCCGTCCGCTCGCGGCGCACCGCAAGACTCGCCGGCGAGCCGCCGGACCCCAGAGAGCAAAGACCAGCCCGAGCGAACGCGCCAGTGCGGTGGATTGCCGCAGCGCCAGCGAAAGTACCGGGGCAGGGGGCTTCGGCACCGGTTCGCCATCAACTTTTCCTATCCCCGGCGGCCACATAAATTCGTTGGACGCCCCGCTCCGGCGCCTCCAAGAATGCCGCACGGGTGCGAAGTCCGGCCGTGCACCCACCGACGCCCCACAACAGCAAGAACAACGATCGGTGCATCCATGGCAAAGGACCTGACTTCCCCAGACGCCTCCGCGTCGTCCCGCAACCCTCCCTCCGCGCGCCTCCGTCTACCGGCGACACGCGCCCCCTAGCACCGCCCTCCCGTCCGCCACCGCAGCAACCCGCGACGCACCTTGCGTCGGCCCCGGCTCCGGCCCCGCGCCGCCGGCGGGCGCCGTTCGCCCGCGCTCCGCCCGCCGCACCGATCGACCCATGAACCGAACAAGAACAGGAGTCCACCCGATGCGCTACGCCCCTCACGCAAGCCGATACTCCCTCTTCACCCTGGCCGTCTCGGCGGCCCTGCTGCCCGGCGCCGGCTGGGCCGCCAACGGCGACCTCGCCGGCGCCCGCACGCCGCCCAGCGTCGCCTGTTCCTGGGACCGCGAGGCAGCGTTGTCCTACGAGGAGCGCCGGCTCGACACGCCGCTGCCGTTCAGCGGCGCCAACGTCGTCACCCACGACCAGACGCCGCTGGCCGAGCGCATCGTCAAGGGCGCCGGCTTCGACGGCTTCGAACCGGCCTTCGCCAAGCGCCTGTGCGCCGCCGACGGCCGCACCCCGGTCACCAGCTACGCCAAGGCACTGAAGCTGGTCACCGAAGAGGGCCGCGCGCTGTGGCGCGCCGCCGTCGACCGGGCCCAGGGGCGCCGTGCCATTCCCGCCGGCGCGCTGCCGGCCAGCGATGACCGCATGCTCTACTGGACGCGCCTCTACATGACCCGCACCCTGCGCCAATGGGCGCCATCCTTCCGCCTCGGCAAGGCCCAGGCCCAGGCGCTGCAATGGCGCTTCGAACGCGCCTCGCGCGGACAGTTGGACATCGACCTGCCGCGCCGCTACGCCGCCGACGGCTCGCGCTACCGGCGGATGATCATCAGCGGCTTCGACGTCTTCACCCTGGGCACTCCCGGGACGGCGAACACCGGCCTGCGCAACGGCAACCCCTCGGGCGCCACCGCCCTTGCGCTGGACGGCCGCGAGTTCAGGCTGGCCGACGGCAGCCTGCTGCGTATCGAGGCCTACCTGTTGCCGGTCAGCTACGACCCGTTCAACCGCGGCATGCAGGAAGACACCCTGGGCCCCTGGTTCCGCCCCGGCCCGCGCCGGGTCGACGCCTCCATCACCATCAGCCAGGGCGGCGCCAACCAGTTCTGGCTGGAGGCCTGGAACGGCCGCTTCCACGGCTCCTCCGCCGGCAACGACGGCATCGTCTACTGCCCCGCCGACAGCGCTTTGCCCAACTACGTGCTTCCCCTGGGCAGCGTGACCAATCCCGGCACCGCGCCGATTTCCCTGCGGGGCTCCGGCTGCAATATCAACCCGCCGCGCCGCTGGCTCGGCTACGACAGCGCCAGCCGCTGGCGGCAGAACCTGCCGGCGCAGTTCTCCAAGGCCTCGCTGCCGGTCCGCCAGTTGCTCGCCGCCGATACCTGGCGCGGCATCGAGCGGCCGCCGGGCGCTACCAGCCAGGCCGCGGAAGGCTTCGACGTCACCTGGCACACCAACTACGACTTCTTCCCCGATTGCGCCAACCCGCGCACCGAAAACGTGCCGACCAACGGGGTGATGAACGCCATGCCCGATCCCTCCCTGGTGCTCCCGCCGAACCGACGGATCTGCGCGCGCAACGGCGGTGGCGGCGACTACCTGTCCAACGAGAGCGCCTACCGCAACACGGTGCTGCGCGACGCGTTCCGCCTGGAGATTCCCGCCGGGCACATCCATGTCCCGGTGATGAACAACTACTACACTGGCGTACCGGCGAGCGGCGGCGGCGCGCGCAACGACAACGCCATCAGCGACGCCCGCTACGAGGCCTACCGCAGCGCCATCGTGGCGCAGACCCGGGCGCTGCTGGTGGGCGTCGGCAACGCCCTGGCGCAGGGGGCGCAAGCGGACTAGTCCTCGCCAGGCGCAAGGCCCTCGCGACCTATCGCTTCGCCGCGGAGCCGAACTGCCGCCGACGCAGGCCAACGGGACGGTAGCCCGTCGCTTCAGCCTCTACTGAATCGAAAAAGGCGGCACGCGGGGAAACCTCGGACTCACGACCCGGAGCTTTCCCAGGCCCGCGCCGGAACGGTAGGGCAGAGTCGAAGAGTGCGAACGCCGATGATGGAGACAACCGCCATCGCCCGCATCACCGGGGCGGTGGCAAGGATTTCCCCTGACTTGGAGAGTTTTCCATGAGCTTCGCGCAGAATCTCCTACGCCTACGCCAGCAGAACGCCCTGACCCAACGGCAGATGGCCGAGCGACTGGGCGTCACCGTGAGCCAGTTGCGGCACTTCGAAACCAAGGGCGGGCAGCCGTCGCTGGCGGTGCTGCAAACCATCGCCGGACGTTTCGCGGTGCCCCTCGACTGGCTGGTCTGCGAGCGCAGCGAGCGGCAGGCGCTACCGGAAGACCTGCGCCTGCAGTTCGAGGCCATCGGCCGCCTGCGGCTGGACGAGCGGCGCGCCATCCGGGCGTTGCTCGACGACCTGATCCGCCAGTACATGGCCAAGCGCAACGCGGCGGCCAAGCCCCTCCCGGCGGCTTGCACCGAGGCCACGGAGACGTCCCCGTAGCCCCGGCGCACGGCTCAGTCGCTGCCGTACCTCGGCGAGCGCGGGCCGTACAACAGTCCGCCCGGCTGGCCGGCCGAGAGCAAGCGCGCACTGGTCATCCCGGCGATCGGATAACCGGCGTCCTCCACCGAACTGTTGATGATCTGCTTGACCGCCGCGGTGATCAGCATGCCCACCAGGCCGCCGTTGTTGCCGCCGTTGCCTTCCTCGCTGGAGGCGGTCGCCGAGCCGGTCCACAGGGTGGTGCCGGATCGCAGGTCGACCAGCTTGGCGCTGGCGGTGACGATGGTCGCGCTGCTGATCACCATGTAGCGCGTGCCGTAGTCGCTCACCGTGACGTACAGCGCCGCGTCGGCGCCATAGATCTCGCGCAGCTTGGCCGGGGACACCTGGTGCACGTCGCCGGCGCTGGTCAGGCCGTTCTGGCGGAAGGTCTCGTCGGCCAGCGCCACCGGCACCACGTAGTAGCCGGCCTCGGCCAGCGGGAAGGTGACCTGCGAGAGCATGCTGTAGGTCGCCTTCACGTCGGGCGACTCGTTCAGCGGCGGCAGGACCAGGATCGAGCGCGGCTTGGCCTGCTTGAACGCCGAGTAGTCGACGCTCTTGGTCGGCGCGCAGCCGCCGAGCAGGGCCAGCAGGGTGAAACCGGCCACCAGGCCGGACAGTCGGGCGAGTTTCAACGGGCACCTCCACGGGCGTTGTTCAGGAGGAAGTCCATGTAGGTCGCCGACTCGGGAAACAGCGCCTTCTCGGTCTCGAACTCGCGGACCATCTGGTCGTCCTTGCCGATGCTGGAATAGAGCAGCCCCAGCTGGGCGTGGTAGCCCGGCGGCACCGCGCCGTTCTTCGCCCGGATCTTCTCGAGGTCGGCTTCCAGCGCCTGCGCCTGGGCCTCCTTGGATTCACCCTTGAAGTATTCGTGGACCTGGGCCTGGTAGCCCTCCCACTGGTACAGCGTCTTCGGTCCGCTGCACCCGGCCAGCGCCATGCTCCCCAGCAGCGCCGCCGTCCATGTGATCGTCTTGCTCATGTGTGCCGTGATTCCCTGGTTTCTGGTGGATTATTGGTTCTGTGGCTTCCAGGCGCCGCTATCGACCGCGTTGACCAACTTGTTCACCGCCTCGCGCATGGCCAGGTCGAGGACCTTGCCGTTGAGGGTCGAGTCGTAGCTGGCGGTGCCGCCGAAGCCGATCACCTCGCGGTTGGACAGGGCGTACTCGCCAGCGCCCTGGGTCGAATAGACGACCTCCGAGGTAGAGATGTTGACGATGTTCAGCGCCACCTTGGCGTAGGCGATCTGCGACTTGCCGCGGCCGAGGATGCCGAACAGCTGGCGGTCGCCGACTTCCTTGCGGCCGAACTCGGTGACGTCGCCGGTCACCACGTAGTCGGCACCCTTCAGGCGCTGGGCCTGGCCCTTGATCGCCGCTTCCTGCTGGATCTCGCTCATGTTGTCGCGGTCCAGCACGTTGAAGCGATTGGTCTGCTGCAGGTGGGTGATGAGAATGGTCTTGGCCTGGCCGCCGAGGCGGTCGACGCCATCGGAGAAGATCCCGCGCATGTAGCTGGAGCGGTTGTCGAACTTGCCTACCGCAATCGGCGAACGCACGCCGCTGTAGGGTCGGTTGACGCTCTCGACCTGCTGTACCGGCAACGCGGTGGAGGTCTCGGTGGCGCAGCCCGCCAGGCCGGCCAGGGTGGCGACGGCGAGGAGCGGCAGTAGTGCTTTGTTGGCGCTGTGACTCATGGGGTTCTCCTGGAAAAAAACGCTATCGACGCGGAGCGGCTTCTAGCCGACCCGTGTGCGGAAAAGAGGGCGTAGTGAAAATCGAGGAAGGCCAGGCGGCACGGCGGCGCGCCAAGGCGAGGGGCGAAATGGGGTGGCCACGTTTTCTTTCCTTGAAATACGAATGTGTCGATCAACCGGCGCTCCCGGCCGGCCTTTGGAAATCCGAAACAATCGTGCGGGAAGCGATGCACGAACCGTATGAGCCATCAATAGGCCATCTCGGTGGGCGGCAAAGTTACCACAGTTATTCCGATCGTTTCGTTATGCAGGAAGCATACTCGGAGAATTCTGACTGCGTCTCGTTCGCAGGATCGAGGTGGGACGCCGGGCACCGGTGTCCGCCACCCACCAGTGGCAGCCAGGCAGGCATCCTTGCCGCCCATTGCGCCCGACGCTGTACGGCGCAAACGAAAACGGACACCCCTTGGGAGTGTCCGTCTCTGCCGTCGACCGGTCAGGCCAGGTCGAGGCCGCGCATTCTCAGGCGCAGGTCCTGTTCCTGGGGCTTGCCTGAACGATCCGTCCCGGTTGCCAGGTCCAGGGCATCGAGCAGTCCCTCACCGTGGCCGCTCCGTTCCCCCAGCGTGGCCTCTTCGAGCACCCGACGGGTCACACCCTGCCCATCCTTGGCGCTGAGAAGCACGCGCATGTCGGTCCCCTTGTCGTAGAGCATCTCCTGCTCATCGCCCTCGATCGATATCTCGCTGACATCGATCCCGGATCTGCCGAACAGGGTGGTTATCGTGCCCTGACCCGCGAAGCTCCTGGCAACGCCGGGGTCCCGGGAGGTGGAGAGATAGCCGGCGTCGTGGCCGACCTGGCCCTCTTTCACCGCCTCGAAGGCATCCCTGCCCTGGGTGCCGCGGAAGGTCTTCACGACCTGTTCAGCCGGTCCGCTCTTTTCGAACGCGGCAGACATGCCCCGGTCGATCAACGCCTGGCCCGCATCCAGCTCCCGTCCCTGACGCAGGGACCAATTCAGGTGCTGGTACTCGCCGTTGGTATAGAGACCGAGCGCCATCACCTCGGCATCGCTGTACGGCCCGTCCGGGTGTTCGCCGAGGTACTGCTCCGCCTCCAGCCCGAAGTGCTCCACCAGGCTTTCCGCCAGCGCCTTGTCGACAGGCTCGCCCTTTACCTCGCTCTCTACCGCGTGGCGCAACAGGGCGACCTTGTCCATTACCGCATGCAGTTGGACGGCGATTTCGCGCAGTTGCTCCGGGCTTGCGCTGAGTACATGCTGGCTGGCGGCACCGCCCGCGGTCCCCCACTGTTGCAGCGCGATCCCCCCAACGCTCTGTTCGAGCAGGCGGGCAGCCTGGGTACGGGAAGCCTCGATCAGGCTGCCATCGCGAATCCCGACCAGGGCGGTGGCCAGCGAGCGCAGGGCGCCGTCGCCGCTGGCCAGGCGCGTGTGATCCTTCGCCAGCCTCTCCGCTGTCAAAGTCGCCAGCTCGCTCGCCTTGCCAAGTCCGCCCAAGGTCAGGGGCAGTGCCTTTTGCAGCATCATCTGCTTGATCTCGGCGGCAGAGAGACTGGCGGCAGGCGGCGCGTCCTGACGGGAGAGCGGCGCCTGGGTGGCGGCGTGGGCACGGCTCCCCAGCAGTTTGCCCAGCCACTCGATGATCGCTACGAAGGGACGCGCGAGGGCGGCCCCCAGGCGGGAGAGCAGGCCCTCGCCCTTCGGTGCTTCCTGGCGCTGGGCCAGTTGTTGCGCCTCCCGGGGAGTGGCCACCTGGCGGGCCTCGACCTGTCCCAGGCGCCCGGCCACGGCCTGGCTCAACTCAGCCACGAAAGACGGGTTCTGCTGAGATGATTGAATATGCATGATGATTGACGTCTCCTGATGTTTCCCCGCCAGTCTAGGAACGAGGCGCCCCTCCGCCTATCAGGATTGGCCGTGGTTTTTTTACTGTTGGCGGCCGTCGGAGCACGCGGAAAGAGAACCGTCAGCGGCCGAAAAACAGCGGACTTTCCCTACGCCAGCTCCCGTGCGCCTACACCGGGGCGGAGAACCCGATGGATACCGGCGGCAGCGCCGGCCTCATGGCGGACGGCGTACCACCGTGCAGGCACCTCGGGGTCGTCTGCTGCTATGGTGCGCACAGGCACGTCGCCATCCTCTCTCCCGGCGAATGGAATCGAGCATGACGCTTTCCCTGGATCTGTTGTTGAGCCTGTGCACGGCCCTGGCCATCGGCCTTCTGATCGGCGCCGAGCGCGGCTGGCAGGAGCGCGACCACGAAGATGCGCGGCAGATCGCCGGAATCCGCACCTTCAGCCTGGCCGGCCTGCTCGGCGGCTTCGCCACCCTGCTCGCGGGCGAACTGGGCAGCGCGGTCTGGGTAGCCTTGCTGCTGGCCCTCGCGGCGCTGGCCGTGGCCGGCTACGTGAGCGACGTCAGGCGTGGCGGCGACCAGGGCATGACCACCGAGATCGCCCTGCTGATGACCTTCCTCCTCGGCAGCCTCGCCCTCACCGAACAGCGCCTGCTGGCTGCCGCCGGCGGCATCGTGCTGACCCTGCTGCTGAGCCTCAAGGACAAGCTCCACGCCCTGCTGAAGCGCCTGACCGCCGAGGAACTGTCGGGCACCCTCAAGCTGCTGTTCATCTCCGTGGTCCTGCTGCCGGTGCTGCCCAACCAGGGCTACGGTCCCTGGGCGTTCTTCAATCCCTACCTGACCTGGTGGATGGTGGTGCTGATCGCCGCCCTCGGTTTCTCCGCCTACCTGGCCATCCGCCTGATCGGCTCGCGCAAGGGCCTGTTGCTGACCGCGGTGCTCGGCGGCCTGGTGTCCTCCACGGTGATGACCCTGACCCTGGCGCGCCTGCGCGAGCGCATGCCCGACGCCCTGTTGGCGTGCGCCCTGCTGGCGACCTCGGCGCTGATGTTCCCGCGCATCCTCGTCGAGATCGGCGCGATCCACCCGGCCTTGCTGAAGGAACTGGCCCTGCCATTCGCCGCCACCACCCTCGTCTACCTTGGCGGCACGCTGTTCCACGCCCTGCGCGGCGGCCGCGCCAGCCAGGAGGCGCCCGACGAGCCAGGCCTGCGCAACCCCTTCGAACTGCTCCCGGCCCTGCGCTTCGCCGCCCTGCTGAGCGCGATCCTGCTGTTGGTGGAGGTCGGCCGGCGGCTGTTCGGCGATGCCGGCATCTACGCGGTCGCGCTGCTCTCCGGCCTCGCCGACGTCGACGCGATCACCCTGTCCCTGGCCCGCGCGGCGCAGGGCGAACTCGATCCAGGCGTGGCCAGCCGCGGCATCGCCCTTGCCGCCCTGAGCAACAGCCTGGTCAAGGCCGGCCTGGTCGTGCTGGTGGGCGGCAAGCGGCTGGCCCTGCAAACGCTACCCTTCAGCCTGGCGGGGCTGCTGGTAGGAGCGCTGCTGATCCTGCTGTGAGGCGCCGGGGAAACCTCGGAGCGCCGCTGGACGAACGCGACGACAACCGCCTGGCGCCCCGCATCAACCTCCGCGGCTACTGGCTGCAACGGCCGGGTTTCAAGGCCAAGGACCGGACCAGGACCCGGGTGAGGCAGGGCGGCCTGGCGATCACGGCGGAGCGAGGGGAGGGGACGCCTCCGCGTTGGACTGAGGCGTCTCTGCGACGTCGGAGACAAGGCGGTGGCTGGCTGAGCCAATCGCCCTTTGCGGCGTGAAGGGCGCCTGGAACTAGCGGCACTCACCCCGCGCGGTCGCATCGACCACCCTGCCCGAGGCGTCGGCAAAGAACTCGTAGATGCAGGTGTAATAGCCGCTCTGGTTGGCCGTGCCGGTCTTCTGGTTCAGGACCGAGCTGTTGGGCGTATTGCCATGGCCCTGCTCGTAGTAGGTGTAGTCGTAGTCGTGGCTATAGTTCTCGTACTCCTTCCACACGTACTTCTGCCTGGCGGCATCCCCCGTCACGCGTTCCGGCTCGCCGAAGCGCTTGATCACGTCCTGGATCGGCAAGCCGATCCAGGACTGCGCATCGCTACGCGCGCGACTGCCATAGGCCTCCATGACGCACCCCGACACGCTGATCGCAAGGGCCGCCAGGGCGGTGAGTCTCAGAGCCAGTACCGGCATATGTGCTTCTCCTTCCATGGCGGTCTGCCTACGCGGCATCCCGCTCCCTTTGCGCGGGTCGGTGTGCTGCGAATGGTAGGGGGCCGGGGCCCGCCCGTTCAACGGGAGACGGCGGTTTCCGGTGTACTAGTACATTGGGGCGCTGTGGGACGGGGCAGTAGAAAGGAGGGCCGGCAAGCCGCCAGGAGCAGATGGATATGGGTGGCCATTCGGCAAAATGCATGGAGCTTGTTATCGAAGGCATCCTCGAGGTCTTGAGGATCGGAGAGGTAGCGTTGGTAGTCCTCGTCCTCGGCGAATACCACTTGCCGATTGTGTCCCCGCTGGACCATGTGAAGCGGATAATCGGTAAAACCACTTGCCCTTGCCTAGGCATCGCGGAGCCTCCTTACGGCGTCTGCGCTGGAGCCTCCCTGCTTAGAAAATTAGAGTAGAGAAAATAAATCTGTCCCCTTTATTCTTAAGATCAACAAACTCTTGCCGTTCGACTACATGTTTCTGGAACGCGTGGCCATTCGCAACCTCCTCAGACAGGAGCTGAGAATTAAGCCTGCCTTGATTGATAGCACTTTCTGCGCCGGAGCTACCTTTTGCCCCAACTAAATATCAAAAGACTCTCTGCGACGGTATACAACCCTACCCACCTCCGAAAGCCCCGGAAGGCGTTCACGCCCCACGATCAACTCAGACCTGCATCTCAAACTAGAGCCCTGATATGCCGTATATTGGCAAACAACATCCTCAATCTCCTCAACCTCCTCTTCGTTGCTCTCTTCAAGATAAAATCTCAATACCCACTCATCGCCATCCCATAACAATGCAATCATTCTAAAATTGGCAGATATCGCACCTACCAACGCTTGAATTAGCATTAACACTTGAAAATTCCATTCTTCCAACGTTGGCTGGCTACTCATTTGGGGCTCCAGTTTGGATTTGTAGGGACAATACTTGGACTCTTTGTGCCCTTGATAATAAATACATTGGTTGCCTGATCAGTTATACCAACGCCGAGATTAAGAGAAAAGGGGAAAGATTTATTTTTACTACTCTAATTTCGGCGACTGCGCCCACTCTGAAACGCTCAAAGCAAATAATTCGCTAAACCATGCGCCCTTACCTAGGCATCGCGAAGTTCCTTTACGGCATCTGCGCTGGAGCCTTTGCTCAGAAGATTAGAGTAGGGAAAATAAACCTGCTCCCTTTATTCCCTTTATTCCCTTTATTATTTCATTTACGTTGAAACATTAAACCCACACATCAGAAGACACTTCCCTCTCTAGCAAAAATTTTTTGAAACAATTACATATCAACCCAAAATTTTCTGTCACTGCCGCCATAGGATATGCCTCGCCTAAAATATAAGTAAATCCATTACCTTCACCAGCCCCTCTTAACGTGAAAACCTCATGCTCACCATCTTCAGCATGCTGGCTAAGCATAACTATAAATCGTCCACTCTCTGCATGAAGCGCCACTTCATAAGCGCCAATCTCAGGTTCCGGCTTAACTCTTAGAACCAACACCCCCGAACTGTGGCGAAGCTTAGAAAGCGCTGCCAGAACTTCTTCTTCGTCAGGATCAGACACCACCGGAAATTGAGTTCTTTTAGCCTCAGGAGCAATCAAATACCCACCAAGAACAATCATATTTTTTTCTCTCTAATTGACTTCATTCCTACCTCCCAGTAATACGTCTTCGGCAAACCTGTAATATCATCCTTGGCTTGAATAGTTAAGACAGGAAAAGGGACAGATTTATTTTTACTACTCTAATTTCAGCGACTGCGCCCACGCTGAAACACTCTAATTCGCTAAACCATGCGCCCTTACCTAGGAATCGCGAAATTCCTTTACGGCATCTGCGCTGAAGCCTCCATGCTCAGGAAATTAGAGTAGGGAAAATAAATCTACCCCTTTACTTATTCTTTATTTAATAAAGTATTTTTATTTCTGGAAAAAAGTAATAGTAGGGCCATAATCTTGATCTGAGCAAGATAGCAAAACCGAAAAATCTCTATCTGGAAATTTCTCTTTTAAAATTAAGCGCCATGATAGAGAAAGCATATGAGCAAGCTGCTCAAAAATTTCATCTTCTACATCCTCACTACACCCGGAAAAAATGTCATAAATATGAGTATGATTAACAAATCTCTCTACAGACTGGATATCATCTTCGAATCTTGCCATCCAGCCATTAAACTTTTCTGCCTCATAGTTCATCTCCAGTATTACCGCCCCCCTATCCAAGATAAAATCAGGAAAAACCAATTTCCCCAAGATCAATAAATCTTCTGGCCTGATTTCATAGGAAATATATGAAAAAATATCAATCTCATTCTTATTCTCCCAACCGGACTTCCATAATTCATAATTACTCAAACACTTTAAATCTTTAAAAGATACTATTTTCTTCATGGTATCTCATCCGAATTGGGAAGGGGACAGATTTTATTTTTACTACTCTAATTTCGGCGACTGCGCCCACTCTGAAACGCTCAAAGCAAATAATTCGCTAAACCATGCGCCCTTACCTAGGCATCGCGGAGCCTCCTTACGGCGTCTGCGCTGGAGCCTCCCTGCTTAGAAAATTAGAGTAGGGAAAATAAATCTGTCCCCTTTATGCTCCCTTGGGCTCCTTTACCCCTTATGGTCATAGTGATTCGTCATCCAAAGGTTTCCTGACGTTTTTTAAAAATTCCCGCTTTATCGCTCCATATTTAAAAAAGTTCTCTTTGGCATTGTTCAGACTTATCCCGTTAGCACCACCATCATAATCAGGGTCTTTATTCTGAGCAATGTCATCTTCCCAGTAACACACGGGACATATTTCATAAGTTCCGCACGGCTCCTCATCAAAAGTTAAGTATCCACAGCACGGGCAAGGATATCTCACTGGGCTCTCCTTACTGCCTATTCCAATAGTTAATGCCGTCCTGAGGCCTGAACATGGTACGCGGCGCACCATTTGCGTCCTTTACCCCGAAGGTATTGGTTTTTGGATCGAATAGTAGTGTATCACCATTTGGGCGTGTCTTGGTTAACGTCCCCGGGGGCGGACTACTCAAGAAATTCTGCGTACCTTCAACGTACTGCTTGGCATTTTTAAACTCTGGAAACTCGCCCTTGTGCTTCTGCCAATGTCCAAATGCATTTTCAATGGCTGATTTACTTTTCGTTGAAGTCCATAGTGCATTCTTTAAAGCATCAGAAGAAAACTTCTTCTCCAGAGCCTCCAACGCCTCTTTAGACAGCTTACCACCAGCCTTCTCAATAGCTGCTGCCTTCCCCCCAGGCGTTGGATAAAGTACATCGACGGCTATCGCAGCATACTCTTCCCAGGACTCCGGCTCAAACAACGTTTCTCTCAGGCTCGCAGGAGAAAACTCACTATTCAGAAACTGAACCACTTTCGGGTTCAAATCTGAAACGCTTTTGGCTTCGCCACTGGCTATTTTTTGCAGGTCAGCAAGCACTGTCTCCGGCTCGAGATCAGCATACTTGCCTTGTTCATGAAGCGCACTCATTCCTCTTTTCAGTCGACTCAGAGCGTCCCGGTGAACCTGCTGATTGTAGGCCGTTGCATTCTTGGCAATCTCTGCCCCTTTCGCAACATCTCCATCAACTACAGTAGCAGCAAGAAGACCTGTTAGCTGTGAGGCCATAAGCTCTAGCTTTTCTTCGCCACCGGCCATGTTAGACAGCACATTGACAAGCGCTTCGTTAGCCCCTGCTGCCATAGCCCCAGTTTTGAAGTCTCCACCTGTTGCCTGAGCGAGCAATCCTCCCATCAAGGCATGCGCCATAACTTTTTGCGGAGAGCCAGAATCAAACTTTCCATCAGCCCAATCACCGATGAGATTGAACCCAGCAGCCATAGCCAAGTTTGTTGCTTGACCGGCCATTGCATCACCTAAGTTGTCTGCAAAACTTCCACCAAACGCGGCAGTTTGAATACCCGCTTGAGAGAGACCTTGAATGATAGAATAGGTGGCGAACCCACCTAGACCACTCATAGTGCTCAGGTCAAATCCTTTAGTGACTTTATTGACGTTGTCGGTGCTTACACCAAACATCTCATCCAGTTGCGGACTGACCAAATAAGCTGTCGCACCCGCAACGGCATATCCCTTCAAAGCATTGGAGCTCGTCGCAAACTTCAGCCCCTTTCCGAAGTCACCGCCATTGTTTATGGTCCCGGTCGCAAGATTGCTGGCCATTGCGCCATACACCGGGCCGAGGTAAGCAGCTGCAACGATGGCAATGGCCAGTGACGGCGCAGCCCCCAACCCCGAGTTGCTGTACTTCCAGCTATCGTGCACCTCCTGCACCCTGCGCCAGTCCACATCCCCGCGCTGCTCGGCCTCCTTCAGCCACGCCAGTTGCGGATCCGCCTGCACCATCGCGTCGATGGTCTGGCTCACGGTCTTCTGGTCGATATGCTTGAGGTCGATCTTCAGCCCTTCCACGGCCTTGATCGCCAGATTCCCCTGGACCACGATCTGGCTCTGGCGCACGGTTTCGTCGGTCTGGCCCTTGCCCTTCGACGACTGCCACGCCAGGTCGCCCTTGCTCTTCTCGTGGCTCTCCTGGTGCAGGTCCTTCACCGCCTCGAAGGTCACCGCGCCGCCGCTGACGATGGCCAGGTCGTTGCCCGATTCCAGCTTCGCGCCCTGGTAGGTCTGGTCGCCGCCGCTGAGCAGGGTGAGGTCGCCGCCGCTGCTGATCTGGCTGCCCACCGCCTTGACGTCGGTGACTTCGTCTCGCCGGGTTTCCTTGCGGCCGAAGTCGCCTTTCTTCTTCTTGTCGTACAGGTAGTAGTTGCTGTCGTTGGCGGCCAGCAGTTCCAGTTTGTCGCCGGCCACCAGGTAGGCTTCGTCGCCGGCGCTGGCCTGGCTCGCGATCAGGCGCAGGTCCTGTCCGGCATTGATCGCCAGGTCGCCGCCGGCATCCACGCGGGTGCCTTGCTGGGCGACCTTGTCTTCCTGGTAGGTGACCTTCCTGGTCTTGCTGTAGGCATGCTCCTCGTTCGCCGCCGCCGCCAGGGTCACGTCACGCCCGGCGGAGAGGGCGATGTCGCGGCGCGCTTCGAGGGCGCTGGCCACTGCGCTGAGGTCGCGCCCGGCGCTGACGTTCAGGTCCCGCCCGGCGCTGACTTCGGCGCCAAGCTGGGTCACGCTCTGTAGCCGCGACGTGCTCCAGCGGGTCTGGCCCTGGCGGTCCTCGACGGCGGCGACGGTGACGTCGCGTCCGGCGTCGAGGCTGAGGTCGCCGCGGCTCTGCAGCACCCCGCCGAGGTTGGCGATGTCGCGTCCGGCCTGGACGTTCAGGCTGTTCGCCGCCTCCACCCGCGCGGCGCTGTCGGCGAAGCTGCGCTCCCAGGTGCGGCCGTCGAGCGCGCTGTCGTAGCGGGTCACGCTGCGTTCGTTGATCACGTCGCCGGTCAGCGCGGTGAGGCTCACGTCGCGCCCGGCGATGACCCCGCCCTGGCGGTTGCGGATCGAGTCGCCGGCGAGCAGGTCGAGGCGCTTGCCGGCCTCGATCAGGCCGCTGTTGTCGAGGTTGTCGGCCGTCGCCGAGAGGTCGTTCCGCGCGCGCAGGGTGCCGACGTTATGCAGGTCGCCGCCGCTCACCAGCTTCACGTCGCGGCCCTGGATCAGCGCACCGTTGGGTGCCAGCCGACCCTCCGCCTGGGCCAGGTAGACCACCGGCGCGAGGACCTTCTCGCCGTTCACCTCGACCTCTTCCAGCCAGACGATGTCGTGGGTCAGCGCCGCCATCTGCTCCGCGCTCAGACCCACACCCAGTTGCAGGTGCAGTTGGTCCTTGTAAGCGATGGCGTTGTCCATCAGGTAGCGGAACAGTGCCTCGTCGCTGCTCAGCCCGTCGATGTAGCGCTGGCCGGTGCGCGCCACCACCGCGTCGCGGATCAGCCGCTGCTCGTAGAGACCGTCGCCGAGACGCTTCTTGCTAGCGTCCGGGTTCATGCCCAGGCCGCTGAGCAAGTAGTCCGAGTTGAGGAACTGCTTCAGTTCGGTGAGCGCCGGGTTGGTCTCGATCAGGTACTTGTGGCTGGCGCTCGGCGTGGCGTTGCCGGGCACGCCCTGGACCCGGGCGACGCCCGGCAGGCTACCGCCGAGCGCGCTGCCGCCCTGACCCTGGACGTTGGCCGCGCCAGCCAGGCCATCGACTCGCACGCCCTGGCCCTGCCAGGTACCGGCGACGTTGCCGGCGCCTTGCTGGCCGACCGAGACGCCGCTACCGCCCTGGGTGCGGTCGGCGCCGGCACCGAGCGCGGCGCTGCCATTGCCGTCCTCGGCGAAGCGCGAGCTGAGACGGAACAGGCCGTTGTCGCCCTGGGGCAGGCTGAAGCCGGGCAGGGTAACCGGGTTGACCTGGCGCCGCGCCAGGTCGGGCGGCAGTTGCGAGGTCAGCGGCACGACCACCGAAACCCCGCTGCCGCCCACCGCGCTGTCGCCCACCTGGCGGCCGCTGCCGACGAAGGTGTAGCCGGGGCGGGTGACGCCGTTGTCGATGCGCGTGCTGGCATTGACCGTGACGTCGCCGGCGGCCTGGATCACCGCTGCGTAGGACTGGTCGCCACTGCTGATCGGGGTCGGCCCCTTGCTCGGGAATTCGTACTCGAAGGACCAGTCGCTGAGGATCGCGTTGAGCGCGGCGGGGATCTCGCCCGCGCGCGCCGGGTCGAAATTGGCGCTCTGGTACCAGTAGAGGTTGGTGAAGTTGCGCGACTTCAGGTCGATGCCGCCGATATCGCCGCCGCGAGCGGTACGCAGCACGCGGATGGTTTCCAGCTCGCCGGTTTCCAGGCCCTGGTTGTCGAGGACTTCGAGGTTGGCGGTGAGGTTGCCGCCGCTGCCGATCAGGCTGGAAAGGTTGTTCAGGGTGCCGCCGTCGATGGCGAAGTCGCCTCCGGCCAGCAGTTGCCCCATGGCGCTGCTGGCGGTGACCTCGGTCTTGTCGCGCTGGGTGATGGTCCAGATGGCGTTGCGCTTGCCGCTGCAGTCGCCCGCGTTGACGCCTTCGATGCAGGCGGTCTGCTCCATCTTCGCGGTGTACAGACCCGACTTGCTTTCCAGCACGGCGCGACGGTTCTCGATCAGGCTGGCACGCAGGCTGAAGTCCTTGCCGCTCTCGATCACCCCGGAAAGGTTGCGCAGGCTGGCGGCACGGTTGCCGGCATCGTCGCGGGCGATATCCAGCCTGCCGAGGCTGTACACATCCCCGTAGAGGTTGGTGATGTCGCCGGCGCGCAGGGTCATGTCGGCGCCACTGAACAGCAACCCGCGCTCGTTGAGCAGGGCGTGCGCGTTCAATCGCAGGTTGCCGCCGCCGCCCAGGGTGCCGTAGTTGTTCAGGCTCGCGGCGCTGGCCACGAGGTCGCCGGCAGCGGTGATCCGCCCACGGTTGACCAGCAGGTTGCCGGCGCCAAGCGTGACATTGGCGCCGCCGGCGAGGCTGGCGGCATTGCCGAGGTCGAGGCTGGCGGCGTTCAGGGCGAAGTCGCCGAGGCTGGTGGCGCGGCCGTTGCCACGGTAGCCGCCGCTCAGGTCGAGTCGCAAGCTGCCGTCGCTGGCCAGCAGGCCGTCGTTGCTCCAGTCGCCGCCGCGGCCAGTGAAGGACTGCACCGCCAGCAGCTTGCCCTCGGCCGTCTGGCGGAAGGTGCCGATGTCCAGGTTCAGGCGTCCGGCTTGCAGCACGCTGCTGTTGGTCCATTCGCTGGCGCGGATGTCCAGCAGGCCATTGGTGGTCAGTTCGCCGCCGGCGCGGATCACCTGCGCGGAATCCAGGCCGAAGGTGCCGTTGCCAGTGTGGAGGATGCGCCCGCCGGCGTTGGCCAGGCTGCCCAGTTGCAGGTCGAGGTCCTGGTTGGCGCTTTCCAGCACGCCGTAGGCGTTGTTCAGGCCGCCAGCGACCAGCCGTGTACTGCCGCTGCGGCCGAGGGCGCGCAGGCTGCCGCCGCTGTTGTCGATCGCGGCGGCGCGCAGGTGCAGCTCGCTCTCGCTTTCCAACTGGCCGAAGCGGTTGGCCAGCGCGCCGGCCAGGCTGAAGTCGATGCGCCCGGCGCCGACCTTGCCGCCCTGGCCCGCCGCCGCGCCCTGGTTGAGGAAGCGCTGGCCGTCGAGGCTGAGCAGGCCGCTGGCGTAGAGGCCGCCGCCCTGGTTGTCGAAGTCGGCGGTGACGATGCGGTTGTCGCCGCCCAGCGCCGAGAGATGGCCCTGCTGGTTGCGCACGCCTTGCCCGGCGCGAATCTCCAGCGACTGCGCCTGGGTGACGCCGGCGCTGTTGTCGAACAGCCCGGTGACCAGCTTCAGCCAACCCTTGGCGCTGTTGAGCACGCCGCCGGCGCCGTTGTCGAGGCTGCCGCTCTGTAGGTCGAGGTTGCCGGCCCGGCTGTCCAGGCGGCCGCCCTGGTTGTCCAGCGCGCCGCCGATACGCAGCCGGTTGTCGCCCTGGGCCTGGAGCGTGCCCTGGCGGTTGTCCAGGCTGCCGGCCTGCACCTCGAGGGCGCCGGCCTGGCTGAAGATCAGGCCGTCCTGCTGGTTGCGCAGGGCGCCGCCGCCCAGGCGCAGGCTCATGCCGGCCTGGCTGGCGAGGGTGCCGGAGGCGCTGTTGCCGAGGCTGCCGGCGCTGATCTCCAGCAGCCCCTGGCTTACCAGCTTGCCGCCGCGGTTGTCGACGCTGGCGCTGCGCAGCAGCAGGTCGCCGCCGCTGGCCAGGCGCGCCGCGCCGGTGTTGACCAGGGCGCCGCCGAGGATGGCGTCGAGCCGGCCCTGGCTGATCAACTGGCCGTCGCTGTTATCCAGGCTGGCGCCCTTGAGCAGCAGGCTGCCGCCGTTGATCCGGCCGCCGGCGTTGTTCAGCAGCGTATCGTCGCGCTCGAAGCTCAGCGCGCGCTGCGCCGAGACCAGGCCGCCCTGGCCGTTGTCCAGCTTCCCGGCGATGCTCAGGGTCACGTCGCTTTCGCCGGAGACGATGCCCTGGGCGTTATCCAGGCTGGCGGCGTCGATCCGTTGCGCGCCCTTGCTGACCAGGGCGCCCTGGCCGTGGTTGTCCAGCGCGCCGCCGAGGCTGATGGCCAGCTCGCCGTCCTTGCTCGAAAGGGTGCCGCCGGCGCTGTTGTCCAGGCTCCCGCCTGTCACCGTCAGGCCCTGCCATCCGGAGAGCAGGCCGGCGCCGGCGTTGCCCAGCGCGTCGGCGTCCAGGCGCAGTTTCCCGGCGCTGATGATGCGCCCCTGCTGGCCGTTGTCGATGCGCCTGGCCAGCAGCTCGAAGCCCTGCTGGCTGGAAATCTCGCCGCCCTGGCGGTTGTCGAGGACGTTCAGCCGCTCGATGCTCAGCGGGCCGCGGGCACTGATCAGGCCGCCCTGGTTGTCCAGGTCGCCGCCTCGCAGGTCGAGACTGACGCCGCGCTCGCCGATCAGCCGACCCTGGCGTTGCACCAGGCGCTCGACCGTCAGGCGCAGGTCGCCCCGGGCGGAGATTTCGCCGCCGTCGGCGGAGTCGACGCGCCCTGCCGCCAGTTCCAGTTCGCCGTCGCTGGTGAGCAGGCCGCCACGGTTGTCCAGGTTGGCGGCGCTCAGGCGCAGCGACTGCTTGCCACTGAGGGCGCCGCCACGGTTGTCGAGGTCGGCGCTGCTGACGTCCAGCACTCCCTGGCTGATCAGTTGGCCACCCTCGGCGTTGTCCAGCGCGCCAGTGACGACGCTCAGGCCGGCGTTGCCGGAGAGCAGGCCCTTGCCGCTGTTGTCCAGCGAGGCGCTGGCGAGCGTCAGGCGGGCGCCGGAGACGGTGCCTTCGGCGTGGTTGTCCAGCGCGCCGTCGACGCGCAGGTCGATGCCGGCGCGGCTGGCCAGGGTGCCCTTGGCGCTGTTGTCCAGGCGAGCGGCCGCGATGTCCAGGCCGGCGGCGCCGGAGATCACCCCGGCCAGGCTGTTGTCCAGGGCCTGGGCGATGCGCAGGGTCAGGCTGTCGGCGCCGATCAGGCGCCCGCCGCGGTTGTCCAGGCTGGCGGCGGCGAGGGTGAAGGCGCGGTCGCTGGAGATTTCCCCGCCGGCGCCGTTGTCCACCGCGCCGAGCTGGCGCAGCAGCAGCGCGCCGGGCGTGGCGATCAGGCCGCCGTCGCGGTTGACCAGCGTGCCGCCATTGAGGTCGAGGGTGACGCCGGTTTCGCTGACCAGAACGCCGCCTCCGCGCTGGTCGAGGCCTTTCAGGTTGGCGTCGAGCAGGCCCTTGGCGCTGATCCGGCCCTGCTGGCCGTTGTCCAGCCGGGCGGCCACCAGGGTGATGCCGGCGTTGCTGCCGATGCCGCCGTTGCGGCTGTTGTCCAGCACGCCGGTGCGGATATCCACCGCGCCCTTGGCGCTGATCACGCCGGAACGGCTGTTGTCGAGGCTGGCGCCCTTCAGCGTCACGCCGGCATCGCTGAGCAGCCTGCCGCCCTGGTTGTCCAGCGCGGCCTGGCTGGTCAGCGCCAGCGCACCGGCGCTGGAGAAGGTTCCGCCACGGTTGTCCAGGCGCGCGGCGCGCGCCGTCAGGCTGCCTTCGCTGACCAGCGCGCCGCCCTGGTTGTCCAGCACGCCGCCGAGGCTCACGCTCAGGCTGTTCTGGCTGTCGAGCCGACCGCCGTCGCCGTTGAACAGTTCGCCGCCGTCCAGGCTCAGGCCGTCGCGCCCGGCCAGCACCCCCTTGGCCTGGTTCAGCAGGCGCTGCACGGTGAGGCGCAGGCCGCTGTCGCCGATGACCTTGCCGCCGCGGTTGTCCAGTTGCTCGCGGGCGTTCACGGCGACCTTCGAGGTGCTGGAAATCTCGCCGGCGCGGTTGTCGACCTGCCGCGCCTCGATAGCGATGCCGCCATTCGCGGCGATCAGCCCGGACTGGCTGTTGTCGAGCGTGTCGGCCGCGACCTTCAGGGTCTTTTCGCTGACCAGTTCGCCACCTTGCTGGGCCAGGCTGCCAAGCGTCGCCTGCAGGTCGCCCTTGGCGGCGATACGCCCTCCGGCGTTGCCGACGGCGTTCGCTGCGAGGTCCAGGCGGCCATCGCTGAGCAGCTTGCCACCCTGGTCGTTGCGCAGGCTGGCGACCTCCACGCGCACGCCAGCCTTGCCGCTGGCGCTGCCGCCGTCGCGGTTGTCGAAGGCTCCTCCCGTGGCGCTCAGGCCAGCGTCGGCCACCAGCACGCCGCCACGGTTGTCCAGGCTGGCGCCGTGGACGTTCAACTCGCTGCGGCTCGACAGCAGGCCGCCGGCGCGGTTGTCCAGTTGCCCCACCGTCACGCGCTGCGCGCCCTGGCTGAGCAGGTTGCCTTCATCGCGGTTGTCCAGCAGGCCGCCGAGGCTGACCTCCAGGCCGCCCCGGCTGCTCAGCGTGCCCTTACCGCTGTTGTCCAGGCTGCGCGCCCGCAGGTCGAGGCGGTTGGCCGCGGAGAACAAGCCGAGGCGGTTGTCGATGGCACCGCTGGCGACCACCAGCAGGTCGTCGCCGATCAGCTTGCCGCCGCGATTGTCGAGGCTGCCGACGCGGGCCTCGACGCGCTTGCCGGAGACTTCGCCGTCCCCCCGGTTGACCAGCGCCTGGGCGCTGATGCGGGTGGACTGCTGGCTGCCGAGCAGGCCTTGCTGGCCGTTGTCGAGCGTCGCCGCGCCGACCTCCAGGTCGTTCAGGCCGATCACCTGGCCGCCACGGTTGTCGAGATCGCCACGGGTCTTGACCACGGCGCGGTCACGGCTCTGCAACAGGCCGTCCTGGCGGTTGTCCAGGCTGCTCGCCTCGACCCGCAGTTCGCCCTCGGCGAGCAGCTTGCCGCCACGGTTGTCCAGGTGCCCGGCGTCGACCCGGACGGTCGCCCCCTTCAGGCTGCCGCCCTGGTTGTCCAGCGCCTGGCTCGCCTTCGCTTCCAGCGCGCGGCTGGCCACCAGGCTGCCGGCGTTGCGCAGGGTGCCGCTGCGCAGCTCGAGGTCGCCGCGCGCGTTGCGTCGCTCGTCTGGCTCGACGCCGGCTTCGATCACCCCGGCGTTGTCGATATGCGCCGCCTCCAGCGCGATGCGTTCGCGCGCCGCCAGGCTCTGCCGGTTGACCAGTTCCTCCGCGCTGCGAATCTCGGCGCTGCCGCCGGCGTAGGTCTTGCCGTTCAGCTCCACGGCCTGGGCCGCGATCTTCAGGTCGCCCTGGCTGGAGGCCTGGGCCAGGCTCAGCTTGCCGCTGGCGTCGATGCGGATGTCGCCGCCGCTGGCGGCCATGTCGCCGGCCAGCTTCACCCCCACGCCCTGCTCGGTGCCGACCAGGCGGATCGCCCCGGCGTACATCCCGCCCAGCGCCGAGCTGTCGATCGCCAGCTGTGGCTTCTCGCTGCCATCGGCGGCGCGCGGCGTGGCCTGCAGGCTGTCGGCCTGGACGTCGTTGCGGCCGGTGACGATGTTGAGGTTCTTCGCGTAGAGCTTGGCGTTGAGCTTGGCGCTGCGGGTGATCAGGTCGAACTGTTCGAGGTTGCCGACGTTCAGTTCGGCGCCTTCGACGACGATGTCGCCGCCGTCCACCTGGAAGCGCTCCAGGCGCTGGCCGTCCATGATCGGCTTGCCGGTGGTGAGGGTCGCGCGCGGCGTGTTGATGAAGCCGCAGCCCTGGCAGGTGATGCCGTGCGGGTTGGCGACGATCACCCGCGCCGACTGCCCGGCCACCTCGGTGTAGCCGGCCAGGGTGCTGCGGTTGCCGCCGGTGACCTGGTTGAGGATCACCTGCGCCGCCTGGCCCTTGAGGTTGGGGTTGCCGAGGATGATCCCGCCGAGCTGGGTACCCTGGGTCTTGCCGGTGGCGTTGTTGAGGATCAGCCCGTTGGCGCCGACGTTGTAGTCGCGGAAATGGTTGTTCGACAGTCCGGCGCCGTTGGGCGTGGCGATATTGACGACGGGCACGCCGTTGCCCGCCTGGCCCAGGCCGGTGTTGCCGCCGGCGGCCTTGTCCAGCGCCAGCCCCGCCGCCGTGGCGACGATCGGGTTGAGGAACAGGATGCCGGCCAGGGACAGGGCGATGCACTGGTTCAGCGGGCTGCGGATGTCCATATCGTTACTCCTTGGCGGGTAGGGGCCCGGCGAGGTTAAGCAAGGTTTTCCAAGGAAAGGGCCTCGATGCAGGTAGGCGCTTTCCTAAAGCGTTCAGGAGGTCGCCGCGTCTTCAGAAGAACGCGTCGACCCGGAAATAGATGGGGTGCTCGCGCCGCTCGATGGCGCTGGGCCGCTCCAGCGAGCGGGCGAAGCCGACGCTGGCGGCGAAATAGCGGCCGCGGGCATCCAGTTCGATGGCGTTGCCGCTCATGCGCCCGCTGGCGCCGTCGTTGTAGCGGTCGTGGCGGATCACGCCGACGTCGTAGGCGAAGGCCACGCCGTATTCCTGCAGCCAGGGCCGCAGCGGCGCCCATTCCACCGCGCGCCGCCAGCGCAACTGGTTGCGCCAGTAGCCGCCGCTGTCGCCGGTCAGGGTCTGGTCCTTGAAGCCGCGCACCGAGCTGTTGCCGCCGAGGCTGATGCGCTGCGGGCTGAACAGCACGTCCTCGCTCCTTTGCCCGGTGGCCAGGCTGTCGAAGCTGAAGCGCTCGCCCCATAGCTGGAACGGCTGCAGGTAGCTGAGGGTCAGGCTGTACTTGTCGTAGCGCGCATTCGGATCGCCCGCGTGCGGGTGGCCGCGACCTTGCGCGCCAAGGGCGCCGATGCCCTGCTGCCAGCCGAGGTCGAGGTTGACGAAGCCACTGCCGATCCGCCGGCCATGGTTGAAGCCGAGCTGGGTCTCGGTGATCCGCGTGCTCTGGTCTTCCAGGCGGGTGTCTTCGACATAGTTGTTGGTGCGCTGGTGGCTGAGCCCCAGGCTCATGGCGGTCTTGCTCACGCCGTCGCGGTGCAGCACGCGTTCGGCGCGGAACTGATGGCTGCGGCTGTCGCCATCGAGCTTGAAGGGGAAGCCGCTGGCCTCGTTGCGCGTGCGGTAGTCGCTCTGGCTGTAGCCGTAGGTGAAGGTCCACCAGCCCCAGGGCAGGGTGTAGAACAGGCTCTGGCTGTCGGAATGGCGCCAGCGGTCGGTCACCGCGTCGCGGTTGGCGCGCAGGTTGAGCTGGTCGGCCAGGCCTAGCGGGCTGTCCCAGTCCAGGCCCAGGCCCATCTGCTGCTCGCCGGTGCTGACGTCGCCGTCGTTGTTGCGCGTGGCGGAGACCCGCCAGGGCTTGTCGCGCTCGCCCTTGAGACGCACCCGGCTGCCGCCGACCTCGCTGCCGGGCACCAGCTCCAGTTGCGCCTGGCGCGACGGCAGACGGCTCAACTGGTCGACCAGTTGCTCCAGTTCGCGCAGGTCGAGCAGCTCGCCGGTCCTGCCCGGAAAGCTCATCGCCAGTTCGCGCGGGCTGGCCAGCGCGGAGCTGTCCAGGCCCTCCAGGCGGCCTTCGACGACGATGATGCGCAGGGTCCCGGAGGCCAGGTCCTGCTGTGGCAGGTAGGCGCGGGTGGTGACGTAGCCGCGATCCAGGTAATGGTCGGTGACGGCCTTGAGCAGCGCATTGAGCTGGCCGACGCCCAGGCAGCGCCCCTGGTAGGGCGCCAGCAACTGGCGACGCGCGCTTTCGCCAAGGTGCCCGGCGCCTTCCAGCTCGATGCGGCGAATCTCGAAGCAGCGCTCGTCGTCGCCGGAGGCATCCGCAGCGGCGGGCGCTCCCTTGCCGGGCAGTTGCTGGAGTTCCTCCAGGCGCTTGCGCTGTTCGTCCAGCAGGCGCTGCTGGCGGTCGCGGATCAGGTCGCGGTCACCGGGGGAGGTGAAGGGGGCGGCGCTGGCCATGAGGGGCAGGCACAGGAAGATAAAGGCCAGGCGATGGAGAGCCACGATTTCATTCCTTGAAATACAGAAAGGCGCGATGTTGGCCCAGCGGCTACAGCGGGTAAGCAGGAATATTCCGAAATCCGTCTTCCATGAGTCGGACAATCCGGAATTAAGGCACAAGGCCATCTGGGCGTGCCGAAAAACCTAACACAGACTTTTGGATTAATCCGTTAGATGGCACGCTTTCTCGACGAACTGCAACAAGACCCATCGTTGGTAAGGTACTCATCGCGGCAAAAAGAAAGGGCCGGCTCCCATGGGAAAGCCGGCCCCGGATACTGCTCGTCGCAGGCGCTGCATCAGCCGCGCTGGTAGACGATTTCCTTGGTGCCGCCGTCGCAGGTGCCGACTAACTTCTTGTCGGTGACGCTGCCCTTGTCGACGATTTCCAGGGTGTAGGCAGGAACGCCGTTGGCCTTGATCTTCGCATCGATCTCGGCTTTCAGTTCCTCACAGGGCTTGGCGGCGAATGCGCTGCCCGCCACGGCAAACAGGCCGACTGCCAACATCAACTTCTTCATGAACACATTCCCTCGTTGCATGGATGAAGACCCGAACGGGTCAGGCTTGCCAAATGCGGCAAGGTTGAGACGAGCGCGCCGCCCATGGAGGCACGCCGCCCTCATAGCCTGTGCATGATCCGGCGAAGCGGAAAGACACGGCGGCCTTTCCAGGGCGCAGGCGATCGTGGACAGGTTTCCAGGGTGCCATCAGCTATTGGCGATACGGAACCCTACTTTCAGGGTCACCTGGTAATGGCCGACGGCGCCGTTCTCGATGTGCCCGCGGGTATCCACCACCTCGAACCATTCCAGATGCTGGATGCTCTTCGCCGCTTCGGCGAGGGCGTTGTTGATGGCGTCCTCGATGCTGGTCTTGGACGAGCCGACCAGTTCGATCTTCTTGTAGGTGTGGTGATTGGACATGAACTCTCTCCCCGGACGATGCCTGGTTCTTCGCGCCCGACGGGCGCCTCTGTTCAATGGACACTAGCCGAGCCGGAAAAGTGCAGCAAATCGCCAGCGCTCAGCCTGCCAACTGCTCCCGCAACCATTGCGCCAGGCGCCCGGCACGCGGATCGTGCAGGCGCGCCGGTACCCACAGGGCCAGGCGCGCATCGGTCTCGATGAAGCCCCAGGGCGCCGCCAGGCGGCCCGCGGCGAGATCGTCGCGGACCAGCGCCTCCGGGGCGATGGCCACGCCGAGGCCCGCCACCGCCGCTTCCAGCAGGTAGTAGAGATGCTCGAACCCCTGGCCATAGCGCAGCGCCTCCGCCGCCAGCCCCTGGCTCGCGGCCCAGGCCGGCCAGGCCTGGGGCCGCGAGGCGGTATGCAGCAGCGGCTCCTGCAACAGCCGCGCGGCGGGCGCCTGGGCCAGGCCGGTTTCCTGCGCCAGGCGCGGGCTGACCACCGGGCCCATGCGCTCGGGCGCCAGTTCGAAGACCTGCATGTCCGCCGGCCAGGGCGGCTCGGCGAACCAGAGCATGGCGTCCAGGCCGGGACGACGCGGATCGAACTCGCCCTCGCTGGTGGACAGTTGCAGGCGCAGGTCGGGGAGGGCACGGTTGAGCCGGTCCAGCCGCGGGATGAACCAGCGCGCCAGCAGGCTGCCGGGTACGCCGAGGACGAACGGGGCCTCGGCGGTCTGCCGGCGCAGCTCGGCACAGACGCCACGCAGTCGCTCGAACGCATCGCCGCAGGCGTCACGCAGGCGAACGCCGGAATCGGTGAGTTTTACGCCGCGTCCATCCTTGCCGAACAGGGCCACCCCGAGATCGTCCTCGAGCAACCGCACCTGCCGGCTCACGGCGCCATGGGTAACGTGCAGTTCCTCGGCCGCCAGGCTGATGCTGTGCAACCGGGCAGCGGCTTCGAAAGCGCGCAGGGCATTCAGGGAGGGCAGGTCGCGGCTCATGGCTATTCGTGAGTTTTCCTGACAGGTTTGCGCAATCTTATCGGTTTCTTTTGCCCGGCGGGGGGATTAGATTCTGCCCATACGTCATTTCCTGGAGCCCTCCATGACTTCCTATCGCAACGGCCCCGACGCCAAGGGCCTGTTCGGCCGCTTCGGCGGCCAGTACGTCGCCGAGACCCTGATGCCGCTGATCCTCGACCTCGCCCGCGAGTACGAGAAGGCCAAGGACGACCCGGCGTTCCAGGAGGAACTGGCCTACTTCCAGCGCGACTACGTCGGCCGGCCGAGCCCGCTGTACTTCGCCGAGCGCCTGACCGAGCACTGCGGCGGAGCGAAGATCTACCTCAAGCGCGAGGAGCTGAACCATACCGGCGCGCACAAGATCAACAACTGCATCGGCCAGATCCTCCTCGCCCGGCGCATGGGCAAGAAACGCATCATCGCCGAGACCGGCGCCGGCATGCACGGCGTGGCCACCGCCACCGTCGCCGCGCGATTCGGCTTGCAGTGCGTGATCTACATGGGCACCACCGACATCGACCGGCAGCAGGCCAACGTCTTCCGCATGAAGCTGCTGGGCGCCGAGGTGATCCCGGTGACCGCCGGCACCGGTACCCTGAAGGACGCCATGAACGAGGCGCTGCGCGATTGGGTGACCAACGTCGACAGCACCTTCTACCTGATCGGCACGGTCGCCGGCCCGCATCCGTACCCGGCGATGGTCCGTGACTTCCAGGCGGTGATCGGCAAGGAAACCCGCGAGCAACTGGCCGAGAAGGAAGGGCGCCTGCCCGATTCGCTGGTCGCCTGCATCGGCGGCGGCTCCAACGCCATGGGCCTGTTCCACCCGTTCCTCGACGACGCCGGGGTGCAGATCGTCGGCGTGGAAGCCGCCGGCCACGGCATCGACACCGGCAAGCACGCGGCCAGCCTGAACGGCGGGGTTCCCGGCGTGCTGCACGGCAACCGCACCTTCCTGCTGCAGGATGCGGATGGCCAGATCATCGACGCACACTCCATCTCCGCCGGCCTCGACTATCCCGGCATCGGCCCGGAACACGCCTGGCTGCACGACACCGGCCGCGTCGAGTACACCTCGATCACCGACGACGAAGCCCTGGAGGCCTTCCACACCTGCTGCCGCCTCGAAGGCATCATCCCGGCACTGGAAAGCTCCCATGCCCTGGCCGAGGTCTTCAAGCGTGCGCCCAGCCTGCCCAAGGAGCACATCATGGTGGTGAACCTGTCCGGTCGCGGCGACAAGGACATGCAGACCGTCATGCACCACATGCAACAGGAGTCGAAAGCATGAGCCGCCTGCAGACCCGCTTCGCCCAGCTCAAGCAGGAAAACCGCGCCGCCCTGGTGACCTTCGTCACCGCCGGCGACCCGGACTACGCGTCTTCCCTGGAAATCCTCAAAGGCCTGCCGGCGGCCGGAGCCGACGTGATCGAACTGGGCATGCCGTTCACCGATCCGATGGCGGACGGCCCGGCCATCCAGTTGGCCAACATCCGCGCCCTCGACGGCGGCCAGACCCTGGCCAGGACGTTGCAGATGGTCCGCGAATTCCGCAGCGGCGACAGCGAGACACCCCTGGTGCTGATGGGCTACTTCAACCCGATCCACCACTACGGCGTCGAGCGCTTCATCGCCGAGGCGAAGGAGGTGGGGGTGGACGGCCTGATCGTGGTCGACCTGCCGCCGGAGCACAACGAAGACCTCTGCCACCCGGCCCAGGCCGCCGGCCTCGACTTCATCCGCCTGACCACCCCGACCACCGGCGACCAGCGCCTGCCGACGGTGCTCGAAGGCAGTTCCGGGTTTGTCTACTACGTGTCGGTGGCCGGCGTCACCGGCGCCAACGCGGCGACCCTGGAACACGTCGAGGAAGCGGTGGCGCGCCTGCGCCGGCATACCGACCTGCCGATCGGTATCGGCTTCGGCATCCGCAGCGCCGAACACGCCGCCGCGGTCGCGCGGTTGGCCGACGGCGTGGTGGTCGGCTCGGCGCTGATCGACCGGATCGCCAAGGCCCGCGACAATGCCCAGGCGGTCAAGGATGTCCTCGCCCTGTGCGGCGAGCTGGCCGAAGGCGTGCGCAACGCACGCTGACAGACCCTGACAGCGGCATTCGCCAGGCGCAGGCAACCCGCTGCGCCTGGCCTTGCGTTGCACGCTGCCAGAACCGTGAGGAAAAATTCACGGTCACTTTCAGAAACGTCTTATTGTCCGCCGACTCTGCCGAAGCCTTGAATAGCGCCTCACCCAAATAGCCAACGCATTCAAAGAAGGTTCGCATGAGTAAGGTGCTGATCGTCGATGATCATCCCGCTATCCGCCTGGCCGTGCGCTTGCTGTTCGAGCGCGACGGTTTCACCATCGTCGGCGAGGCCGACAACGGTGCCGAAGCCCTGCAGGTAGCCCGCAAGAAGTCTCCCGACCTGGCCATCCTGGACATCGGCATCCCCAAGATCGACGGTCTCGAAGTGATAGCCCGCCTGAAGTCCCTGAAGCTGGACACCAAGGTCCTGGTCCTGACCCGGCAGAATCCGGCGCAGTTCGCCCCGCGCTGCCTGCAGGCCGGCGCCATGGGCTTCGTCAGCAAAAGGGAAAACCTCTCCGAGCTGCTGCTCGCCGCCAAGGCCGTGCTGGCCGGCTACATCCACTTCCCCACCGGGGCGTTGCGCAGCATCAACCAGCAGAGCCGCGACAACGAGGCCCGCATGCTGGAAAGCCTTTCCGACCGCGAGATGACCGTGCTGCAGTACCTGGCCAACGGCAACACCAACAAGGCCATCGCCCAGCAGCTGTTCCTCAGCGAGAAAACCGTGAGCACCTACAAGTCACGCATCATGCTGAAACTCAACGCCCATTCCCTGGCCGGCCTGATCGATTTCGCCCGCCGCCACGAGCTGATCTGAGGATCCCATGCGAACGTTCGACCTGACCGCCGCCCTGGGCGACCGCGCCAACCAACCGGAAATCAGCCGCCTGCTCGTCGCGCAGCTGATGACCAGCAACAACGAAGACACCCGCAAGCTGCGGCGCGCCCAGGAGCGCGAGCAGACCCAGGAACTCAACGAGCTGGCGCACCGCCTGGCGGGCATGGCCTCGCTGATCCACGCCCACGCCGTGGAACGCGCCTGCCACCAACTGGAGATCGCCTGCGGCGAAAGCTCCGTGCGCAAGCTCGCCGATGCCGTCGACGACCTGGTGACGGCACTGGGCGAGCTGCAATGCGAACTGCACGACTGGATGACGATGACCGCGCCTCAAGGCACGGCGAAGTCATAGCGTTGCGGGCCTTCGTCCAGGATCGACAGGTCCAGCGGGCGAATGGCTCCCATCCAGATGGCTCGGTCGCGATGGTCGAGCAGATCGTTGCCGGTGACCGGGTGGATGAACACCACCAGGTCCTGCCGATGGATGGCCAGCCAGGGCACCAGCTCGCCGAACACCTCGGGAGCGAACGCCAGCTGGCAGCTCCAGTCCGGATGCGGCCCTACCGGCCGCTCATGGACCCGCCCCATCTTCAGCGGAAAGCGCCGCGCCGCCTCTTCGCAAAGGACGCGGGCTCGCTCGATGCTCTGCGCATCGAAATAGACGTGAGCATGGAAGCCCTGGATGCGGGGGGTGGAATACTCGTTCATCGTCACCTCTTCAAGCGCCGCCGGCCTGCAACTCGGCCTGCAGCCAGTCGACGAAACCGTCGACCAGCCGCTGGCGCCGCTTGCGCTCCGGCAATACCGCATAGTACCCGTATCGCGACAGGCAGCTCTCGCCAATGGGCCGGCAAAGCAGCCCCTGTTCGAGCAGGCCGTCGACCAGGTGGCGCCAGCCGATGGCCACGCCCTGGCCGGCGATGGCCGCCTGGATCAGCAAGGTGTAGTTGTCGAAGCTGAGCACCGCCGGAATCGGCTGCCGATCGATGGCCAACGCTTCGAACAATGCCGGCCAGTCGAACCAGCGGGCGTGCTGCGCCGGCTTCAGATGCAGCATCGGCAGGCGCGCCAGGTGCGCCTTGGCCAGCGGCAACTGCAATCCCTCGACCAGGCGCGGGCTACAGACCGGGAACACCTCCTCGCGAAACAGCCGGTGCGCTTCGCCGTGCTTGGAACGACCGTCGCCGAACAGAATCGCCACGTCGATATCGCCGCGCTGGCCGGCCAGGCCGCGCTCGCTGGTCACCAGGCTCACGTCCAGGTGCGGATGGGCCTGGTGGAAGCGCGGAAGGCGCGGCATCAGCCAGTAGGCAGCGAAGGCGTAGTCGGTGGCCACCTGGAGCACCTCGTGGCGCTGGCGCGCGCCCAGCGCGGCGATGCCGGCATCGATCGTCTCGAGGCCGGCGGCCACGTGGCGGAGCAGGAGCTGGCCGGCGTCGGTGAGCACGATGCCTCGATGGACGCGCTGGAACAGAGGGGTCGCCAGCTCCTTCTCCAGGCGTTTGATCTGCTGGCTGACCGCAGGCTGGGTGGTCCCCAGCTCCTCGGCGGCAGCGGTGAAGCTGAGCTGGCGGGCGGCGGACTCGAATACCCGGAGCAGGTCGAGGGACAGCGGCATGAGGCGTTCTCCCATAAGCCAGGCTTATCCAACGCATCCAGCCCCATGCGGTTTACCAGGGATTTCGATGCACTGATGATCGACGCAGCACTATCGCATAACCCAATCGCATGGGATAAGCCGCCCGATGAAGACCTCGCCGAACATCCTGTTCATCATGGCCGACCAGATGGCCGCGCCGCTGCTGCCGCTTCACGATCCGCGCTCGGTGCTGCGCATGCCTCACCTCTCGCGCCTCGCCGAACGGGCCGTGGTGTTCGACTCGGCGTACTGCAACAGCCCGCTCTGCGCGCCGTCGCGCTTCACCCTGGTCAGCGGTCGCTTGCCTACTCGCATCGGCGCCTGGGACAACGCCGCCGACTTCGCCGCCGATACCCCCACCTACGCCCACTACTTGCGCAACCTCGGCTATCGCACGGCGCTGTCGGGCAAGATGCACTTCTGCGGTCCCGACCAGTTGCACGGCTACGAGGAACGCCTGACCAGCGACATCTATCCGGCGGACTATGGCTGGGCGGTGAACTGGGACGAGCCGGAGGTGCGCCCGAGCTGGTACCACAACATGTCCTCGGTTTTGCAGGCCGGTCCCTGCGTGCGCACCAACCAGCTGGACTTCGACGAGGAGGTGGTGTTCAAGGCCCGCCAGTACCTCTACGACCATGTTCGCCAGCACGCCGGCCAGCCATTCTGCCTGACCGTGTCGATGACCCATCCGCACGACCCCTACAGCATCCCGGCGAGCTACTGGAATCTCTACCGCGACGAAGACATCCCGCTGCCGCGCCAGCGCTTCGCCCAGGAGGAGCAGGACCCTCATTCGCAACGCCTGCTGAAGGTCATCGACCTGTGGGACAAGCCGTTGCCCGAGGAGCGCATCCGCGCCGCCCGGCGTGCCTACTTCGGCGCCTGCAGCTACGTCGACGCGCAGATCGGTGCGCTGCTGGCGACCCTGGAGGAATGCGGGCTGGCCGACGACACCATCGTGGTGTTCTCCGGCGACCATGGCGACATGCTCGGCGAGCGCGGCCTCTGGTACAAGATGCACTGGTTCGAGATGGCCGCGCGCGTGCCGCTGCTGGTCCATGCGCCGGCGCGCTTCGCGCCGCGCCGCATCGGCGCTTCGGTATCCACCGTGGACCTGCTGCCGACCCTGGTGGAGCTGGCCGGCGGCCAGGTCGATCCACGCCTGCCGCTGGAAGGCCGCTCGCTGCTGCCGCACCTGCGCGATGGCAGCGGGCATGACGAGGTGATCGGCGAATACACCGCCGAGGGCACCCTCAGCCCGCTGATGATGATCCGCCGCGGCGACTACAAGTTCATCTACTCCGAGCAGGACCCCTGCCTGCTCTACGACCTGCGCAACGACCCGCAGGAGCGCGAGAACCTCGCCGCCAGTCCGGCCCATCGCGGAACGTTCGAGGCGTTCCTCGACGAGGCCCGGCGACGCTGGGACATCCCCGCGATCACCCGCGCCGTACTCGACAGCCAGCGCCGCCGACGCCTGGTGGCCGCCGCGCTGGCGCGAGGGCGGCTGGCCAGTTGGGACCACCAGCCGTGGGTCGACGCCAGCCAGCAGTACATGCGCAACCATATCGACCTGGACGATCTCGAGCGCCGCGCGCGCTTCCCGCAACCCTGAGCACGAGGGCACTTCCATGAACCGGCTTCCCACCTGCCTGCTGGCCGCCACCCTGTTCCTGGGCAGCGCCTCGCTATACGCCGAAGACCCCGCCTGTGCCCGCGTCAGGCTGGCCGATCCAGGCTGGAGCGATATCGCGGTGACCAACGCCACCGCCGCGTTTCTCCTGGAAAGCCTCGGCTACCAGGTGAAGATCGATACCCTGTCGGTGCCGATCATCTATGGCGGCCTGCGCGACGGCCAGGTGGACGCCTTCCTCGGCGGCTGGATGCCCGCGCACCAGGACTATCACGACAAGTTCGTCGCCAGCGGCCAGGTCGAACGCCTCGCTCGCAACCTCGATGGCACCCGCTTCACCCTGGCGGTGCCGCGCTACGTCTGGGACGCCGGCGTACACCGCTTCGAAGACCTCGCCGCGCAAGGGCAACGCTTCAACCGCAAGCTGTACGGGATCGGCTCCGGCGCGCCGGCCAACCAGTCGATCCAGAAGATGATCGACGCCAACCAGTTCGGCCTCGGCGACTGGAAGCTGGTGGAGTCCAGCGAGCAGGCGATGCTCGCCGAACTCGGCCGGGCCGAGAAGCGCCAGCGCTGGCTGGTGTTCCTCGGCTGGACGCCGCACCCGATGAACATCCGCCATGACCTGCGCTACCTGGAAGGCGGCGAGCAGTACTTCGGCGACCGCGGCCAGGTCTACACCCTGGCACGCAAGGGCTACGCCGCGCAGTGCCCGAACCCGGCGCGGCTGCTGGCCAACCTGCGCTTCGACCTGGACATGGAGAACCGCCTGATGAGCGACGCGCTGGAAGGCACGGCGACTCCGGCCTCGGCGACCCGCGCCTGGCTCAAGGCCAACCCGCGGGTGCTCGAGGCCTGGCTGCAAGGGGTGACCAGCCGCGACGGCGGCGACGCCCTGGCCGCGGTACGCGGCCAGCCATAGCGCCATGTGGACGCGCTTGCTGCCGTTCCTCGCCTGGCTACCGGGGCTGCACCGGGGCATGCTCGGGCGCGAGGCCTGGGTCGGCCTGAATGGCGCAATCCTGGCACTGCCGCAATCGATGGCCTATGCGCTGATCGCCGGCCTGCCAGCGGAGTACGGCCTGTACGCTGCGATGCTGCCAGTGGCGATCGCCTGCCTGTGGGGCTCGTCGCGCTACCTGGTGAGCGGTCCCACCGCGGCGATCTCGGTGCTGCTGTTCAGTTCGGTGGCCCCGCTGGCGCCGCTGGGCAGCCCGCAATACGTCCAGGCCGTGCTGCTGCTGACCTTTCTCGCCGGCGCCTTCCAGTGGCTGCTCGGCGTCCTGCGCGTCGGGTCGCTGGTCAATTTCGTCTCGCATTCGGTGATGCTCGGCTTCACCCTTGGCGCGGCGCTGCTGATCGTCCTCGGCCAACTGCCCTATCTTCTCGGCCTGGCCGCGAGCGGGGAGGGCGCAGCGCCGGGAAACGGCTGGCGGCTGCTGGCGCGGTTCGCCGAGTTCGATGGCCCATCGCTGCTGGTGGGCGGCTTCAGCTTCGCGCTCAGCCTGCTGGTCAGGAGCCTGCGACCGCGCTGGCCGGCCCTGCTGCTTGGCTTGCTGGGCGGTGCCACGCTGGTCTGGGCGCTACCCGGGACCTTCGCCTCGGTAGCCCATGTGCAGGCCTTATCGAGTGCACTGCCGGGTTGGAATCCGCTGGTCTTCGATTCCCGATCGATCCTCGACCTGCTACCTGCGGCGGTGGCCTGCGGCATGCTCGGGCTGGTCACCAGCCTATCGATCGCCCGCGCCCTGGCCGCGCGCCAGGGAGACGCGTTCGATGCCAACCAGGAGGTCCGCGCCCAGGGTCTGTCGAACCTGCTCGGGCCTTGGCTGTCGGCGAGCCTGTCGGCGGGTTCCTTCACCCGCTCCGGGCTCAATCTGGAAGCCGGTGCGCGCTCCCCGCTGGCGGGTGCGTTTTCGGCGCTCTGGGTGGCCCTGCTGGCCGTGCTCGGTGCGCGCCTGATCGAACATGTACCGTTGCCGGCGATGGCCGCAGGCATCCTGCTGATCGCCTGGGGCCTGATCGACCGCCCGGCGCTCCGCGCGCTCTACCGCAGCGGCCGCGCCGAATGCCTGGTGGCCGGCCTAACCGCCCTGGCCACGCTGCTGTTGCCGCTGCAGAACGCCATCTACGCGGGAGTGCTGGCGTCGCTGTTCTTCTACCTGCGGCGCACCTCGACACCACGCGTACTGCGCCAGCGCAACGACGAGGAAGAAGTGCTACGCATCGAAGGCTCGATCTTCTTCGGCGCCTGCGACTACCTGCAACGCCTCATGCGCCAATGTGACAGGCCACGGCTGGTGCTGGACGCCCGCCAGGTGAACTTCATCGACTTCGCCGGCGCAGTGCTGTTGCAGCAGGAAGCCCGGCGCCTGCACGCCGAGGGACGCCGCCTGGTATTGCGCCACGCTCGCCCGCAGGTCCGCGAAGCGCTGGGCCGGCAGGCCGACGAAGGCTGCCGCCTGCACTACGAAGGCTGACGCTCAGGGCGCGGCCGGCGATGTCGGTGCGCTGTCGCCGGGCAGCAGTTGCGGCGATTCCCGCTGCAGCTTGTCGCGCATCATCTCCAACTGTCCAAGGGCGGCGCGAGCCTCGTCGATTTCCTCGGCGCTGCGCTCGCCACCCTGTTCGGCCGCCTCGATCCGCGCACGGATTTCCGGGATCTGCTGTACGCCGCTGGTGTAGGCCTGTACCAGTTCGCGGGTCTGTCGTTCCTCGAAGGCCTGGTACTGCTTCGGATCGGCCAACTCCTGCGCCGTCGCGCCCTGGCGTGGTTGCAGGCCGCCGAGCGGCGGGCTGCGCGGGTCGCCCTCGTCGCGCAGCATCTGCATGAACTGGATCGCCTGCTCGCGATCCAGTTCCGCCACCGGCGGCTCCGCCTCGTACGCCGGTGCCACCGCTTGCGATCGTACCGGCGCCAGCGGCGGCGGACGGTCGTCGACCGCGGGCAGCGCCGCAACCGTCCTGGCTGGCGGCGGAGAAGACGAGGAAGCGGCCATATCGGCGGGCGCCAGCAACACGCCGGCGCAGGCCAGGGCGATCGCCAGCCCGCTGCAGCCGAGGGCAACGCCGAGCCAGCGCTTCACAGGCCTTCCACCCTGGCGCCGGCCAGCAGGTTGCGCAGGCGCGTCTCGAACTGTGCTGCCAGTTGCTCGCGCGCCACCGCCTGGTTCACCTCGAAGCGCACGCTGCGGTCGTCGAGGGGCAACTGGCGATCCTCGCGGCTACGCACCCGGACGATCTCGAACGCGCCGTCGATGCGCATCGGCTGGGAAACCGTATCGGCCTTCTGGATCAGCGCAGTCTTGTGCAGCAGGTCGAGCCGGCCGTCCTGGGGCCGTATCAGGCCTAGGTCGCCGGGCGGGTCGCGGTCCCTGTCGTCGGCCAGGGAATAGCGGCGTACCGCCTCGTCGAAGGCCAGGCCGTTGCGCAACTCGGCGTAGACCTTGTCCGCGCTCGCCTGGTCGGCCAGGCGGATATGCGCCGCCTGCACCTGCGCGACGTTGCGGTAACGCTCCAGGTTGCGCCGATAGTAGGCCTCGGCGTCCTTGTCGCTGACCTTGCCGGCGAGTTCCCGCAGCGCCTCGGACTCATGGTGGAAATCACTGTAGAGGCCGATCTGGTGCAGATAGCGATGGCGCACCAGCTTGTCCCGCACCAGGGTCCTCACACCCTGCCGCTCTGCCGGGCCGAAGCCGTCCCGGGCCAGGCGGTACCAGAGGTAGTCGCGGCGGATGCGGGTCTGGACCTGGCGCGCCAGGTAGGCGAGGTTGCCCTGTTGCAATTCCACTTGGCCCTGGACGTTGTCGCCTTCGTACAGCGATAGCAGGTCGAGGACCTGTGCCGGCTGGCCGGGAAACTGCCAGCCGATCAGCTCGACCCCGACCGCCTCGCGGCGCTGCGTCTCGTCCAGCAGCAGGCTGTTTTCCACCAGGCCGCGGCTCCTCGGCGCCAGCACCTCGCGCAAACGCTCCGCGCTCAGGGCCCGGGGCTGGCGCAGGTATGGCCCGAGGTCCTCGCGGTAGCGCCTGCCGTATACCTGTTCGAGCAGGTTGCCGGCCTCGATCTCCACGCTGGCGTCGAGATCGGCGCGGCTCTGCGCGGTGAGCTGGTCTTCCACCGCGCGTGCCAGCAGGCGGTTTTCCACCAGGCCACGGCGCAACTGCAGCGGGTCGGTGTTGAACTTGACCCGCGACAGGGCCTGCTCGAGCAGGTCGACGCTTTTCCCCGGCAGCACCTCGCCGTCGATCCGCAGATCCTGCGGCGCCTTGGCGGGGACGCCATGGGCGCTCCACGCCAGCAGCCCGAAGGCGACCCCGCACAGTGCGCGACGCCAGCCCCGAGCGCGGTCAGAGAGCAGTCTGTGCATCGAAGCTGTTGGCGCCCTTGGTCAGTACGGTGACGGTCAGGGCGATGGACTCGGGAATCAGCTCCTTCGCCACCCGCAGGCGCGTCTCGTAGCTGGTGTCGTAGAGCGGCTCGGGGCGCGCGTAGGCGACCTGGCCGGTCTGGGTGAGCAGGTCGCGGATGCTCTTGCTCGGATCGTAGCGCCCCACCAGGTTGGCCACCGCCGCCGGGTCGTTGAGCTTCTCGCTGGCGTAGTGGTCGTCGACCCAGCCTTCCCAGCTGGAATGGCCGTTGGCCGAGGTGATCCACACATGGTGCGGCTGGGCCACGTCGCCGGTGGCGTGCAGGGCATAGCCGATGGTTTGCAGCGAAGGCGCGGCGCGGAACTGCTCGAACCAGTAGGTGGCGAGGTTATCGATCGGCTGGAAGGCGGCGGTCTGGAAGTCGCCGTAGTGCTCCTGCCAGTCCGAGCGGGTGCCCTGGCGGTAGTGCGCCTCGGTGGTGTCGAAGTCCTCGCGCTTCAGCTCGCGGTTGTAGAGGTAGACCATGGCGTACCAGTCGACGTCGGCGATGCCGCCGTCGACCTTGTGGTAGCGGTAGTCGTAGCCGCCGTGGGGATTGCCGTGGGAGTCGCCGTCGCGGGCCAGGTTGAGGAAGTGCCAGTACGAGGTGTAGTTGACGATGCCCGAAGCCGCGCCCCACAGCGGCGCGTGTTCGTAGCCGACCCACCAGCCACCGAGACGGGTGTCCTTGAAGTCGTCCACGTCGAAGGCCGCCTGGCCGAGGATCTCCCCGGCCTGCGCCTCGCTGCCGGCGGCGCTCACGTAGAACCGGTAGGCCTGACGCATCTCCTCGGTGGCGTAGGAGGAGTTCATGAAGGCCAGGGCGTCCTTGACGATGTTCTTGTGGGTCGGTTGCGACCAGGCGTTGGCCTGGCTGGCGATGGCGCAGATGCAGAGACCGGCAGCCAGGCGGGCGAAGGTTTTCATCGGCAGCGCTCGAGAGTGAGTGAAGCCTGAAGTCTTAACCCGGTTTTGTGATTCCTACATGTCAGATGGAAACCGATTTGAGACGTACGTCTCAAATGCTGCCTGACAACTCAGACAGTTGCCAATTGCCGGCGCAGCGTCTCCAACACCGGCGCCGAGGCAGGACGCACGCCACGCCAGAGGAAGAATGCCTCGGCGGCCTGCTCCACCAGCATGCCCAGGCCATCCAGGGTACGCGCCGCACCGCGTTCGGCGGCCCAGCGGTTGAAGGCGGTCGGTTCCTTGGCATACATCATGTCGTAGCAGACGGTACGGCCGGGCTCGATCACGCTCTGCGCCAGCGGCGGCACGTCGCCGGCAAGACTGGCCGAGGTGCCGTTGACGACCAGGTCGAAAGGACCTTCGACCTCGGCGAAACCGCAGCCGCGCACCGCGCCGAGATCGGCGAACCGCTCGGCCAGATCCACGGCCTTCCGCGCCGTGCGGTTGGCGATCAGCAGCTCCGCCGGGCACTCGCCGAGGAAGGGTTCGAGCACCCCGCGCACCGCACCGCCGGCGCCGAGCAGGAGAACCCGCTTGCCGCGCAGCTCGACCCCGGCGTTCGCCGTCAGGTCCCGCAGCAAGCCCGCGCCGTCGGTGTTGTCGCCGCGCAGGCGACCGTCGGCCAGGCGGATCAGGGTGTTCACCGCCCCGGCCCGGGTGGCCCGCTCGCTCAATTCGTCCACCAGACGATAGGCCTCTTCCTTGAACGGCACGGTGACATTGGCGCCCTTGCCCTGCTCGAAGAAGCGCCGGGCGAACCCGGGGAAATCGTCCAGCGGCGCCAGCTGCGCGTCATAGACCAGCGCCTCGCCGGTCTGCTCGGCGAACAGGCGGTGGATCAGCGGCGACTTGCTGTGGCCGATGGGGTTGCCGAATACGCAGTAGCGGTCCATGGGTCGTTCCTTTGCCGGGGTGGGACGGGGCGAGCGGACTCGTCCCCTGCGGGCGGGTCAGGGCTGGCCGGCGAGCCAATCGCGGTCGGCGAGGAAATACTCGGTCAGGCGCGCTTCCTCGCTGCCCGGCTCGGGTTTCCAGTCATAGCCCCAGCGCACCTGCGGCGGCAACGACATCAGGATCGATTCGGTACGGCCGCCGGACTGCAGGCCGAACAGGGTGCCACGATCGAAGACCAGGTTGAACTCCACGTAGCGACCGCGACGATAGGCCTGGAACTCTCGCTGCCGTTCATCGAACGGCGTGTGCTTGCGGCGCTGGACGATCGGCAGGTAGGCGTCGATATAGGCGTCGCCGATGGCGCGGATGAAGGCGAAGCAGGTGTCGAAGTCCCACTGGTTGAGGTCGTCGAAGAACAGGCCGCCGATGCCGCGCGGCTCGTTGCGGTGCTTGAGATGGAAGTAGCGGTCGCACCATTCCTTGTAGCGCGGGTAGACGTCCGCGCCGAACGGCGCGCAGGCGTCGCGAGCGACCCGGTGCCAATGCACGCAGTCTTCCTCGTGGGCGTAGTAGGGGGTCAGGTCGAAGCCGCCGCCGAACCACCAGACCGGCTCCTCGCCTTCCTTCTCGGCGCAGAAGAAACGCACGTTGGCATGGGAAGTCGGCACGTGGGGGTTTTCCGGATGGATCACCAGCGACACGCCGAGCGCCTGGAAACCGCGCCCGGCCAGTTCCGGCCGATGGGCGCTGGCCGAGGGCGGCAGGCTATCGCCGAAGACGTGGGAAAAATTCACCCCGCCCTTCTCGATCAATGCGCCGTCGCCGATTACCCGCGTCCGTCCGCCGCCACCGGCCGGACGCTCCCAGGCGTCCTCGGCGAAGCGGGCCTTGCCGTCCTCCGCCTCGAGGGCGGCGCAGATGCGGTCTTGCAGGTCGAGCAGGTAGGTTTTGACAGCGGCGATACGGTCGGTCACGGAGTTCACCTTGGAGCGGGGAGGCCGCGCGGGGCGCGGGCTGGCGACGAAACGAGGGCGCAAGCATACCACCCTGGATGGGTAGCCGGCGCTTGACGGCCGTCAAGGGGAAGGCTTGGATGAAGGCCTTTACCCAAGGTCGCCCACCCGGCGCGACCGTCCGAAACCCTGACGAAGCAGGAGTTCCAGCATGGCCAAGCGCATCCAGTTCGCTGCCTACGGCGGCCCCGAAGTCCTCGAATACCGCGACTACCAACCCGCCGAGCCGGGCCCCCGGGAAGTCCGCGTGCGTAATCGCGCCATCGGCCTGAACTTCATCGACACCTACTACCGTAGCGGCCTCTATCCGGCCCCCGGCTTCCCTTCGGAGCTGGGTAGCGAAGGCGCCGGCGAGGTCGAGGCGGTGGGCAGCGAAGTGACCCGTTTCAAGGTCGGCGACCGCGTCGCCTACGCCACCGGCCCGCTGGGCGCCTACAGCGAACTGCATGTGCTGGCGGAGGAGAAGCTGGTCCACCTGCCCGACGGCATCGACTTCGAACAGGCCGCCGCGGTGATGCTCAAGGGGCTCACCACCCAATACCTGCTGCGCCAGACCTACGAACTGCGGGGCGGCGAAACCATTCTCTTCCATGCCGCCGCGGGCGGCGTGGGCCTGTTCGCCTGCCAATGGGCCAAGGCCCTTGGAGTGCAACTGATCGGCACCGTCAGCTCGCCGGAAAAGGCGCGCCTGGCCAGGCAGCACGGTGCCTGGGAGACCATCGACTACAGCCACGAGAACGTGGCGCGGCGGGTGCTCGAACTGACCGACGGGAAGAAGTGCCCGGTGGTCTACGACTCGGTGGGCAAGGATACCTGGGAAACCTCGCTGGACTGCGTGGCGCCGCGCGGCTTGCTGGTCAGCTTCGGCAACGCCTCGGGGCCGGTGACCGGGGTCAACCTCGGCATCCTCTCGCAGAAGGGTTCGCTGTACGTGACCCGGCCGACCCTGGGCAGCTACGCCGATACCCCGGAAAAACTCCAGGCGATGGCCGACGAGCTGTTCGGCCTGATCGAGCGCGGTGACATCCGCATCGAGATCAACCAGCGCTTCGCCCTGGCCGAAGCAGCCAGGGCGCATACCGAACTGGCCGCACGGCGAACCACCGGCTCGACCGTACTGTTGCCCTGAAGCGCGTACTCAGGCCGGGCGGATGACCTGCCCGGTCACCAGGTCGCGGATCAGGCTGGGGTTGCGGCGCCCGCCAAGGGCGCCGCCGAGGATAGCGTCCAGCTCGTCGTGGAAGTATTGCTCCACCCGCAGCCGCGTGCGCGCCGCCGGGCGCCCGGCCGGATTGGCCGAGGTGGAGATCAGCGGACCGGTGAGATGGCACAGTTCCTGTACCAGGGGGTGGTCGGTGACCCGCACGGCGACGCTGTCATGGACGCCGGTGACCCACTCCGGCAGGCGCTCCTGGTGCGGCACCAGCCAGGTGTTCGGCCCCGGCCAGGTACCGGCCAGGCGGTCCAGCCAGACGTCCGGCAGGTCTTCGAGAAGGAAGTCGAGCTGGTGGATGTTCGCCGCCACCACGATCAGGCCCTTTTCCACCGGCCGCGCCTTCAGCGCCAGCAGGCGATACACCGCATCCTCGTTCCACGGGTCGCAGCCGAGCCCCCATACCGCCTCGGTGGGATAGGCGATCACGCCGCCCTCGCGGACGACCCGGGCGGCGCATTGCGCACGAAAGCTGCTGATCATCGACTCACTCCAGCGGACAGGGTGCGCGAAGTGTACGGTTTCAGCCGGAGCGATGCACCCAGGTGCCGGCCTCGCAGGCGACCCGGCCGTCGAGTTCCAGTTCGCTGAGCGTCGCCAGCACGTCGGGCAGCGTCATGCCGCTGGCGGCAGCCAGGCCTTCGCTGGTGTAGGGCGCGGCGCGCAGCAGCGCCAGCAAAGGGTGGGGCAGGGGCTGCGCCGGCGCTTCCGCTGGCTCCGCCTGCGCCCAGCCGCGCAGTGCTTCGAGCACGTGCCCGACGCTTTCCACCAGCAGCGCGCCATCGCGAATCAGTTGGTGGCAGCCACGTGCGCCGGGATGGTGGATGGAACCCGGAATGGCGTACACCTCGCGACCCTGTTCCGCCGCCAGCCGCGCGGTGATCAGCGAGCCGCTGGCAGGACTTGCCTCGACCACCAGCACACCCAGCGAGAGTCCGCTGATGATGCGGTTGCGCCGGGGAAAGTTTGCCGGCAGCGGCGGGCTGTCCAGCGGCAGTTCCGAAACCAGCGCGCCGCCACCCTCGACGATGCGCCGCGCCAGCGCCTCGTGGCGGCGCGGATAGAGCCTGCGCAGGCCGGTGCCGAGGACTGCCACGGTCGCGCCGCCAACCTCCAGCGCGCCCTCGTGGGCGGCGCCATCGATGCCCAGGGCCAGCCCGCTGGTGATGGCGAAGCCGCCCTGCGCCAGGCTGCGCGCAAAGCTCCGGGCGGCGCCCAGCCCGGCGGGGCTGGCGCGGCGGCTGCCGACCATCGCCAGTTGCGGCCGTTCCAGAGTCTCCGGAGCGCCTTCGACGTACAGCAGCGGCGGAGCATCGGCGACTTCGGCGAGCAGTGCCGGGTATCCCGGGTCGTCCCACATCAGCAGCTGCCTGCGCGGACCTTCCAGCCAGCGCAGGGCTTCACCCGCCGCTTCCCGCACCGCCGGGCTGCGCCGCGCGGCGGCGGCCTCGGCAGGCACTCCCAGGGTGCGCCAGGCGCCGGCTGGCGCGGCAAGCGCGGAAGAGGCCGAACCGAAGGCCTCGATCAAGCGCAGGAAGCGCATGGGTCCCAGTTCGGGCAGGCCATGCAGGCGCAGCCGTGCTTCCAGTTCGGCTGGAGAATGGTTCTTCATCGCGACTCATCCATAGCAGGCAGGTCCATCGCTGACAGGAAGAGGGGAAGGGTCCGGCCTCCATCCTGGAAACCGTCGTATGAAATTTCCTTCCCCCAGAAACGCGAAACCCCCGCCGAGGCGGGGGTTTCGAGTCAGGGATTCTGCACCCTGTCGGTTACCGAGAGCGGCCTGCTGGCCATCAGAACCAGGGCGTAGCTCAGCTTCTTGTAGGTACGGAACACCATCAGCAGGCCGGCGCGTTCGTCGGGAATCTTCACCGACTCACCGGTAACGCGGTCGCGCACCGTCTCGCCGACCTTGTAGATCGCCAGCACGTTGCCCTCGGCCAGCCCGTCGCGCTGGCCACGGTTCAGGGTGACCACGTCGAACTGGCCGATCTGGGTCACGCCACGCGGTACGTCGATGATTTCGCCCTTCACCTCGCGGCTCGGCTCGCCGGGCATGAAGGTGGAATTCACCGCACGCTCCTCGGTGGGGAACAGGCGGTCGCCCAGGCGCACTTCCTGGGTGGTGCGGGTCAGCACCAGGGTCGCGACGTCGCCTTCGGTGGCTACCACCTCGCCGCCGCCGATGTCGTCGGCGTTGATGCCGAGGACTTCCTTGGTCTTCGGATCGATGTAGACCTTGCCCTGGCGGAAGATGCCATAGGCCGGCTGGCCGTCGGCGAACTTGCCGCGGGCGTAGATGCGGTCGCCGGTGCCGCTGACGATCCGCTCGGCGTTGCCGGCGACGATGTACGGCGCGCTGGTGAAGGTCTTCTCGTCATCGACGATGCGGTTGGCCAGCAGGAAGCTGTTGATCTTGTCCAGCGGGATGGTCGGGATGGCCTCGGCGATCGGCGTGCTGCGGATCTTCGGCGACAGCTTGATGGTCCCGCGCGATTCGCCACGGTTCAGCACCAGGCGCGGCTGGCCATCGACGTAGACCAGGCTGAGGGTGTCGCCGGGGTAGATCAGGTGGGGATTCTGGATCTGCGGGTTGGCGTGCCAGAGTTCCGGCCACTTCCATGGTTGGCGGAGGAATTTCCCCGAGATGTCCCACAGGGTATCGCCCCTGACCACCGTGTAGCGGTCCGGATGCCCTTCCCTGAGGTCGACCTGGGCCTGCGCCAGACCGCTCGCGGCAAGGAGCAGAAGGGCGACTAGTGATTTCCTCATGCAGTGAATCCCTTTATCATGTCGACATACGCGAAACGCCCGAAGCCCGCGAGAAACGCGGTCTGAAGCCGTTTTCAAGCTGCGCGCCATCTTAGCAGCGGATTTTCAATCGATTCCACAAGTGCATCACAAACGCATATGGCCATCCTGAACATTCTCGAATTCCCCGATCCGCGCCTGCGGACCATCGCCAAACCGGTGGAGGTGGTCGACGACGCGGTGCGCCAGCTGATCGACGACATGTTCGAAACCATGTACGAAGCCCCGGGCATCGGCCTCGCCGCGACCCAGGTGAACGTGCACAAGCGCATCGTGGTCATGGACCTCAGCGAAGACAAGTCCGAGCCGAGGGTATTCATCAACCCCGAGTTCGAACCGCTGACCGAGGAAATGGACCAGTACCAGGAAGGCTGCCTGTCGGTACCCGGCTTCTACGAGAACGTGGACCGACCGCAGAAGGTCCGGATCAAGGCCCTCGACCGCGACGGCAACCCCTTCGAGGAAGTCGCCGAAGGCCTGCTGGCGGTATGCATCCAGCACGAATGCGACCACCTCAACGGCAAGCTGTTCGTCGACTACCTGTCCACCCTCAAGCGCGACCGCATCCGCAAGAAGCTGGAAAAGCAGCATCGACAGCAGGCGTGACCCCATCCCCCAAAGGCTTGCCCCGGCAAGCCTTTTTCTTTTAGCGAGCCCCGCATGAGCCAAGCATTGCGCATCGTCTTCGCCGGAACCCCGGAATTCGCCGCCGAGCATCTCAAGGCCCTGCTCGACACCCCACATCGGATCGTCGCCGTCTACACCCAGCCCGACCGGCCGGCCGGCCGCGGGCAGAAACTGATGCCCAGCGCGGTGAAGAGCCTGGCCCTGGAGCATGGCCTGCCGGTCATGCAGCCGCAGAGCCTGCGCAATGCCGAGGCCCAGGCGGAGCTGGCGGCGCTGCGCGCGGACCTGATGGTGGTGGTCGCCTATGGCCTGATCCTGCCCCAGGCGGTACTCGATATCCCGCGCCTGGGCTGCATCAACAGCCACGCCTCGCTGCTGCCGCGCTGGCGCGGCGCCGCGCCGATCCAGCGCGCGGTGGAAGCCGGCGACACAGAGAGCGGCGTCACCGTGATGCAGATGGAAGCAGGGCTCGACACCGGCCCGATGCTGCTCAAGGTGAGCACGCCGATTTCCGCCGCGGACACCGGCGGCAGCCTGCACGACCGGCTCGCCGCGCTCGGCCCGAAAGCGGTGGTCGAAGCCATCGCCGGCCTGGCCGCCGGCACCCTGCATGGCGAGGTCCAGGACGACGCCCTGGCCACCTACGCGCACAAGCTGAACAAGGACGAGGCACGCCTCGACTGGAGCCGTCCGGCCGTCGAACTGGAGCGCCAGGTCCGCGCCTTCACCCCCTGGCCGGTCTGCCACACCAGCCTCGCCGATGCTCCGCTGAAAGTCCTCGGCGCCAGCCTAGGGCAGGGCAGCGGGGCGCCCGGAACTATCCTTGAGGCCAGCCGCGACGGCCTGCTGGTCGCCTGCGGCGAAGGCGCCCTGCGCCTGACCCGCCTGCAAGTGCCGGGCGGCAAGCCACTGGCCTTCGCCGACCTCTACAACAGCCGTCGCGAGCAATTCGCCACCGGCCAGGTGCTCGGCCAATGAACCCGCGTCTCGCCGCCTGCCAGGCGCTGGCCGCGGTGCTCGCCGGACGCGCCTCGCTGTCTGGCGCGTTGCCGCCGCAACTGGACAAGGTCACCCCGCGCGATCGCGGCCTGACCCAGGAGCTGGCCTTCGGCGCGGCGCGCTGGCAACCGCGCCTGCAGGCCCTGGCCGCGCGCCTGTTGCAGAAGCCGTTCAAGGCCGCCGACACCGATATCCACGCCCTGCTGCTGATCGGCCTCTACCAGTTGCTCTACACGCGGATTCCGCCGCACGCCGCGATCGGCGAGACCGTCGGCTGCGCCGACAAGCTGAAGAAGGGCTGGGCCAAGGGCGTGCTCAACGCCGTGCTGCGCCGCGCGCAGCGCGAAGGCGAGACGCTGCTGGCCGAGGTCGACCGCGATCCCTCGGCGCGCCTGGGCCATCCGCGCTGGCTGCTGAAAGCGCTCAAGCAGGCCTGGCCGGAGCAACTCGACGCGCTCTGCGCGGCGAACAACGCACACCCGCCGATGACCTTGCGGGTCAATCGGCGCCACGGCGAGCGCGATGCCTACCTGGCCGAACTCGCCGAAGCCGGGATCGAGGCCCGCGCCTGCGACTACAGCCGCGACGGCATCCAGCTCGCCGCGCCGCGCGACGTACGCGAACTACCGGGCTTCGCGGAGGGCCGCGTCAGCGTCCAGGACGAAGCCGCGCAACTGGCCGCCGAGCTGCTCGAAAGCGCGCCCGGCCAGCGTGTCCTCGACGCCTGCTGTGCGCCTGGCGGCAAGACCTGCCACCTGCTGGAAACCCAGCCGGGACTGGCCGAAGTGATCGCCGTCGACCTCGAGGAGAGCCGCCTGGTAAGGGTTCGGGAAAACCTCCAGCGGCTCGGCCTGCAAGCCAGCCTGGTCGCCGCCGACGCCAGGGCCACCGGGGCGTGGTGGGACGGCAAGCCGTTCCAGCGCATCCTCCTCGACGCCCCGTGCTCGGCCACCGGGGTGATCCGCCGCCACCCGGACATCAAGCTGGCGCGCAAGCCGGAAGACATCGCCGCCCTGGCGCACCTGCAAGGTGAATTGCTCGACGCGCTGTGGCCTACCCTGGAAGTCGGCGGCGTGCTGCTCTATGCCACCTGTTCGGTGATGCCGGCAGAAAACAGCGACAGCATCGCCGCCTTCCTCGCCCGTACGCCCGGCGCCCGCGAACTGGACCTTCCCGGCCCCTGGGGCATGAAACAGCCCCACGGCCGCCAGTTGTTGCCGCAGGTGGAAGGCCACGATGGCTTCTACTATGCCAAGCTGATCAAGATATCCGCCCGTTGATCGAAACCTGACGAGCCGTTCCTGCCATGAAAATCATCATCCTAGGTGCCGGCCAGGTCGGCGGCACACTGGCCGAGCACCTGGCCAGCGAAGCCAACGACATCACCGTGGTCGACACCGACGGCGACCGCCTGCGCGACCTCGGCGACCGCCTCGACATCCGCACCGTGCAAGGCAAGGCCTCGTTCCCCACGGTGCTGCGCCAGGCCGGCGCCGACGACGCCGACATGCTGGTGGCAGTGACCAATAGCGACGAGACCAACATGGTCGCCTGCCAGGTCGCCTACACCCTGTTCAACACCCCGACCAAGATCGCCCGCGTCCGCGAGCCGGCCTACCTGACCCGTACCGGCCTGTTCGACAACGAGGCGATCCCGGTGGACGTGCTGATCAGTCCGGAGCAGGTGGTCACCAACTACATCAAGCGCCTGATCGAACATCCCGGCGCGTTGCAGGTGATCGACTTCGCCGAAGGCAAGGCGCAACTGGTCGGCATCAAGGCCTACTACGGCGGCCCTCTGGTAGGGCAGGAGCTGCGCCAGCTGCGCGAGCACATGCCGAACGTGGATACCCGCGTCGCCGCGATCTACCGCCGCAACCGGCCGATCATTCCCCAGGGCGACACGGTGATCGAGGCCGACGACGAAGTCTTCTTCATCGCCGCCAAGGCCCATATCCGCGCGGTAATGGGCGAGATGCGCAGGCTCGACGACAGCTACAAGCGGATCATCATCGCCGGCGGCGGCAATGTCGGCGAGCGCCTGGCCGAGGCCATCGAGAGCCGCTACCAGGTAAAGATCATCGAGCGCAGCCCGCTGCGCTGCCGGCACCTCTCGGATACCCTGGACAGCACCATCGTGCTCAACGGCAGCGCTTCCGACCGCGACCTGCTGCTGGAGGAGAACATCGGCGAGACCGACGTGTTCCTCGCCCTGACCAACGACGACGAGGCCAACATCATGTCCTCGCTGCTGGCCAAGCGGCTCGGCGCGAGCAAGGTGATGACCCTGATCAACAACCCGGCCTATGTCGACCTGGTGCAAGGCGGCGAGATCGACATCGCCATCAGCCCGCAACTGGCGACCATCGGCACCTTGTTGGCCCACGTTCGCCGCGGCGACATCGAGAGCGTACACTCGCTGCGCCGCGGCGCAGCCGAAGCGATCGAGGTGGTGGCCCATGGCGACGCCAAGTCGAGCAAGGTGATCGGTCGCTCGATCAACGAGATCAAGCTGCCGCCGGGCACCACCATCGGCGCGCTGGTGCGCGACGAGGAAGTGCTGATCGCCCACGGCGACACCCACATCGAGAGCGGCGACCACGTGCTGCTGTTCCTGGTCGACAAGAAATACATCCGCGACGTCGAACGACTGTTCCAGGCCGGCCTGACGTTCTTCTGAGGCAAGCCCTATCGCGAACGGCGATAGGGCTTCGGCCTACGAGCACGAAGGGGCCGCGCGCCTTCTTCGCAACGGCCGAAGCCCCCTGTTCCGTGCAAAGCCTGGCCGGAGCCGGGCACAATGGCCGAAATCGTTGGAAGAGGGCAGGATGATGATCGAAGGTCTGGAAAAGATGCTGGCCAAAGGCGTGGACAATGCGCTGCTGCGCTTCGGCCTGGGCAAGGGCTACCTGGACGCGGGCGACGCCGAACGCGCGACGGAACACCTCCAGCGTTGCGTAGAGCAGGACCCGAAGTATTCCGCTGGCTGGAAACTGCTGGGCAAGGCGCGCCAGGCTGCCGGCGATCTCGCGGGCGCCCGGCAGGCCTGGGAGCAAGGCCTGGCAGCTGCCGCGACGCATGGCGACAAGCAGGCCGAAAAGGAAATGACGGTGTTCCTGCGCAAGCTCGACAGGGCGAGAACCTGAGCGTCCGGCCGAGGCTCGCGCAGCGCGTTCTCGCCACCCGCTGGCCGGAGTTCCGGCAGGCGTGTCGGGCGTCCTCATCGAGCGCTGGCGGAACGGTTCGAGCACGCCCCGACGACACTTTTACAAAGACCTGTTCCACACATTCGTAGGCAACTTCTGTCAACGATGTAGCCTGCATCCCGAACGCCCAACACCCCATTGAGCGACCGCTGCCGGCCCTCTAGCTTCGACTCATCGCTTCGGTCCAAGCCCGAACGCGACACCCGACTTCAACTACTTTTCCGGAGCCAACATGTCGAAGCACGAGCGTTCAGTCCCGTCCTATGTCGAATACCCATACGAGCAAGCGATTCTCTACGTTCACCGGAACGCCTCCGCCAATGAGATGCTCGAATCCGTACAGGAGCGCCTGAGGGCTCTCCTCGGTCTCCTCCATGCCTTGGAAAGGATCGAAGTGCGGACAGGGCAGGGCGTTCCCATTCAGCGCGTGGCGCACATCCTGGTCACGCTCGGCGGCGATGCCCTGACGCTGCTCACGGCCGCGCACCGGGCTACCACCTCCTAACGAAGAAGGGCGCAACGGTCACGGCCGTTGCGCCCTTCCTCCAGACTGCCTCGATGAGCCTCAAGCGTTGCTCTGCGGCCGCCCCGGCAGCATCTTCAGGATGCCGTTGAGTAGCATGCCGTAGAGCGGCACGAACAGCAGAAGGCTGATACTCAGCTTCACTCCGTAGTCCACCGTGGCGATTTCCACCCAGTGTTGCGCCATGAACGGATTGTCGCTGCGCCAGAACGCCACGAAGAAGAAGGTGAAAGTGTCCAGCAGGTTGCCGAGGATGGTCGAGGCGACTGGCGCGGTCCACCAGTGTCGGGAACGACGGAGGCGATCGAATACCTGGATGTCGAGGATCTGCCCGAGCACATAGGCGAGGAAGCTTGCCAGGGAGATCCGTGCGACGAAGGTGTTGAACTCCAGCAGCGCGGAGAAACCACGGAACGCCGCTTCCTGGAACAACACCGAGACCACGTAGGAGGCGATCAACGCCGGGATCATGACCCGGGCGATGACCAGCCGGGCAGGGCCCTTGCCCAGCAAGCGCACGGTGAGGTCGGTAGCCAGGAAGATGAACGGAAAGCTGAAGGCGCCCCAGGTGGTGTGCCAGCCAAACAGGGTGATCGGCAACTGCACCAGGTAGTTGCTGGCGATGATGATGAAGATGTGGAAGGCGATCAGGCCGGCCAGGGTGCCGCGCCAGGCCGCCGGAGAAGAAGCTGACATGTACTGTCCTTTTTGCGCGATGGGGTGAGGGAACCCATGCCCGGCACCATGCCGAGCGGCGCGCATTCTAGCCGATAACCGGCAGCGGTTTCGCCCACTCTGTGATCAGTGGCTCATGCCTGGGGTTCCACGTGGAACATCACCGTTCAGGCTTCGCTGAGAAAGCGCAGGCCGACGCCTTCCGCATCGACTCGCACGACTTCCATCTGCAGGATCGGCGCGTCGATCGGCAGATCCTGTACCTGGCCAGTAACGACACTGCCTGTTGGGAGCTGGGTCAGATCCGGGTGTTTGACATAGACCCCGGTGTCGGAGAGGTCGCGTGTCTGCGCCATCAGCTCGCCAAATAACGGGTGACTGATACGGATTCGGCACTTGAGCGGGGTTCGTGGGTATTGTCGTTGATTATCCATCGAGTCCCTCGGGACCTGCGGAGGAGGCGGCAGAGCTGAGCATAGTACCCGGATATGAAAAAGGCGTCTTCCGACGCCCTTTCCTCAGTACCATTTTTTCTCGCCATCCGGGCGGTTCTTGAAGCGCTTCATGCTCCACATGTACTGGCTGGGATAGGCTCGTACATACTTCGCCAACTCGCGGCTCATGGCTGCTACAGACACTTCCAGGTCCTTGTCGTACATGTCCGCCGGAGCCGCTTCGAGGATCACCTTGTAACCGCTACCATCGGGCAGGCGCACCGCATGGAAGAACACTCCACGCGCCTTGCCGCGTGAAAGCAACTGCGGGACGAACTTGCTGATCAATGCAGTGGTGCCCAGGTAGGGCACGAAGAGCCCAGCGGTACGCGCGGGCTCGGGGTCGGCGGGAATCCCTACGCAACCGCCTTTCTTCACTTCCTTGATGACACTGAGGATACCCTCCGGAGTGGAAGGTGCGACGCGATTGCCCAATTGCACGCGTTGCTTCTTCAGCAACTCGTCCACTGCCTTCAGCTTGGGCGGACGATAGAAGATGATCGGCTTGGCGTAAGAGCAATAGAAGTGGTTGAGTACTTCCCAGTTTCCCAGGTGACTGGTAATGCCGACCAGGCCATCGCCGGAAGCCAGCGCTTCCTCCAGCACTTCCATGCCTTCGACCTCGCGGATGTACCTCAGCGACTTTTCAGGCGGCCAGATCCAGGCACAGGCACTTTCGGTGAGGGTACGGCCAATATCCATCAGGCTTTGTCCGACCAGCTTTTCCAGTTCGGTTTCGGACAACTCGGGGAAGCACTTGGACAGGTTGATCCGCACTACCTCGCGGGATCGATTCGGCAATTTCCACATCAGCCAGCCTATGCCGGCCCCGACGCCTTGCACGGCACGCCAGGGCAATAGCGCGAACAGGCGTAGGGCCCCCACCACCAGGGCACCTTTGAATTTCTCCACGAAACACTCCTCGCTCGACTCGAACGCGCATTGTACGCCAGGAAGAAGGGCGAGGGCGGCAGCCAAGGAAGCGGGGCGACCAGCTATGCTGCGCGCCGATGTTCCACGTGGAACATCCGAACGCATCCATCAGGGAGCGCCCGGCTAGCCGACGAGTTGGGCGTAACGGTCGCAGTCCTGGGTATGGTCCATGACCATGCCGCTGGCCTGCATGAAGGCGTAGCAGATGGTCGGCCCGACGAAGTTGAAGCCGGCCTTGCGCAGCGCCTTGCTCATGGCCTCGGCTTCCGGGGTAATCGCCGGCACCTCGGCACGACCAGCGAAATGGTTGATCTTCGGCTGGCCGCCGACGAAGGACCAGAGGAACCCAGCCGGGTCATCCAGCTCCAGCCAGGCCTGGGCGTTCTGCCGCGCAGCGTTGAGCTTGGCCCGATTGCGAATGATGCCGGGGTCGAGCATCAGTTCGTCGATCTCCGCGTCGCTCATCTGTGCCACTCGCTGCACATCGAAGCCGAACAGCACCTGGCGGTAGCGCTCGCGCTTCTTCAGCACGGTGATCCAGGACAACCCGGCCTGGAAGCCCTCCAGCAGCAGAAGTTCGAACAGCGCGTCGGGATCGCGCTGCGGCACACCCCACTCCTCGTCGTGGTAGGCCATGTAGAGAGGATCGTCGTTGCACCAGAAGCAGCGTGGCATAAGGCTTTCCGTGGTTTTCCAGGGATCGGGGGGACGGGCGAGGCGGCGCGGGAATCGGGTATACTTCCGCGTTTTGTATCGAAGCCTCAGCACAGGTGAATTTCGTGAGCCAGACTACGCCCGCCGTGCGCACCTTCCAAGACCTGATTCTCGCCCTGCAGAACTACTGGGCCGAGCAGGGCTGCGTGGTGCTGCAGCCCTACGACATGGAAGTGGGCGCCGGCACCTTCCACACCGCCACCTTCCTCCGCGCCATCGGCCCGGAGACCTGGAACGCCGCCTACGTCCAGCCGAGCCGCCGCCCCACCGACGGCCGCTACGGCGAGAACCCCAACCGCCTGCAGCACTACTACCAGTTTCAGGTGGTCCTGAAGCCGAACCCGGAGAACTTCCAGGAGCTGTATCTCGGCTCGCTGAAAGCCATCGGCATCGACCCGCTGGTCCACGACATCCGCTTCGTCGAGGACAACTGGGAATCGCCGACCCTCGGCGCCTGGGGCCTGGGTTGGGAAATCTGGCTGAACGGCATGGAAGTCACCCAGTTCACCTACTTCCAGCAGGTCGGCGGCATCGAGTGCTATCCGGTCACCGGCGAGATCACCTACGGCCTGGAGCGCCTGGCCATGTACCTGCAGGGCGTGGATTCGGTCTACGACCTGGTCTGGACCGACGGCCCGTTCGGCAAGGTCACCTATGGCGACGTGTTCCACCAGAACGAGGTGGAGCAATCCACCTTCAACTTCGAGCACGCCAACGTGCCGAAGCTGTTCGAACTGTTCGACTTCTACGAAAGCGAAGCCAACCGCCTGATCGCGCTGGAGCTGCCGTTGCCGACCTACGAGATGGTCCTCAAGGCTTCGCATACCTTCAACCTGCTGGATGCGCGGCGCGCCATCTCGGTCACCGAGCGCCAGCGCTACATCCTTCGCGTGCGTACCCTGGCCCGCGCCGTGGCGCAGAGCTACCTGCAGGCCCGCGCGCGCCTCGGCTTCCCCATGGCCACCCCCGAATTGCGTGACGAAGTACTGGCCAAGCTGAAGGAGGCCGAATGATGAGCGCCAAGGATTTCCTGGTCGAACTGGGCACCGAAGAGCTGCCGCCAAAAGCCCTCAACAGCCTCGGCGAAGCCTTCCTCAGCGGTATCGAGAAGGGCCTCAAGGCTGCCGGTCTGAGCTATGCCGCTGCGCGTTTCTATGCGGCGCCGCGCCGTCTCGCCGTGCTGGTCGAGCAACTCGCCGTGCAGCAGCCCGACCGTACCGTCAACCTAGACGGTCCGCCGCTGCAGGCCGCCTTCGACGCCAGCGGTAACCCGACCCAGGCCGCCCTGGGCTTCGCCAAGAAGTGCGGCGTGGATCTGCAGCAGATCGACAAGAGCGGTCCGAAGCTGCGCTTCAGCCAGACCATCGCCGGCCAACCGGCCGCCGGCCTGCTGCCTGGCATCGTCGAGGCCTCGTTGAACGAACTGCCGATTCCCAAGCGGATGCGCTGGGCAGCTCGCCGCGAGGAGTTCGTGCGTCCGACCCAATGGCTGGTGATGCTGTTCGGCGACGACGTGGTCGAGTGCGAGATCCTCGCCCAGAAAGCCGGGCGCGAATCCCGTGGCCACCGCTTCCACAATCCGGACAATGTGCGTATTTCCAGCCCGGCAGCGTACCTGGAAGACCTGCGCGGCGCTCATGTGCTGGCCGATTTCGCCGAGCGCCGCGAGCTGATCGCCAAGCGCGTGGCCGAACTGGCCGCCGAGCAACAAGGCAGCGCCATCGTGCCGCCGAGCCTCCTCGACGAAGTGACTGCACTGGTCGAGTGGCCGGTGCCGCTGGTCTGCTCCTTCGAGGAGCGCTTCCTCGAGGTCCCGCAGGAAGCCCTGATCACCACCATGCAGGACAACCAGAAATACTTCTGCCTGCTGGACGCCGACGGCAAGCTGCTGCCGCGCTTCATCACCGTCGCCAACGTCGAGAGCAAGGCGCCGGAAAACATCGTCAGCGGTAACGAGAAGGTGGTTCGCCCGCGCCTCACCGACGCCGAGTTCTTCTTCAAGCAGGACAAGAAGCAGCCGCTCGAAAGCTTCAACGAGCGCCTGCGCAACGTAGTGTTCCAGGCCCAGCTCGGCACCGTGTTCGAGAAGGCCCAGCGCGTCTCCGGCCTGGCCGCCTACATCGTCGAACGTATAGGCGGCAATGCGCAGAACGCCGCGCGCGCCGGCATCCTGTCCAAGTGCGACCTGGCGACCGAAATGGTCGGCGAGTTCCCCGAAATGCAGGGCATCGCCGGCTACTACTACGCCACCCACGGCGGCGAAGCGGAAGACGTCGCCCTGGCCCTCAACGAGCAGTACATGCCGCGCGGCGCCGGCGCCGAGCTACCCTCGACCCTGACCGGCGCCGCCGTGGCGGTGGCCGACAAGCTCGATACCCTGGTCGGTATCTTCGGCATCGGCATGCTTCCCACCGGCAGCAAGGACCCCTACGCGCTGCGCCGTGCCGCGCTGGGTGTGCTGCGCATCCTCATCGAGAAGCAGCTCGACCTGGACCTGGTAGCCGCGGTCAACGCCGCCGTCGAGCAATACGGCGACAAGGTCAAGGCCGCCGGCCTGGCCGAGCAGGTGCTGGACTTCGTGTTCGACCGTCTGCGCGCGCGCTACGAGGACGAAGGCGTGGACGTGGCCGTGTACCAGTCGGTGCGCGCGCTCAAGCCAAGCTCGCCGCTGGACTTCGACCAGCGCGTACAGGCCGTCCAGGCCTTCCGCCAGTTGCCTGAAGCCGAGGCCCTGGCCGCAGCGAACAAACGGGTGTCGAATATTCTCGCCAAGTCCGAGGACGAGGTTCCGCCGAGCGTGGATGCCAGCCTGCTGGTGGAAGCCGCCGAGAAGGCCCTGGGCAGCGCCGTGGCGAACGCCGAAAGCGAAGTCGCGCCGCTGGCAGCGGCACGCGACTATCGCGCCGCGCTGGCCCGCCTGGCGGCCTTGCGCGAGCCGGTGGATACGTTCTTCGCCGATGTGATGGTCAATGTCGACGACGCGGCGGTGCGCGCCAACCGCCATGCGCTGCTGGCCAAGCTACGCGGGTCGTTCCTCGGGGTGGCGGACATCTCGCTGCTCGGCTGAGCCAGTTCCGCCTCGAAGAAAAGGCCCGGCGTCCTCGCGACACCGGGCCTTTTTCACTACAGGACCTTCAGATACTCCAGCAGCGCGCGTTTCTCCTCGGCCGACAGGCTGGTGCCGTACTCATGGCCGCAGCGGCTGTTGCCGGAATCACGCTGCTCGCAGCCGGTGGTCTTCAGCACATAGCTGCCGAATTGGGTCTGCTGGGCGGCGAGGCCGACCTTGTCCACGTCGTAGGCCGAGCCCACCGGGAAGGATTCCACCCGCTCCGCGGCCGGCTTCAGCAACTCTTCCAGGGTCGGCACCGAGCCGTTGTGCAGGTACGGCGCCGCCGCCCAGATCCCCTGCAGGACCCGCGACTCGTAGGGGTAGGGGTCGGCCTGGGTACGCACCGGCTTCTGGAAGGCGGTCAGCAGTTGCCGGGTTTCGTCGGTCATCACGCTTTCCGGCTTGACCGCCGCCGCCTTGGCATCGTGCTTCTCACCGAGGATCGGCACGAAGTGCTGCAGGATCGAACCGGCCACCGCTACGGCGAGTACGTCGAAGGCTCCGTCGGTCGCCTTCAGCGGCTGGCCGAACGGCATCCGCGCGCCCTCCATCACGCCGGTCTGCACCTGGCCATCGAGGATGGCGTGCTGGCGGCTGTCGCTGCCGACGTCCCTCAGCGGAGTATCCCAAAGCACCAGGTCCTTGATCCGGATGCCGTGGCACTCCACGCATCCACCCTCGTCGGTCTTGCGGGCGAAGATCAGCGCGCCTTTCCTGGCCAGGTGCTTGTCCACCGCCCAGGGCCACTTCGGCGGGCCGATCTTCTTGATCAGCTCCTCCAGCTTGCCCAACCCGTGGAAGTTGGCCGAGTTGACCTTCAGGTAATCCATGCCCAGCAGGTGGAACTTGCTCTTCTGCGGGTGGAAGGTGGCGAACACCCCGTAGACCTCGCCGACATTGCGCGCCAGGCCGAGCAGGTCGTTGCCGTTGGCGGCGAAGCCGGGCCACTGGGTCTTGTTCTGCCGCGCCGCGTTCCACAGGAACGGGTAGCGCACCGGCGCATCCGCCGCCTTGATGTTGTCGGGAATCAGATAGGGCGGCGCGGTGCCGATATCCAGCCCGGTAAGGCGGTTGAAGATCATCGATACCGCGTCCAGCCGCGCTGGTCCCCAGGTGTCCTTGGGCAGCGCGCGCTCGATCAGCGTGTGATAGGGCTCGTACCATTCCTTCACCGCCGCGAGCAGGGCGTCGCGCGCACCGGGAGGCGGATTGGCCCCGAGGATCTGCTTGGCGAAGGCGTCGAAGGCGGCGTCATCGCTGGTCAGCGGTCCCACGGCCCGATCGAGGTCGGCGAGGAATGCCTGGAAGTCGACGATCGCCGGACCGCCGTCGATCCGATAGGCCGTGCCCTTCACCTCGATCTGCCGGGTATGGCAGGCCGAACAGGTCATGCCGACCATCTGCCGGGCACCCGTGCCGGCTACGGTGAAGCCCACCGGCAGGCCTTCCGCGGGCGCCTTGGGATTGGGCAAATAGCCGTAGCGGGCCAGGCTGTCGGCGAGGAAAGGCGTTCCATCCGACTGTCGCAACGCCTTGAGCCAGGGCAGGGGCATCACCTGCGAGCCTTGGTCGCGGCTGTAGAAGTCCTGGCGGTGGCTTTCGGTCCATTCCTTGCCCTGGTCGAGCATGACCGGAGCGGCCGCCAGGGCGGCGGAAGAAAGTGCCAGGGAAGCGAGGGACAAGCTTGAAAGGTGCAGTGTCTTTTTCAGGCGTTTCACGGTTACCGTCCTTGGGAACGGGCAGACGCCCCGGAACTCCCCGTCGTCATGCCCGCTCCACCTGTGGTGGAAACACGGCCGGTCGGCCGTGCTGGCATGCGATAGGCGCTTACTGCGTTACTCCGGTGATCCACCCGCCAAGGGGTTCGCACGTACTCCGAGACACCCACTGCTGCGTGCCAAATGACTCCCTGGCCTGGGATTGCCATTCCATTGCCATTATTGAATCTAGTACAGATTGTCCAGCGTAGGGGGCTCGTCGATCCATCCGCGATGCTCCGGCTGGCTGAGGTAGAATCGATCCTTTCCGTTCATGGCCAACTGCGCATCGATGTCCCGTTCCCTGCTGATTCTCGACCGCGATGGAGTCATCAACCTCGACTCCGACGATTACATCAAGACCCTCGACGAGTGGATCCCCATCCCCAGCTCGATCGAGGCCATCGCCCGCCTGAGCAAGGCCGGCTGGACCGTCGCGGTGGCTACCAACCAGTCCGGCATCGCCCGTGGCTATTACGACCTGGCGGTGCTCGAGGCCATGCATGCGCGCTTGCGCGAACTGGTCGCGGAGCAGGGCGGCGAGGTCGGCCTCATCGTCTATTGTCCGCATGGACCGGACGACGGTTGCGACTGCCGCAAGCCGAAGCCGGGTATGCTGCGGCAGATCGGCAAGCACTACGGGGTCGATCTGTCGGGTATCTGGTTCGTCGGCGACAGCATCGGTGACCTGGAGGCGGCGCGGGCCGTCGATTGTCAGCCGGTGTTGGTAAAGACCGGAAAAGGTGTACGTACGCTGGGCAAGCCCTTGCCAGAGGGCACCCTGATATTCGACGATCTGGCGGCAGTCGCCAGCGCATTACTTCAGTAAGGTCAGAATACATGTCGACAGTGCAGGCCATCAGAACCGTCCTCTTTTACCTGCTGCTGTCCGCCAGCGCGTTCGTCTGGGGCACCCTCAGCTTCTTCATCGCGCCGATCCTGCCGTTCCGCGCCCGCTACCGCTTCGTGGTACAGAACTGGTGCCGCTTCGCGATCTGGCTGACCCGCGTGGTCGCCGGCATCCGCTACGAGGTGCGCGGGCTGGAGAACATCCCGGAAAAGCCCTGCGTGATCCTCTCCAAGCACCAGAGCACCTGGGAAACCTTCTTCCTCTCCGGCTTCTTCGAGCCACTCAGCCAGGTACTCAAGCGCGAGCTGCTCTACGTGCCGTTCTTCGGCTGGGCCCTGGCCCTGCTCAAGCCCATCGCCATCGACCGCAGCCAGCCGAAGCTGGCCCTCAAGCAACTGGCCAAGCAGGGCGACGAGTGCCTGAAGAAAGGCGCCTGGGTGCTGATCTTCCCGGAAGGCACGCGTATTCCGGTGGGGCAGATGGGCAAGTTCTCCCGCGGCGGCACCGCCCTGGCGGTCAACGCCGGGCTACCGGTACTGCCGATCGCCCACAACGCCGGGCAGTATTGGCCCAAGGCCGGCTGGGCCAAGTACCCGGGCACCATCCAGGTGGTGATCGGCCCGGCGATGCACGCCGAAGGCGAAGGCCCGCGCGCCATCGCCGAGCTAAACCAGCGCGCCGAAGCCTGGGTCAGCGAGACCATGGCCGAGATCAGCCCCATCCAGCAGCGGGTCAGCCATCCGGAGCCGTCGGTGGTCTCGTGAAGGGCCGCAAAGCCCCCTGCAAGGCGCACTGTGCGCCGATTCGATAAAAGAAGCCCCGCCATAGCGGGGCTTCTTGTTTTCACGCGAGGCGCAAAGCAAGGCCGGTTGGCAACGATCGACCGAATTGACCGGCGTCCGCTGCCCACAGGAGCGGTGCAACGCCGCCAGGAGGCCCGGGCCCAGGGTGCCAATGCCGGCGAGCAACCGGGGCTCGACCACACCTTGGCAAGGCACCCCTGGCGCCCGTATCCAGGCTACCTGGCGCAAAAAGAAAACCCCGGCGCCGGGCCGGGGTTTCCATGAGGGTCGGTCTGCCGACCTGTCACACGGTCACACGTCCAGGTTCGACACCGCCAGCGCGTTGCTTTCGATGAAGTCGCGGCGCGGCTCCACGGCATCGCCCATCAGGGTGTTGAAGATCTGGTCGGCGGCGATGGCGTCCTCGATGGTCACCTTGAGCATGCGCCGGACGTTCGGATCCATGGTGGTTTCCCACAGCTGCTCAGGGTTCATCTCGCCCAACCCCTTGTATCGCTGGATGCTGTGGCGCTTGGTACCTTCGGCCATCAGCCAGTCCAGGCCGTCCTTGAAGGCGCTGATCGGGCGCTTGCGCTCACCCTTCTGCACGTAGGCGCCGTCTTCCAGCAGGCTGTTCAGCTGGTCGCCGAGCAGCGACACCGAGCGGTAGTCATTGCTGGCGAAGAAGTCACGGTTGAAGGTGACGTAGCTGGACAGGCCGTGGGCCACCAGTTCCACCTCGGGCAGCCACAGGTGGCGCTCGCGGTCTTCGCGCAGGCTGGCCTTGTAGGTCAGGCCAGACTTCTCGGCGGCGGTCAGGCGCGCCTGGAACTTCTCCAACCAGCCCTGCATGGCCGACTCGTTAGCCAGGTCGTCCACCGACACGGTAGGCAGGTAGATGAAGTGCTCGGTCAGCTCCTGGGGGTACAGGCGCGACAGGCGCTTGAGGGTGGCGATCACCCCGCGATACTCGTTGACCAGTTTCTCCAGCGCTGCCCCGGACAGGCCCGGAGCGTGCTCGTTGACGTGCAGGCTGGCGTCTTCCAGGGCCGACTGGGTCATGTACTCTTCCATGGCCTGGTCGTCCTTGATGTACTGCTCCTGCTTGCCGCGCTTGACCTTGTACAACGGGGGCTGGGCGATGTAGATGTAGCCACGCTCGATCAGCTCGGGCATCTGGCGGAAGAAGAAGGTCAACAGCAGGGTGCGGATGTGCGAACCGTCGACGTCAGCATCGGTCATGATGATGATGTTGTGGTAGCGCAGCTTGTCGATGTTGTACTCCTCGCGGCCGATGCCACAGCCCAGGGCGGTGATCAGCGTACCGACCTCCTGGGAGGAGAGCATCTTGTCGAAGCGCGCCTTTTCGACGTTGAGGATCTTGCCCTTGAGCGGCAGGATCGCCTGGGTCCGGCGATTGCGGCCCTGCTTGGCGGAACCGCCCGCGGAGTCACCCTCCACGATGTACAGTTCGGAGAGCGCCGGGTCCTTTTCCTGGCAATCGGCCAGTTTGCCGGGCAGGCCGGCGATGTCCAGCGCGCCCTTGCGGCGGGTCATCTCGCGCGCCTTGCGCGCGGCCTCGCGGGCACGGGCGGCGTCGATCATCTTGCCGACCACGGCCTTGGCTTCGTTGGGATTCTCCAGCAGGAAGTCGGCGAAGTACTTGCCCATCTCCTGTTCCACCGCAGTCTTCACCTCGGAGGAGACCAGCTTGTCCTTGGTCTGCGAGCTGAACTTCGGGTCCGGTACCTTCACCGAGATGATCGCGGTGAGGCCTTCGCGGGCATCGTCGCCGGTGGTGGCGATCTTGAACTTCTTCGCCAGGCCTTCGGCCTCGATGTAGTTGTTCAGGTTACGCGTCAGCGCCGAACGGAAACCGGCCAGGTGGGTGCCGCCGTCACGCTGCGGGATGTTGTTGGTGAAGCAGAGCAGGTTCTCGTTGAAGCTGTCGTTCCACTGCAAGGCGACTTCCACACCCACGCCGTCCTCTTCACGCTGGACGTTGAAGTGGAATACCTCGTTCACCGCGGTCTTGTTGGTGTTCAGGTACTCGACGAAGGCCTTCAGACCGCCTTCGTACTTGAACAGCTCCTCCTTGCCGGTACGCTCGTCGCGCAGCAGGATGCCGACTCCGGAGTTGAGGAAGGACAGCTCGCGGATGCGCTTGGCCAGGATGTCCCAACTGAAGTGGATGTTGCTGAAGGTCTCCGGGGACGGCTTGAAGTGAACTTCGGTGCCGGAGCCATCGGTCTCGCCCACTTCGCGCAGTGGGAACTGCGGAACGCCGTGGTGGTAGACCTGTTCCCAGACCTTGTTGTGGCGACGGATGGTCAGGCGCAGTTCATGGGACAGCGCGTTCACCACCGAGACGCCCACACCGTGCAAGCCGCCGGACACCTTGTAGGTGTTGTCGTCGAACTTGCCGCCGGCGTGGAGGACGGTCATGATCACTTCCGCCGCAGAAACCCCTTCTTCCTTGTGGATATCCACCGGAATACCGCGTCCATTGTCGCGGACAGTGATCGACTCATCCGTATGGATGGTGATGCTGATTTCGCTGCAATAACCGGCCAGCGCTTCGTCGATGGAGTTATCCACCACCTCGAACACCATGTGGTGCAGACCGGTGCCATCGTCGGTGTCGCCGATGTACATGCCGGGGCGCTTGCGTACGGCATCCAGCCCCTTCAGCACCTTGATGCTGGAAGAGTCGTACGTGTTGTTCTCGCTCATGCTTCACTCCCGATGGTCGTGGTCTGAGAGACTTTTCCATGTTCCACGTGGAACATGGATACCGGCGTATCCGTGCGCCAGCCGTCTTTCAATAGTTGCGGGTCCACACAGGTGATGAATACCTGGCAACCCAAATCTTCAAGCAAGCGGCAAAGAGCCATTCGATGCTGCTCATCCAGTTCCGAGGGCAGGTCGTCCACCAGGTAGACGCACTGTCCGCGCTTGGCGCGATTGATCAGATGACCTTGGGCGATGCGCAGGGCGCATACCACCAGCTTCTGCTGACCGCGCGAGAGAATCTCCGCGGCGTTATGACCTGCCAACCGTATGCGAAGATCCGCACGCTGCGGTCCCGCCTGGGTGTGGCCCATCTGCTGGTCGCGCAACAGGCTGGAAGCCAGGACCTCCAGGAGGTCCCGGTCCTTGTCCCAGCCTCGGTAGTAGCTAAGGGTCAGGTCATCCAGTGAAACCAATTCGGCGAGTGTTTCCTCGAATACCGGTTTCAACGCCTGGATATAGCTTCTGCGGTAGGCATCGATCTCATCGCTGGCCAGGCTCAATTCCCGGTCCCAGGCCGCTTGCGACGCGGGGTCCAGTTTACCATGCCGGAGCCAGGAGTTCCGCTGGCGCAGCGCCTTCTGCAGGCGCTGCCAGACGGGCAGAAACCGAGGTTCCACGTGGAACACTCCCCAATCGAGGAACTGTCGGCGGATCTTCGGAGCTCCCTCGAGCAACCGAAAGCTGTCCGGGTTGATCAGTTGCAGTGGAAGTGTTTCCGCTAATTGAGCCGCACTTCGGGCGTTCTGCCCATCGATGCGAATGGTGAACTCGCCCTGGCGCTCACGGGAAATCCCCAGGTTGCTGGCGATGCCGTTGGCCAACATCACCTGGCCGAATACGGTGCAGGCCGCTTCCTCGTACTGGATCACCGGCTGCAAGCGCGCACTGCGGAATGAACGCGCCAGGCCCAGCAGGTGGATGGCTTCGAGCACGCTGGTCTTGCCGCTGCCATTATCGCCGTAGAGGATGTTGATGCGGGGGGAGGGGGAGAGGGTCACCGGGTGCAGGTTGCGCACCGCGGTGACCGAAACGCGGGTCAGGGACATTCAGTGTGATTAGAGGCGCATCGGCATGACGACATAGGCAGAATCGTCATTGTCGGCCTCGTGGACCAGGGCGCTGCTGTTGGAATCGGAAAGGATGAAGCGGACCTGCTCGGTACCGATCACACCCAGCACGTCGAGCAGGTAACTGACGTTGAAGCCGATCTCCAGGTTGCCGCCGTTGTACTCGACCTGCACTTCTTCCTCGGCCTCTTCCTGCTCCGGGTTGTTCGCCTGGATTTTCAGCAAACCGTTGGAAAGCTGCAGGCGAATGCCGCGGTACTTCTCGTTGGAGAGGATCGCGGTACGGCTGAAGGCTTCGCGCAGTTGCTGGCGGTCACCGACCACCAGCTTGTCGCCACCGCGCGGCAGTACACGCTCGTAGTCCGGGAACTTGCCGTCCACCAGCTTCGAAGTGAAGGTGAATTCGCCAGTGGTGGCACGGATATGGTGCTGGCCCAGGACGATGCCGACTTCGCCGTCCTGCTCGGTGAGCAGACGAGCCAGTTCGAGGATGCCTTTGCGCGGCACGATCACCTGGTGGCGGTCCTGCGACGGGATCTGCGCATCCAGCGAGCACATGGCCAGTCGGTGGCCGTCGGTGGCGACGGAGCGCAGGGTGCCGCCGTTCACTTCCAGCAGCATGCCGTTGAGGTAGTAACGCACGTCCTGCTGGGCCATGGCGAAGCTGGTGCGGTCGATCAGGCGACGCAGCTTGCTCTGGGCAATGCTGAAGTTCAGCGAGCCGGGACCTTCCTCTACGGTGGGGAAATCGTTGGCCGGCAGGGTGGACAGGGTGAAGCGGCTACGCCCGGCCTTCACCAGGAGTTTCTGCTCTTCGACACGGATGTCGATCAGCACGTCGTTCGGCAGGCTCTTGCAGATGTCCATCAGCTTGCGCGCCGGTACGGTGATCTCGCCGGGTTCGGCGGCATCTTCCAGTACCACGCGACCAACCAGCTCGACCTCGAGGTCGGTGCCGGTCAGCGACAGTTGCTGGCCTTCGACCACCAGCAGGACGTTGGAGAGAACCGGCAATGTCTGGCGGCGTTCCACGACGCCGGCGACCAGTTGCAGCGGTTTCAACAGGGCTTCGCGTTGAATGGTGAAATGCATGGTCTAGTCCCTTGCCTCGTGGGCTGCGTCAGGTTGTCAGGGTACGCAGCAGGTTCTTGTAGTCCTCGCGGATATCCGCGTCGGATTCCCTAAGTTGAGCGATCTTACGACAGGCGTGCAACACCGTGGTGTGATCCCGACCGCCGAAGGCCACGCCGATCTCCGGCAGGCTGTGGTTGGTCAGCTCCTTGGAGAGCGCCATGGCCACCTGGCGCGGGCGCGCCACCGAACGCGAACGCCGCTTGGACAACAGATCGGATATCTTGATCTTGTAGTACTCGGCGACGGTGCGCTGGATGTTGTCGATGCTGACCAGCTTGTCCTGAAGGGCCAACAAGTCCTTCAGCGACTCGCGAATCAGCTCGATGGTGATCGGCCGGCCCATGAAGTGCGAGTGGGCGATCACCCGCTTCAGCGCACCTTCCAGTTCACGCACGTTGGAACGGATGCGCTGGGCGATGAAGAAGGCCGCGTCGTGCGGCAGCTCGATCTTCGCCTGCTCGGCCTTCTTCATCAGGATCGCCACCCGGGTTTCCAGTTCCGGCGGCTCGACGGCCACCGTCAGGCCCCAGCCGAAGCGGGACTTCAGCCGCTCTTCCAGGCCTTCGATTTCCTTCGGATAGCGGTCGCTGGTGAGGATCACCTGCTGGCCGCCTTCGAGAAGGGCGTTGAAGGTGTGGAAGAACTCCTCCTGGGAGCGCTCCTTACGGGCGAAGAACTGGATGTCGTCGATCAACAGTGCGTCCACCGAGCGGTAGAAGCGCTTGAATTCGTTGATGGCGTTGAGCTGCAAGGCCTTCACCATGTCCGCGACGAAACGTTCCGAATGCAGGTAAACCACCTTGGCGTTCGGGTTCTTCTTCAGCAGGTGGTTGCCCACCGCATGCATCAGGTGGGTCTTGCCCAGGCCGACGCCACCGTAGAGGAACAGCGGGTTGTAGCCGTGCTTGAGGTTGTCCGCCACCTGCCAGGCGGCGGCGCGGGCCAACTGGTTGGACTTGCCCTCGACGAAGTTCTCGAAGGTGAAGGTACGGTTGAGATAGCTGGTGTGCTTCAGCGCGCCTTCGACCTGGACGTTGCGCTCGGTGCGTACCGCAGGTGCGGCTCCGGCCGGCATAGCGGCGGCCAGCGGATCGATGCTGGGCTCTTCCGGCTCGTAGGGGTCGCTCGACACGCTGGGAGCCGTCGTCACTGGCGGCAGCTCTTCACGTGGCACCACCACGGGCGCGGCCGATACCGGCTGCACTGGCGCCGGCGGCGGAGCAACCGGAGGCGGGGGAGCCACGTGGGTCTGCGATGGGACGATGGCGGCGCGCGGCGTACGGCTACGCTTGCTGCCTATTAATAAGGAAAGGGCGGGCAACTGACCCTCGCCGCGTTCACCGAGCAGTTCCAGAAGCCGACCGAGGTATTTCTCGTTCACCCAATCGAGGACGAAACGGTTGGGTGCATACACACGCAATTCGTCGCCTTCGGCTTCGACCTGCAAGGGACGGATCCAGGTGTTGAATTGTTGGGACGGCAGCTCATCGCGGAGAAGATCCACGCACTGCTGCCAAAGTTCCACGGACACGGATATCCCCCAAAGATTGGAAAGGCGGCACAACGAAATAAGCGCCTATTGTAGCCGGACGGGCCGGACTTATCCACATGCCGATGCGCTGAGGCCCCAAGCAAATCAAGACCTTAATAAAAGCAGGCAGGCCGACGGACGGTCGTCCTGGACTTTGTGGATAACCCTTGCTTTGAAGGGGGTACATCCCTGCGCACAGCCGTGTGGAAAAAACCGCTGTGGATAACCATCTCGTTCATCCCCAGGCTTCGCTCAGGAAGGAAACAGCCTCGACACCGGTTCTCGACAACCTTTTGCCTGCCGGAGAAACACGCAGTTGCTGGGCTTCGTCGAGTTATGCACAGAAAAGCGCCGTCCCAAAAGCATTAACCGTTTCTATCCTTTAAAAGAAAAATGACTTCCTTGTATCTATCTATTACGTCATCGCTGGTTGGAAATTGACCTGCCCGTTCGATTTCACTAGAATCGCCGGTCTCTTTAAACGGGGTCACTGCGACCTCAAGTCGTCAACCCAGGTACCGAATCATGAAACGTACTTTCCAACCCAGCACCCTCAAGCGCGCTCGCGTCCACGGTTTCCGCGCCCGTATGGCCACCAAGAACGGCCGTCAGGTTCTGTCGCGTCGTCGCGCCAAAGGCCGTAAGCGTCTGACCGTCTGATTTATCCGGTACGGGTGGTGAGTCGGGACTTCGACCGGGACAAGCGTCTACTGACAGCCCGGCAATTCAGCGCAGTCTTCGACTCTCCGACCGGCAAGGTCCCCGGCAAGCACGTCCTGCTGCTGGCGCGCGAGAACGGTCTCGATCACCCCCGCCTGGGCCTGGTGATCGGCAAGAAGAACGTCAAGCTCGCCGTCCAGCGCAATCGCCTCAAACGCCTGATCCGCGAATCGTTCCGCCATAACCAGGAAACCCTGGCTGGCTGGGATATCGTGGTGATCGCGCGCAAAGGCCTGGGCGAACTGGAAAATCCGGAGCTGCACCAGCAGTTCGGCAAGCTCTGGAAACGCCTGTTGCGCAATCGACCTCGCACGGAAAGCCCTGCTGACGCCCCTGGCGTGGCCGACGGTACTCATGCATAGGTCGATGCCCGCGCATCCCGATCCCTGTAGTGTCATCCCCCCTTCGATGACCCGGCACCGTCGTTCCCAGCCAAGTTGTACTTCCCTAGCGTACGAGGCTATCGCGCAGCATGGCCCGCGACGCAATGGTCGCCCGAGTGCGGTTTCCTCCACTCGGCTCCATCACTGGCAATCCCGTAGCCGCGATCTGCTACTGTCAGTTTCCTTCAAGCCCCGCCCTTTCTCGATGGCCGAGTAACCATGGACATTCAACGCTCGATTCTCATCGTCGCCCTTGCAGTCGTGTCCTACCTGCTGGTTCTCCAGTGGAACAAGGATTACGGTCAGCCTGAGCTGCCCGCCGCCAGCGCTTCGATGAACACCACGCAAGGCCTGCCGGACACTCCGTCCGCCTCGGGCACCAGCAGTGACGTTCCCACTGCCCAGAGCAGTGCGGCCGGCAGCGAAGCCGCCGACAAGCCGGTTGCGGTCAGCGACAAGCTGATCCAGGTGAAGACCGACGTCCTCGACCTGGCCATCGATCCCCGTGGCGGCGATATCGTCCAGCTCGGCCTGTTGCAGTATCCGCGCCGCCTGGACCGTCCGGACGTGCCGTTCCCGCTGTTCGACAACGGTCGCGAACGTACCTACCTGGCGCAGAGCGGCCTCACCGGTGCCGACGGCCCGGACGCCAGCAGCGCCGGCCGCCCGCTGTTCCACAGTGCGCAGAGCAGCTACCAGTTGGCCGACGGCCAGAACGAACTGGTCGTGGACCTGAGCTTCAGCCACGACGGTGTCAACTACATCAAGCGCTTCACCTTCCACCGTGGCCTGAAAGCCGATTGCTCGGACAAGGAAAAGGCTCAGAAGAAGATCGAGTGCATCAATGAAAACGCCTATCAGGTCGGCGTCAGCTACCTGATCGACAACCAGAGCGGCAAGACCTGGAGCGGCAACCTGTTCGCCCAGCTCAAGCGCGACGGCAGCGCCGACCCGTCCTCGACCACCGCCACCGGGGTGTCCACCTACCTCGGCGCCGCGGTCTGGACCCCGGATTCGCCGTACAAGAAGATCTCCACCAAGGACATGGACAAGGAACAGTTCAAGGAGTCCGTGCAGGGTGGCTGGGTCGCCTGGCTGCAACACTACTTCGTGACCGCCTGGGTTCCGACCAAGGGCGAGCAGCACCAGGTCATGACCCGCAAGGACGGCCAGGGCAACTACATCGTCGGTTTCACCGGCCCGACCCTGAGCGTTCCGGCGGGTAGCAAGGTGGAAACCGACCTGACCCTGTATGCCGGCCCGAAACTCCAGAAGCACCTGAAGGAACTCTCCCCGGGCCTGGAACTGACCGTCGACTACGGTTTCCTCTGGTTCATCGCCCAGCCGATCTTCTGGCTGCTGCAACATATCCACAGCCTGATCGGCAACTGGGGCTGGTCGATCATCGCCCTGACCGTCCTGATCAAGCTGGCCTTCTTCCCGTTGTCCGCCGCCAGCTACCGTTCGATGGCGCGCATGCGCGCGGTGTCGCCGAAGATGCAGGCGATCAAGGAACAGCACGGCGACGATCGGCAGAAGATGTCCCAGGCGATGATGGAGCTGTACAAGAAGGAGAAGATCAATCCGCTGGGCGGCTGCCTGCCGATCCTGGTCCAGATGCCGGTCTTCCTCTCCCTCTACTGGGTACTCCTGGAAAGCGTGGAAATGCGCCAGGCGCCGTGGCTCGGCTGGATCACCGACCTGTCGGTGAAGGATCCGTTCTTCATCCTGCCGATCGTCATGGGCGGCACCATGCTGATCCAGCAGATGCTCAACCCGACCCCGCCGGACCCGATGCAGGCCAAGGTGATGAAGCTGATGCCGATCATCTTCACCTTCTTCTTCCTCTGGTTCCCAGCCGGTCTGGTGCTGTACTGGGTGGTCAACAACTGCCTGTCGATCGCTCAGCAGTGGTACATTACCCGCAAGATCGAGGCAGCCGCGAAGACCGCCTGACGTCTATCGCGAAAACTGTCCACAACAAGACGCCCCCTCGAGGGGCGTCTTGCTATCCGGAGATATCCACATGCAAGCCGTCACCGAAACCATCGTCGCGATAGCTACTGCCCAGGGCCGCGGCGGCGTGGGAATCGTCCGCGTCTCCGGACCTCTCGCCGGACAGATGGCCGTGGCCGTGAGCGGACGCCAGCTGAAAGCCCGGCATGCGCATTACGGACCGTTCCTCGATGCCGGTGGGCAGGTGATCGACGAAGGCCTGTCACTGTATTTCCCCGGCCCGAACTCGTTCACCGGCGAAGACGTACTCGAACTGCAGGGGCACGGCGGCCCCGTGGTACTCGACCTGCTGGTGCAGCGTTGTCTGGAACTGGGTGCCCGCCAGGCGCGACCGGGCGAGTTCAGCGAGCGTGCGTTCCTCAACGATAAGCTCGACCTGGCCCAGGCCGAAGCCATCGCCGATCTGATCGAGGCCAGCTCGGAGCAGGCCGCGCGCAATGCATTGCGTTCCCTGCAGGGCGAATTCTCGCGCCGGGTACATGCATTGACCGAGCAACTGATTTCCCTGCGCATCTATGTCGAAGCCGCCATCGACTTCCCCGAGGAAGAAATCGACTTCCTCGCCGATGGCCATGTACTGGGGCTTCTGGAAAAAGTACGCACAGAATTATCCACAGTGCAGCGCGAAGCTTCCCAAGGCGCCCTGCTGCGCGACGGCATGACCGTGGTCATCGCCGGACGACCGAATGCCGGCAAGTCCAGCCTGCTGAATGCCCTGGCCGGTCGCGAGGCGGCCATCGTCACGGACATAGCCGGCACCACCCGCGATGTACTGCGCGAACATATCCACATCGATGGCATGCCCCTGCATGTGGTGGACACCGCAGGCCTGCGGGATACCGAGGACCATGTGGAAAAGATCGGCGTGGAACGTGCGCTGAAAGCCATCGGCGAAGCCGATCGCGTGCTGCTGGTGGTGGACGCCACCGCCCCGGAAGCAGCGGACCCGTTTTCCCTATGGCCGGAGTTTCTCGACCAGCGACCGGAACCGGGCAAGGTCACCCTGATCCGCAACAAGGCGGATTTGTCCACAGAGTCCATTGGCCTTGAGGAAAGCGCGGACGGCCACGTCACCATCACCCTCTCGGCGCGCACCGGCGCCGGCCTGGAGCTGCTGCGCGAACACCTGAAGGCCTGCATGGGCTTCGAACAGACCGCGGAAAGCGGTTTCAGCGCCCGCCGGCGCCACCTGGAGGCGCTGCGCCAGGCTGGCCAGGCGCTGGAGCATGGCCACAGCCAACTTATCCACAATGGCGCAGGCGAGCTGCTGGCCGAGGATCTGCGCCAGGCCCAGCAGCACCTGGGTGAAATCACCGGCGCATTCACCCCCGACGACCTGCTGGGTCGCATCTTCTCGAGTTTCTGCATCGGCAAGTAATGGGGCTCGGCCCACGCCGAGTTGTGGATAACCAGGGCAAGGTTCGCTCCGGTTCTGCGTACTTTCCTTTCACTGTGCCCCTTGCCGCCGGCACTCAACCACGCAGGCATGGATTGCCGGCGCGCCGCTTCGTCCCCGAGAAAACCATCTGCGCCGATGTCGGTCTGCATGGGATGGATATCCACCTGGGAGAGGTTTATGCACAGGCATCGCGCTCCGATCCGGCGTCCGCGAAGGCGCTGCGCTGTGGTCAATCTCCCTCTCGAACGGCGTATCTATCCCGTTGTCTCGCCTGGCGCTATCGCCACGCGCCGGGACGTTCCGTGCACGCAAGACAACCCGGTAAGCGATTTACCCACAAGCCTGGAAGAGATTCTGCGAAAAGAGCTGTTGCAGACCCTGGACTCCGTCGATACCGGCCAGGCGCGGCCCTCGCCTTCGGCTCCCAAGGCGTCCCAGGGCGAGCACTCGGACACTACAACATGGAGATCGTAGCCAACCTGGCGGTATGGCTCGGCGGCGAATGCCATGTCGGACAGATGATCGACTGGTTCGGCAGTTACGACCGCACTAGCGGGCTCAGTGCTCGGCTACTGCTGCGCAAACCCGCTAACGAGGGCTCCGAGCGGGATTTCCAGGTCTCCGCCAAGCGCCGCTTCGAGCGCCTGTCGTCATCCATCGATACGCTGGAAAGCGGCAACGACTAAGCCTTTCCCACGCCTTTCCATCTCCTTCTTCCTACCTGGCTGCGGTCCTGCCGCGGCCCGGATACGCTCGCCTGAAACCTGTGGAAAACCCCAGGGACAGGAGGGTAGATAAACCCGCCGAAGCTCTGTGCATAACTCCACATGTTGATAACGAGCCATTCCATCCACAGCTAAAAAACGCTTATCAACAGGGCCCAGATAGGGTTTGGGACAGCCTTATCATTCGCTACAGGCTATGTCTTTACTGGGCTCGACGTACTTATCAACAGAAAAGCCGCTGCTAAGTAATAAACACAAGTTCTAAAAAGATATAAACATTCCTTTCCTTTTATTTTTTGTAAGCCCGCCGAGCCGTTTTGCTCCCTCGATCTGGATTGGCTATTTTTTGTCCAGGAGTCTTCATTCAGGTTCGCTAAATCCTTATACTGTCCGGCTTTCCTGAATTCCTGCTTCTGAACAGGCCGAGGTGCGTGGTGGATTTCCCTACCCGTTTTGACGTAATCGTGATCGGCGGTGGCCATGCAGGCACCGAAGCCGCACTCGCGGCTGCGCGCATGGGTGTGAAAACCCTGCTGTTGACCCACAATGTGGAAACCCTGGGGCAGATGAGCTGCAACCCCGCCATCGGCGGCATTGGCAAGAGCCATCTGGTCAAGGAAATCGACGCCCTTGGCGGCGCCATGGCCGAAGCCACCGACAAGGGCGGTATCCAGTTCCGCATCCTTAACAGCCGCAAGGGGCCGGCAGTGCGCGCCACTCGTGCACAAGCCGATCGCGTGCTCTATAAGGCCGCTATCCGCCATACACTGGAAAACCAGCCGAACCTGTGGATATTCCAGCAGGCCTGCGACGACCTGATCGTCGAGCAGGATCAGGTCCGCGGCGTAGTGACCCAGATGGGCCTGCGCTTCCATGCTGACAACGTGGTCCTGACTACCGGCACCTTCCTCGGCGGACTTATCCACATCGGCCTGGAGAACTACTCCGGCGGACGCGCCGGCGACCCGCCGTCCATCGCTCTGGCGCGTCGTCTGCGTGAATTGCCGCTGCGGGTCGGCCGTCTGAAGACCGGCACGCCGCCGCGGATCGACGGGCGCAGCGTGGACTTCTCGGTGATGACCGAGCAGCCGGGTGACACGCCGATCCCGGTGATGTCCTTCCTTGGTTCGAAGGAACAGCATCCCGAGCAAGTCAGTTGCTGGATCACCCATACCAACGCACGGACCCACGAGATCATCGCCGCCAACCTCGATCGTTCGCCGATGTATTCCGGTGTGATCGAAGGCATCGGCCCGCGCTACTGCCCGTCGATCGAAGACAAGATCCATCGCTTTGCCGACAAGGAAAGCCACCAGGTCTTCCTCGAGCCGGAAGGCCTGACGACCCACGAGCTGTATCCCAACGGCATTTCCACGTCCCTGCCGTTCGACGTGCAACTGCAGATCGTGCGTTCCATCCGTGGCATGGAAAACGCCCACATCGTGCGGCCGGGCTATGCGATCGAGTACGACTTCTTCGATCCCCGCGATCTCAGGTACAGCCTGGAGACCAAGGTCATCGGCGGCCTGTTCTTCGCCGGCCAGATCAACGGCACCACCGGCTACGAGGAAGCTGGCGCCCAGGGCCTGCTGGCCGGCGCCAATGCTGCGTTGCGTTCGCAGGGCAAGGACAGCTGGTGCCCGCGCCGTGACGAGGCCTACATCGGCGTGCTGGTGGACGACCTGATCACGCTCGGCACCCAGGAGCCGTACCGCATGTTCACCTCGCGGGCGGAATACCGCCTGATCCTCCGCGAGGACAACGCCGACCTGCGTCTCACCGAGAAGGGACGCGAGCTGGGCCTTGTCGACGATCGGCGCTGGGCTGCCTTCGAAGCCAAGCGCGAAGGTATCGAACGCGAGGAACAGCGGCTGAAGAGCACCTGGGTGCGGCCGAATACCCCGCAGGGCGACGCCATCGCCGAGCGTTTCGGTACGCCGCTGACCCATGAATACAACCTGCTCAACCTGCTGAGCCGCCCCGAGATCGATTACGCCGGCCTGGTGGAGATCACCGGCGACGCTGTGGATAACCCCCAGGTGGCCGAGCAGGTGGAGATTCGCACCAAGTACGCCGGCTACATCGACCGCCAGCAGGAGGAAATCGCCCGGCTGCGCGCCAGCGAAGATACCCGCCTGCCTGTGGATATCGATTACCTGGGGATTTCCGGCCTGTCGAAGGAAATCCAGAACAAGCTGAACCAGGCCCGTCCGGAAACCCTCGGACAGGCTTCGCGAATCCCCGGCGTCACGCCGGCTGCGATTTCGCTGTTGTTGATCCACCTGAAGAAGCGTGCCTCTGGCCGCCAACTGGAGCAGAGCGCTTGATGTCTGCGGTAACCCAACATCACGCCGACGAACTCGCGCGCGGTGCTGACGAGCTAGGCGTCGCTCTCGACGCCGACAAGCAACGCCAGCTGCTGGCCTACCTGGCCCTGCTGATCAAATGGAACAAGGCCTACAACCTGACCGCCGTGCGCGACCCGGACGAGATGGTTTCGCGCCACCTGCTCGACAGCCTGAGCATCGTGCCTTACGCCGAGGCTGGGGATAACTGGCTGGATGTCGGCAGCGGCGGCGGCATGCCCGGCGTGCCGCTGGCCATCCTGTTCCCGGAAAAGCGCCTGACCCTGCTCGACAGCAACGGCAAGAAGACCCGCTTCCTGACCCAGGTGAAGCTCGAGCTGAAGCTGGCCAACCTCGAAGTCGTGCACAGCCGGGTGGAAGCCTTCCGTCCCGAGAGCCCCTTCGATGGCATCGTTTCCCGCGCTTTCAGCAGCCTGGAGGACTTCGCCAACTGGACCCGCCACCTCGGTGGCCAGGAAACCCGCTGGCTGGCGATGAAGGGCGTGCATCCGAACGAAGAGCTGGCGGCACTCCCGGAGGATTTCCGGGTCGAAGCCGAGCACGCGCTGGCGGTACCCGGTTGCCAAGGTCAGCGGCATCTGCTGATACTGCGGCGCACAGCATGAGGGGGAACAGGGATAACCATGGCTAAGGTATTCGCGATCGCCAACCAGAAAGGCGGTGTCGGCAAGACCACGACCTGTATCAACCTCGCGGCCTCCCTCGTGGCGACCAAGCGCCGCGTCCTCCTGCTGGACCTGGATCCCCAGGGCAACGCCACCACCGGCAGCGGCATCGACAAGCACAACCTGGAGCACTCCATCTACGACGTGCTCACCGGCGAGTGCAACCTCGCCGAGGCCATGCAGTTCTCCGAACACGGCGGCTACCAGTTGTTGCCGGCCAACCGCGACCTGACCGCCGCGGAAGTGGTGCTGCTGGAAATGGACATGAAGGAAAATCGCCTGCGCAACGCGCTGGCGCCGATCCGCGAGAACTACGACTACATCCTCATCGACTGCCCGCCGTCGCTGTCGATGCTCACCGTCAATGCGCTGACCGCCGCCGACGGCGTGATCATCCCCATGCAGTGCGAGTACTACGCGCTGGAGGGACTGACCGACCTGATGAACAGCATCCAGCGCATCGGCCAGTTGCTCAACCCGACGCTGAAGATCGAGGGCCTGTTGCGGACCATGTACGATCCGCGCATCAGCCTGACCAACGATGTCTCCGCGCAATTGCAGGAGCATTTCGGCGACACCCTCTACAGCACCGTCATCCCGCGTAACGTGCGCCTCGCCGAAGCCCCCAGCTTCGGCATGCCGGCGCTGGTTTACGACAAGCAATCCCGCGGCGCCATCGCCTACCTGGCGCTGGCCGGCGAGCTGGTCCGCCGCCAGCGCGCCAAAGGCCGCGCCGCAACCGCATAAGGAACCCGCATGGCAGCCAAGAAACGTGGACTGGGACGCGGGCTCGATGCCCTGCTGGGCGGCTCGAGTCCCGCCAAACTGCAGGAAGAAGCCGTACAGGCCGACCGCCGCGAGTTGCAGCAGATCCCCCTCGACCTGATGCAGCGCGGCAAGTACCAGCCGCGTCGCGACATGGACCCTCAGGCGCTGGAGGAACTGGCGCAGTCGATCAAGGCCCAGGGCGTGATGCAGCCCATCGTGGTGCGGCCGATCGCCAATGGCCGCTACGAGATCATCGCCGGCGAGCGGCGCTGGCGGGCCAGCCAGCAGGCCGGACTGGAAAAGATCCCGGCGCTGGTGCGCGACGTGCCGGACGAAGCGGCCATCGCCATGGCGCTGATCGAGAACATCCAGCGCGAGGACCTCAACCCGATCGAGGAAGCCGCTGCCCTGCAGCGCTTGCAGCAGGAGTTCCAGCTGACCCAGCAGCAGGTCGCGGAAGCGGTCGGCAAGTCGCGCGCGACCATTACCAACCTGCTGCGCCTGATCGGCCTGCCGGAAGAGATCAAGACCCTGCTTTCCCATGGCGACCTGGAGATGGGCCACGCCCGTGCGCTCCTCGGTCTGCCGGCAGAACGGCAGGTGGAAGGGGCGCGACATGTTGTCGCACATGGGCTGACCGTACGTCAGACCGAAGCCCTGGTTCGGCAGTGGACGCATGCCCCGGGCAAGCCTGCGGGACCGGTCAAGAGCGACCCGGACATCGCCCGCCTGGAACAGCGCCTGGCCGAGCGCCTGGGCGCTTCGGTGCAGATCCGGCATGGTCAGAAGGGCAAGGGACAGCTGGTCATCCGCTACAGCTCCCTGGATGAACTGCAGGGCGTTCTCGCCCACATCCGTTGACACACTTTGGGTTGTAGCGGGTAGTCGGAAATCACTACCAGCCAGTTGAACAGGGGGGACTCCCCCCCTATACTCTGCGCGCTATTTTGTGGGCACTTTTTATGCCAAGTCGTTGATTTGGCAGTGCCGACACCAGAAGACTGAGAGCGCGATGGAGTCCCGCATGCCAAGTCGCCTGCCGGCATTCAGATTGCTGCTCGTCCAACTGGTAGTAGTGCTTGTTGCTGCGATCTCCCTGTGGATTTCTTGGGGACCGGTAGCCGGATATTCCGGACTGCTGGGAGGGATGATCGCCTGGTTGCCGAATTGTTATTTCGCCTACAAGGCGTTCCGTTTCAGCGGAGCGCGGGCTGCCCGGGAAATCGTTCGCTCTTTCTATGCGGGCGAAGCCGGGAAACTGATTCTGACGGCGGTGCTTTTCGCACTGGCGTTCGCAGGCGTGAAGCCACTGATGGCGCCGGCTCTGTTCGGTGTCTATCTGCTGACCCTGATGGTCAGCTGGTGCGCACCCCTGCTGATGGGAAAAACATTTACAAGACCTTAGAGCGATTGAGGCAAACATGGCAGCAGAAACCGCTTCGGGTTACATCCAGCACCACTTGCAGAACCTGACCTTCGGGCGTCTGCCTAATGGTGATTGGGGGTTCGCCCACACCGCCGAGCAAGCCAAGGAAATGGGCTTCTGGGCATTCCACGTAGACACCCTGGGCTGGTCGGTACTGCTCGGCGTGGTGTTCCTGTTCATCTTCCGCCTGGCAGCCAAGAAGGCCACCAGCGGCCAGCCGGGTGGACTGCAGAACTTCGTCGAGGTGATGGTCGAGTTCGTCGACACCAGCGTCAAGGACACCTTCCACGGGCGCAACCCGTTGATCGCGCCCCTGGCCCTGACCGTGTTCGTCTGGATCTTCCTGCTCAACCTGATCGACCTGGTTCCGGTGGACTACCTGCCGATGCTGGCCGCGAAGATCACCGGCGACGAGCACCTGTTCTTCCGCGCGGTGGCCACCACCGACCCGAACGCCACCCTCGGCCTGTCGATCTCGGTGTTCGCCCTGATCATCTTCTACAGCATCAAGGTCAAGGGCATCGGCGGCTTCCTCGGTGAACTGACCCTGCACCCCTTCAGCAGCAAGAACATCGTCGTTCAGATCCTGCTGATTCCGGTGAACTTCCTGCTCGAGTTCGTGACCCTGATCGCCAAGCCGGTTTCGCTGGCGCTGCGTCTGTTCGGCAACATGTATGCCGGCGAACTGATCTTCATTCTGATCGCCGTCATGTTCGGTAGCGGAATGTTCCTGCTGAGTGCCCTGGGCGTAGCCCTGAACTGGGCGTGGGCTGTGTTCCACATCCTGATCATCACCCTGCAGGCCTTCATCTTCATGATGCTGACCATCGTCTACCTGTCGATGGCGCACGAAGACAACCATTAATCGATTCGCTTCAACCTTTAACCAACACGACAAAAAGTCGGGAGGAAAAATGGAAACTGTAGTTGGACTGACTGCTATCGCCGTTGCTCTGCTGATTGGCCTGGGTGCCCTGGGTACCGCCATCGGTTTCGGTCTGCTGGGTGGCAAGTTCCTGGAAGGCGCAGCTCGTCAGCCTGAAATGGTTCCGATGCTGCAGGTGAAAATGTTCATCGTCGCCGGCCTGCTGGACGCCGTGACCATGATCGGTGTGGGTATCGCCCTGTTCTTCACCTTCGCGAATCCCTTCGTTGGTCAAATCGCCGGCTAATCACTCGAATCATTCGATTTGAGTGTTTGACGGACAACGAACGAGCGAGGTGTTGGCGTGAACATTAATGCAACCCTGATTGGCCAGTCCGTTGCGTTCTTCATCTTTGTGCTGTTCTGCATGAAGTTCGTGTGGCCTCCGGTCATCGCGGCTCTGCAAGAGCGTCAGAAGAAGATCGCTGACGGCCTGGACGCTGCCAACCGCGCGGCTCGTGATCTGGAGCTGGCTCATGAGAAAGCGGGCCAGCAACTGCGCGAAGCCAAGGCTCAGGCAGCCGAAATCGTCGAACAGGCGAAGAAACGCGCTAACCAGATCGTCGATGAAGCCCGCGACCAGGCCCGTACCGAAGGCGAACGCCTGAAGGCCCAGGCCCAAGCGGAAATCGAACAGGAACTGAACAGCGTCAAGGACGCCCTGCGTGCCCAAGTGGGTGCCCTGGCCGTCACCGGCGCAGAGAAGATCCTGGGTGCTTCGATCGACGCAAACGCGCACGAGCAGCTGGTTTCCAAACTGGCAGCCGAGATCTAAGCGAGGGCGCTATGGCAGAACTGACCACGTTGGCTCGTCCCTACGCAAAGGCGGCTTTCGAGTACGCCCAGGCTCATCAGCAACTGGCCGATTGGTCGGCTGCGCTGGGTGTGCTGGCCGCAGTGTCGCAGGACGACACCGTGCGCCAGCTGCTCAAAGAGCCTCAGCTGACCTCTTCGGCCAAGGCCCAGAGCCTGATCGATGTGTGCGGCGACAAGCTGAATGCACCAGCCCAGAACTTCGTCCGGACTGTGGCTGAGAACAAGCGGCTCGAACTGCTGCCGACCATCGCTGAGATGTACGAGCAGTTGAAGGCCGAGCAGGAAAAGTCGGTCGAGGTAGAAGTCACCAGTGCCTTCACCTTGAGCAAAGAACAGCAGGACAAACTCGCCAAGGCTCTCAGCGCCCGGCTCAGTCGCGAAGTGCGGCTACATGCGTCGGAAGACGCGAGCCTGATCGGCGGCGTGATCATTCGCGCCGGTGACTTGGTAATCGATGGCTCGGTGCGCGGCAAGCTCGCGAAACTGGCCGAAGCGTTGAAATCTTGAGTTTGAAGGGGCAGCGGCATGCAGCAACTCAATCCTTCCGAAATTAGTGAAATCATCAAGGGGCGCATCGAGAAACTCGACGTCGCCTCCCAAGCACGAAACGAAGGCACCATCGTCAGCGTGTCCGACGGTATCGTGCGCATCTACGGTCTGGCCGACGTCATGTACGGCGAGATGATCGAGTTCCCGGGCGGCGTCTACGGTATGGCGCTGAACCTGGAGCAGGATTCCGTGGGTGCCGTGGTTCTGGGTGAATACCAGGGCCTCGCCGAAGGCATGAACGCCAAGTGCACCGGGCGCATCCTGGAGGTTCCGGTTGGTCCGGAACTGCTGGGTCGCGTAGTCGACGCACTGGGCAATCCGATCGACGGCAAAGGCCCGATCGACGCCAAGGCCACCGACGCGGTCGAGAAGGTCGCTCCGGGCGTGATCTGGCGTAAGTCGGTAGACCAGCCGGTACAGACCGGCTACAAGTCGGTCGACGCCATGATCCCGGTAGGCCGTGGCCAGCGCGAGCTGATCATCGGCGACCGCCAGATCGGCAAGACCGCCCTCGCGGTCGACGCCATCATCAACCAGAAAGACAGCGGCATTAAGTGCGTCTACGTGGCCATCGGCCAGAAGCAGTCCACTATCGCCAACGTCGTACGCAAGCTGGAAGAGAACGGCGCCCTGGCCAACACCATCGTGGTCGCCGCCAGCGCTTCCGAGTCCGCCGCCCTGCAATACCTGGCGCCGTACTCCGGTTGCACCATGGGCGAATACTTCCGCGATCGCGGTGAAGACGCCCTGATCGTCTACGACGACCTGTCCAAGCAGGCCGTGGCTTATCGCCAGATCTCCCTGCTGCTGCGCCGTCCGCCGGGCCGCGAAGCCTACCCGGGCGACGTGTTCTATCTCCACAGCCGTCTGCTGGAGCGCGCTTCCCGCGTTTCCGAAGAGTATGTCGAGAAGTTCACCAACGGCGCCGTGACCGGCAAGACCGGCTCGCTGACCGCGCTGCCGATCATCGAGACCCAGGCCGGCGACGTTTCCGCGTTCGTTCCGACCAACGTGATCTCGATCACCGACGGCCAGATCTTCCTGGAATCCGCCATGTTCAACTCGGGTATCCGTCCGGCCGTCAACGCCGGTATCTCGGTATCCCGCGTAGGTGGCGCGGCCCAGACCAAGATCATCAAGAAGCTGTCCGGCGGCATTCGTACCGCTCTGGCCCAGTACCGTGAACTGGCGGCCTTCGCCCAGTTCGCCTCGGACCTGGACGAAGCGACCCGCAAGCAGCTGGAGCATGGTCAGCGCGTTACCGAGCTGATGAAGCAGAAGCAGTACGCGCCGATGTCGATCGCCGAGATGTCGCTGTCCCTGTATGCCGCCGAGCGTGGCTTCCTGCAGGACGTCGAAATCGCCAAGGTCGGTAGCTTCGAGCAGGCGTTGATCTCCTACTTCCAGCGCGAGCATGCCGCTCTGCTGGCGAAGATCAACGAGAAAGGTGACTTCAACGACGAAATCGACGCGGGCATCAAGGCCGGCATCGAGAAGTTCAAGGCCACCCAAACCTGGTAAGCCGCAGCGGGAGCCGCGAGGCTCCCGCCTGCTAACCCGATAGGTGTCAAATGGCAGGCGCAAAAGAGATTCGCAGCAAGATTGCGAGCATCAAAAGCACGCAAAAGATCACCAATGCCATGGAAAAAGTGGCGGTGAGCAAGATGCGCAAGGCACAAATGCGCATGGCGGCCGGCCGTCCCTACGCGGAGCGTATTCGCCAGGTGATCGGCCATCTGGCCAACGCCAACCCGGAATACCGTCACCCGTTCATGGTCGAGCGTGAAGTCAAGCGCGTCGGCTACATCGTGGTGAGCAGTGACCGTGGTCTGTGCGGCGGTCTGAACATCAACCTGTTCAAGTCCCTCGTCAAGGACATGAGCGGCTACCGCGAGCAAGGGGCGGAAATCGACCTTTGCGTGATCGGTAGCAAGGGCGCTTCGTTCTTCCGCAGTTTCGGCGGCAACGTCGTGGCAGCTATCAGCCACCTCGGCGAAGAGCCTTCGATCAACGACCTGATCGGCAGTGTCAAGGTGATGCTCGACGCATACCTCGAAGGCCGTATCGATCGCCTGTTCGTGGTCTCCAACAAGTTCGTCAACACCATGACCCAGAAGCCGACCGTGGAACAGCTGATTCCGCTGGTGGCCGATGACGATCAGGAGCTGAAGCACCACTGGGACTATCTCTACGAACCCGACGCCAAGTCGCTCCTCGACGGGCTGCTGGTGCGTTACGTGGAATCCCAGGTGTACCAGGCCGTGGTTGAGAACAACGCCTGTGAGCAGGCGGCCCGGATGATTGCAATGAAGAACGCTACCGACAACGCCGGCGAGCTGATCAGCGATTTGCAGCTGATCTACAACAAGGCGCGTCAGGCGGCGATCACCCAGGAAATCTCGGAAATCGTCGGCGGCGCTGCCGCGGTGTAAGAACAGGTTCAAAATTCAGAGGAACCAGACATGAGTAGCGGACGTATCGTTCAAATCATCGGCGCCGTGATCGACGTGGAATTCCCGCGCGATGCCGTGCCGAGCATCTATGAAGCCCTGAAGGTTCAGGGCGTTGAAACCACCCTGGAAGTCCAGCAGCAGCTGGGCGACGGCGTGGTTCGTTCCATTGCGATGGGTTCCACCGAAGGCCTCAAGCGTGGCCTGAACGTGGACAGCACTGGTGCTGCCATCTCCGTGCCGGTCGGTAAAGCGACCCTGGGCCGGATCATGGACGTACTGGGCAATCCGATCGACGAAGCCGGTCCCATCGGCGAAGAAGAGCGCTGGGGCATCCACCGCGAAGCTCCGTCCTATGCCGACCAGGCTGGCGGCAACGAGCTGCTGGAAACAGGCATCAAGGTGATCGACCTGGTCTGCCCGTTCGCCAAGGGCGGCAAGGTAGGCCTGTTCGGCGGCGCCGGCGTGGGCAAGACCGTCAACATGATGGAACTGATCCGTAACATCGCCATCGAGCACAGCGGTTATTCCGTGTTCGCGGGTGTGGGCGAGCGTACTCGTGAGGGTAACGACTTCTACCACGAGATGAAGGACTCCAACGTACTGGACAAGGTAGCCCTGGTATACGGCCAGATGAACGAGCCGCCGGGCAACCGTCTGCGCGTCGCACTGACCGGCCTGACCATGGCCGAGAAGTTCCGTGACGAAGGCCGTGACGTTCTGTTGTTCATCGACAACATCTACCGTTACACCCTCGCCGGTACCGAAGTGTCCGCACTGCTGGGCCGGATGCCGTCCGCGGTGGGTTATCAGCCAACCCTGGCCGAAGAGATGGGCGTTCTGCAGGAGCGCATCACCTCCACCAAGAAAGGCTCGATCACCTCGATCCAGGCCGTATACGTTCCCGCGGACGACCTCACCGACCCGTCCCCGGCGACCACCTTCGCCCACCTGGACGCGACCGTCGTACTGTCCCGTGACATCGCCTCGCTGGGTATCTACCCCGCGGTCGACCCGCTGGACTCCACCTCTCGCCAGCTCGATCCGCTGGTGATCGGCCAGGATCACTACGACACCGCTCGCGGCGTCCAGTATGTTCTGCAGCGCTACAAGGAGCTGAAGGACATCATCGCGATCCTCGGCATGGACGAACTGTCCGAAGCCGACAAGCTGCTGGTGGCGCGCGCTCGTAAGATCCAGCGCTTCCTGTCCCAGCCGTTCTTCGTAGCGGAAGTCTTCACCGGCTCGCCGGGCAAGTACGTTTCCCTGAAGGACACCATCGCTGGCTTCAAGGGCATTCTCAACGGCGACTACGATCACCTGCCGGAGCAGGCGTTCTACATGGTCGGCGGTATCGAAGAAGCGGTCGAGAAAGCCAAAAAACTGTAATCCTGTGCGCCCGGCGACGGGCGCTCATGTGAGGCAAGCGTATGGCCATAACAGTCCATTGCGACATCGTCAGCGCCGAGGCGGAGATCTTCTCCGGCCTGGTCGAGATGGTTATCGCGCACGGCGCTCTGGGTGACCTGGGTATCGCCCCGGGCCACGCGCCGCTGATCACCGACCTGAAACCGGGCCCCATCCGCCTGGTCAAGCAGGGCGGCGAGCAGGAGGTGTACTACATCTCCGGCGGTTTCCTCGAAGTCCAGCCGAACATGGTCAAGGTCCTCGCCGACACCGTGGTTCGTGCCGGCGACCTCGACGAAGCGGCCGCCCAGGAAGCCCTGAAGGCTGCCGAAAAGGCGCTGCAGGGCAAGGGTGCCGAGTTCGACTACAGCGCCGCTGCCGCGCGTCTGGCCGAAGCCGCAGCCCAGCTGCGCACCGTCCAGCAACTGCGCAAGAAGTTCGGCGGCTGATTTCCAGCCGGTACTTCTAGCGGTGTCAGGGAAAAGGGTAGCCTGTGGGCTACCCTTTTTTCGTTTTGCATCTTCACTCACAGGTTTTGCCTGTGACCACCAGGAACGGTAGTCCAGTCCATGTCCCTTGAAATCGTGATTCTCGCCGCCGGCCAGGGCACCCGCATGCGTTCGGCCCTGCCCAAGGTCCTCCATCCCATTGCCGGCAAGCCGATGCTCGGCCACGTCATCGACTGCGCGCGCCAGTTGCAGCCGGAACGGATCCACGTGGTGATCGGCCACGGCGCGGATCTGGTGCGTGAGCGGATGGCCGCCGACGACCTGAATTTCGTGCTCCAGGCCGAACAGCTCGGTACGGGCCATGCGGTGGCCCAGGCCCTGCCGTTCCTCAGTGCAGACCAGGTGCTGATCCTCTACGGCGACGTGCCGCTGATCCAGCTGGACACCTTGCAGCGCCTGCTGGCGCAAGTCACCCCGGACCAGTTGTCGCTGCTCACCGTCGACATGCTCGACCCCACCGGCTACGGCCGCATCGTCCGTGACGACCAGGGCGCGGTGCAGGCCATCGTCGAGCACAAGGACTCGACCCCGGCGCAGCGCCAGATCGGCGAGATCAACACCGGCATCCTCGCGGTGCCGGGCAAGCGCCTTGCCGACTGGCTCGGCCGCCTGTCCAACGACAACGCCCAGGGCGAGTACTACCTGACCGACGTGATCGCCATGGCGGTCGGCGACGGCCTGGTGGTGGCCAGCGCCCAACCGCTGGACGCGATGGAAGTGCAGGGCGTCAATGACCGCATGCAACAGGCCCAGCTGGAGCGTCACTACCAGCGCCTGCGCGCGGAGGATCTGATGCGCCAGGGCGTGACCCTGCTCGATCCGCAGCGCCTGGATGTCCGTGGCGAAATCTCGGTCGGCCGCGACGTGCTGATCGACGTCAACGTGGTGCTGGAAGGCCGCGTGGTGATCGAGGACGACGTGCGCATCGGACCGAACTGCGTGATTCGCGACAGCGTCCTGCGGCGTGGCGCGGTGATCAAGGCCAACAGCCACCTGGAAGGCGCGGAGCTGGGCGAGGGTAGCGATGCCGGTCCGTTCGCCCGCCTGCGTCCGGGCAGCGTGCTCGGCGCTCGGGCCCATGTCGGCAACTTCGTCGAACTGAAGAATGCCCGCCTGGGCGAGGGCAGCAAGGCCGGCCACCTGAGCTACCTGGGCGATGCCGAGCTGGGCGCCAACTGCAACATCGGCGCCGGCACCATCACCTGCAACTACGATGGTGCGAACAAGTTCCGCACCGAGTTGGGCGACGATGTGTTCATCGGCTCGAACAACTCGCTGGTGGCGCCGCTGAAGATCGGCGATGGCGCGACGACCGCGGCCGGCTCCACCATCACCCATGAGGTTCCGGCGAAGAACCTGGCCTTCGGCCGCGCCCGGCAGAAGAACCTGGAAAACTGGAAGCGCCCGGAAAAAATCAAGAAGTAACGGAGCGGCACGGATGCCGAAGCCTGCGAAATGGATCGTGCTGGGGCTGCTCATAGCCGGGGCGGTGCTGCCCGAATGGCCGCGGATACCCGTCGAAGGCGCCAGTGCCCGCGACTGGAATCCGCGAACCTTCTGGTTCGAGCCCTGGGGGCGCTCCGGAGTGCACAAGGGCATCGACATCTTCGCCCGCAGCGGCACCCCCGTACGCTCCGCCAGCTACGGCCTGGTGCTCTATCGCGGGGAGATCGCCCTCGGCGGCAAGGTCGTCCTGGTGCTGGCGCCCAAGTGGCGCCTGCATTACTACGCCCATCTCGATAGCCTCGACACCTATCCGGGGCAGCCGGTCCTCGCCGGTTCCCGCCTGGGTACGGTCGGCACCTCGGGCAACGCGCGCGGCAAGCCGGCCCACCTGCACTACGCGATCATCACCTTGCTGCCCTATCCCTGGCTGGCCGACGCCAGCACCCAGGGTTGGAAGAAGATGTTCTACCTCGATCCCGATACGGTGCTGCCGAGCCGATGAAAAGTCATTGACGGGAATCGCCGGATAAGTTTTGATTCGCACACTTTTCTTTCGAAACGAAACTTAAGTGATCTCGAAACGTAATACGCCGCAACGTCGCCATGCCATCCTCGCGCTGCTTTCCGAGCAGGGCGAGGTCAGCGTGGACGCACTCGCCAAGCGCTTTTCCACCTCGGAAGTGACCATCCGCAAGGACCTCGCCGCCATGGAAAGCCACGGCCTGCTGTTGCGTCGCTACGGCGGTGCGGTGCCGATGCCGCAGGAACTGATCGGCGAAGCCGCACAGCCCGTCTCGCCCTACAAGCAGGCTATCGGTCGCGCCGCCGCGGCGCGCATCCGCGAGCATGCGCGGATCATCATCGACAGTGGCAGCACCACCGCGGCGATGATCCCCGAACTCGGGCACAAGCCGGGCCTGGTGGTGATGACCAACTCGCTGAACGTGGTCAACGCCCTGCGCGAACTGGAGCACGAGCCGGTGCTGCTGATGACCGGGGGGACCTGGGATCCGCATTCCGAGTCGTTCCAGGGGCAGGTTGCCGAGCAGGTACTGCGTTCCTATGACTTCGACCAACTATTCATCGGTGCCGACGGCATCGATCTCGAACGCGGGACGACCACGTTCAACGAATTGCTGGGCCTGAGCCGGGTGATGGCCGAGGTCGCCCGCGAGGTGATCGTCATGGCCGAGGCCGACAAGGTCGGTCGGCGCATTCCTAACCAGGAATTGCCCTGGAGCAGCATCCATACCCTGATTACCGACGAGCGCCTGGAACCTTCCGCGCGCGAACAGATAACCGCCCGGGGCGTCACGCTGATCTGCGCCCCGGTCGAGGCCTGAAAGGAGAAAGACCCCATGTGTGGAATCGTAGGCGCGATCGCCGAGCGCAACATCACCCCCATCCTCATCGAAGGCCTCAAGCGCCTCGAGTATCGCGGCTACGACAGCGCCGGCGTGGCGGTCTTCGATAACGATGGCAGGCTGCAGCGCTGCCGCCGGGTCGGCAAGGTCGCCAGCCTGGAGGAAGGCCTGGCCGGTACGCCGCTGCTCGGCCGCCTGGGCATCGCCCATACCCGCTGGGCGACCCACGGCGCGCCAACCGAAGGCAACGCCCACCCGCATTTCTCCAGCGACGAACTGGCGGTGGTGCACAACGGCATCATCGAGAACCACGAACCTCTCCGTGAGCGGCTCAAGGGCTTGGGCTACGTGTTCACCTCGCAGACCGACACCGAGGTCATCGTCCACCTGCTGCACCACAAGCTGCAGTCCATCGGCGACCTGACCCTGGCGCTGAAGGACGCGGTCAAGGAATTGCATGGGGCCTATGGCCTGGCAGTGATCAGCGCGGCGCAGCCGGACCGCATCGTCGCCGCCCGCAGCGGCAGCCCGCTGGTGATCGGCCTCGGGCTTGGCGAGAATTTCCTCGCTTCCGACCAACTGGCGCTGCGCCAGGTGACCGACCGCTTCATCTACCTAGAAGAAGGCGACATCGCCGAGATCCGTCGCGACAGCGTGCGCCTGTGGGATGTCCAGGGCAACGACGTGCAGCGCGAGACCGTGCAGTACCACGAAGGCGCCGAAGCCGCCGACAAGGGCGAGTACCGGCACTTCATGCTCAAGGAAATCCACGAGCAGCCCAGCGTCGTGCAGCGCACCCTGGAAGGCCGCCTCGGGCAGAACCAGGTAATGGTGGAAAGCTTCGGCCCGCAGGCGGCGGAGCTGTTCGCCAAGGTCCGCAACGTGCAGATCGTCGCCTGCGGTACCAGCTACCACGCCGGCATGGTCGCCCGTTACTGGCTGGAAAGCCTGACCGGGATTCCCTGCCAGGTGGAGGTCGCCAGCGAGTTCCGCTACCGCAAGGTCGCGGTGCAGCCGGATTGCCTGTTCGTCACCATCTCCCAGTCCGGTGAGACCGCCGACACCCTGGCTGCCCTGCGCAACGCCAAGGAGCTGGGCTTCCTCTCCAGCGTGGCGATCTGCAACGTTGCCACCAGTTCGCTGGTGCGCGAATCCGACCTGACCCTGCTGACCCAGGCCGGCCCGGAAATCGGCGTGGCCTCGACCAAGGCCTTCACCACCCAGTTGGTCGCCCTGCTGCTGCTGACCCTGGGCATCGGCCAGGTGCAGAAGCGCCTGGCCGATGGCGTCGAAGCCGAGCTGGTGGACGAACTGCGTCGCCTGCCGACCCGGCTGGGCGAGGCGCTGGCGATGAACCGTACGGTGGAGAAGGTTTCCGAGCTGTTCGCCGAGAAGCACCATACCCTGTTCCTCGGCCGTGGCGCGCAGTTCCCGGTGGCCCTGGAAGGCGCGCTGAAGCTCAAGGAAATTTCCTATATCCATGCCGAAGCCTACCCGGCCGGCGAACTCAAGCATGGCCCGCTGGCGCTGGTGGACAGCGACATGCCGGTGGTTACCGTGGCGCCGAACAACGAACTGGTGGAGAAGCTCAAGTCGAACCTGCAGGAAGTCCGCGCCCGCGGCGGCGAACTGGTGGTGTTCGCCGACGAAGGCGCGGGCATCGAGGCCGGCGAGGGCACCCATGTGGTGGGCATGCCGCACATCGGCGACGTGCTCTCGCCGATCCTTTACACCATCCCGTTGCAATTGCTCTCGTACCATGTCGCCGTGCTCAAGGGCACCGACGTCGACCAGCCGCGCAACCTGGCCAAGTCGGTCACCGTCGAGTAACGCCGGCCGCGTACCCGAGAAGCCGGGGCAGGCATGCGGCCCCGGTGATCGCGGCGCTTGCCGTCAATCGCGCAACGGCAGCGCCTCGTCGCTCCTGCGGCTGGCGAACCAGTCCAGCACGGTGAACCAGGCGCCGATCCCCAGGCCGATGCCCAATACCCACAGGGTGGCGGGCGGCCCCTTCAGCTCCAGCAGTCGCACAGCCAGGGGCACGCTGGCGAGAATGGCGATGTTGTTGAACGTCTCGGCGAACGACAGCACCATGCCCTTGTCCGGCCCGGAGCGCGAGGCGAGTACCACCGTGCCCGCCGGCGCGCCCAGGCCCAGCGCGGCGCCCCAGGCGCCCAGGCAGAAGAGCGCCACGGGCAACGGTAGCGGCAGGAGCATGAAGGTCGACATCGATAGCACCAGGAGCGCCAGCACCAGCAGGAGCATGTCTTCGTCGCGCTTCAGGTAGCGCCGCAGGTAACCCGCGGCGAGGTTGCCCACGGCCAGGCCCACGCCGAAGGCGGCGATGCTGATGCCTATCTGCGCGGTGCTGAAGCCGTAGCGCTGGCGCAGCACCTCTCCCGAGAGAAGCAGGCCGGCGACCCCGGTGCCGTTCCAGGCACCCTTGGCGATCAGTGGCCTGAGAATGCTCCATTGCCTGCACCAGCCCAGCGCGTGGCCCTCGGCGCGCGGTGCCACGGCTTGCACGGGAAGGCGCTGGCGCGCCATCAGGAAGACCAGCACGCAACCGCACGAGACCATCAGGAAGGGCGCCGCCCAGCCGAAGAAGTCCGAGAGGAGGCCGGCCAGTGCCGGGCCGGCGGCAATGCCGAGGGTCATGCCGAGCATCACCTGGCCCATGGCACCGGCCTGTCTTTGCGGGGCCACCACCTCCGCGACCAGGGCGAAGGTGGTCGGGATGATGATTGCCGAGGCGATGCCCCCGATCACCCGCAGGACGACGGCAATTTCCAGGGTCGGGGCGATGACGATGGCCAGAGTATCGACGGCGAAGAGGATCAGGGCGAGCAGCAGCAGCTTCCTGCGTTGCATGCGGTCGGAGAAGTAGCCCAGCAACGGCGCGGCGATCGCATAGGAGAACGCGTAGCTGGAGATCAGCCAGGCGGCGCCGCTGGTGGTGGTGTGGAACGCCTGCGCCAGCGGCCCGAGCATGGAGGACAGCATGAATTCGGTCACGCCGACGAAGAACACGGCCATCGACAGGGCCAGCAGGAACAGGCCGTTGATCTTCTGTGAAGGCGGGGAAATCTTCTGGTTCATGATGTTCTCTTTGGCTGAATGAGCGGACGAACGCCAAGGGGGCGCCGGCTCGCGGAGCCGGCGCCAGGGCCAGGGATGAACCGCTCGGGCTATGGAGGGGATGGTTGTGTGGCTGGTGCGGGAACGGCGGGGAGAAAAGAAGGGAACGAAGCGAGATTCCGGGCGCCAGTGCACGATTTCATCGAAGAAGGCTTCGGAGTATCGCCGCAAGCGGAACCGCCCGGGCTTGGGAGCGCAGGAGAAACTACCCTATCGGAACGTTAGCCGAATTCTGCTCTCCTGCCGGATATCGCGACATTCGCCCCGGTTTGGTTCCCACTTTGGATTGATACTCGAACCAGACCATACCCGGCAACAGGTCAGCGGAACGGTTTCCAGAAGCGCTCCAGCGCCGCCGCCAGCAGTTCCGTATCGCCGCGCGAGTCGCCCCAGGCGCGTAGGGAGTATTGGGTCAGCGGACCGTAGTGCCGCTCCAGGCGGCAGACTTTCTCGTCGCGCCGGCAGTTGCGGCCGACGATCCTGCCGGTCAGTACGCCGTCTACCACTTCCAGCTCGGTGGCGATCAGGTGCACGCCGAGCTTCTCGGCGAACGGCCTGAGTAGCAGCGAAGGGGAGGCGGAACAGATGGTCACGGTGCTGCCGCTGCTGACCTGGTCGGCCACCGCGGTCAATGCGTGGGGACGCATCAGTGTTTCCCAGAAGCGGTTCTGGTAGGCCAGCGCCCGCTCTTCCAGCACATGTACGGGCACATCGGTGAGGAAGGTGGCGATCAGGCGCGCCTTCAGGTCGTCGCGGCCGATACGCCGGCAGAGATAGGCCAGGCTGGGACCTGCCATGCGCAGCATGCGGCGGACGAACACCCGGTTGCCGAAGGCGAAGCGCAGGAAGGGCACGAAGCTGTCTCGGTATGTCAGCGTACCGTCGAAGTCGAACACGGAGAGAAAGCGTACTTCGCGTGTTTCGAGGGACACGGTCTCGTTCATCGGCGTTCCTTATATCGCTTCCTTTCCTTTGACACGGACTATGCGTCGTTCCGTTATTGCAGCAAGGGAAAGTTTGTATATCAAAACTGTCAATTATTCATAGGCAGACTGGCTGCTAACCTGAATCCGAGTGTTCAGGGGGTTTTGCATCGATAGATAGGAGGCTAAGTAGCCGATAGCAAAACTCTATCAAGGTACTGGACTATAGTGATTCCGTCTTGTGACCAGGAGGTTTGGCATGATTGCACAGCTCCCCTCTGAGTTGCTGTCCCTGCAACTGCCGTTGCGGATCCGCATCGGCGATGCTCAGGCGTTCGATCTGGGGCCGGATCCACAGGTAACCATGGTCATTCGCGATCCCTCGCTGCTAACCGAGATCACCCATCCCAGCCTCGATGCGCTGGGCAAGGCCTACGTCGAGAAGCGCCTCGACATCGAAGGACCGATCAGCCAGGTCATCGGTATCGGCGATGCCCTCAGCGAAGCGCTCGGCGAACCCGATGGCGCCGCGCCGCCGGTTCGTGAAAGCCACGACAAGGTCACCGACGCCGAAGCCATCCATTACCACTACGACCTGTCCAACGACTTCTACCAGCTCTGGCTGGATCCGGAAATGGTCTATTCCTGCGCCTATTTCGAGACCGGCAAGGAAGACCTCGCCACTGCGCAACTGGCCAAGCTCCGCCACCTGTGTCGCAAGCTGCGACTGCAGCCGGGCGAGAAGCTGCTCGATGTCGGTTGCGGTTGGGGGGGCCTAGCGCGCCTGGCCGCTCGCGAGTTCGGCGTCGAGGTCACTGGCATCACATTGAGCAAGGAGCAACTGGCGCTCGGGCGGAAGCGGGTCGAGGCCGAAGGCCTGGAGGACCGGGTCACCCTCAAGCTGCTGGACTACCGCGACCTGCCGCGCGATGGTCGCTTCGACAAGGTGGTCAGCGTCGGCATGTTCGAGCACGTCGGGCACGCCAACCTGGGGCTGTACTTCCAGCAGCTGTACGATGCGGTGCGTCCCGGCGGCCTGGTGATGAACCATGGCATCACCTCGCGCTACACCGACGGCCGCCCGGTGGGCAAGGGGGCCGGCGATTTCATCGATCGCTACGTGTTTCCCCACGGCGAGCTGCCGCACCTGTCGCTGGCGGTGGCGCGGATGAGCGAAGCCGGGCTGGAAGTAGTCGACGTGGAAAGCCTGCGTCTGCACTACGCCCGGACCCTGGACTTCTGGAGCGCCAACCTGGAGGCCAGGCTGAAGGAGGCGGCTCGCCTGGTGCCCGAGGAAACCCTGCGGATCTGGCGGCTGTACCTGGCCGGATGTGCCTACGGCTTCAAGCGCGGCTGGATCAACCTGCACCAGATCCTCGCCATTCGCCCCCACGAGGATGGCTCCCACGAGCTGCCCTGGTCGCGGCGCGACCTGTACGCCTGAACGCCGGCGACCGGCTCCCTTGCGGAGCCGGTCGCGCAATCGGTCCTTGCGGATTGTCCTGCGTGGCGGGGCGGTCTAGTCTGCACGAAGTCCTGCGCGGTCGAGGGAAGCCGGGACGCTTCCGCGACAGCGCGACAACAACGATAAGAACAGGAGACTTCCCATGTCGCTGAGCAGACGCTTCGGTCTTTTCACGCTTGCCGCAACGGTGACCTTCAGTACCGCGGTCTTCGCCGCGCCGACCTTCATCAATATCCTCACCGGCGGCACCAGCGGGGTCTATTACCCCATAGGGGTCGGCCTCTCGCAGATCTACGGGCACGATATCCAGGGCGCGAAAACCTCGGTGCAGGCCACCAAGGCCTCGGTCGAGAACCTCAACCTGCTGCAGGCCGGGCGTGGAGAACTGGCGCTGGCGCTGGGCGACTCGGTCGCAGACGCCTGGAACGGGGTCGCCGACGCCGGCTTCAAGGCGCCGTTGAAAAAGCTGCGGGCTATCGGCAATACCTATCCGAACTATATCCAGGTAGTGGCCAGCCAAGCCTCGGGCATCAAGACCCTGGCCGACCTGAAAGGCAAACGCATTTCGGTGGGCGCGCCCAAGAGCGGTACCGAGCTGAACGCCCGGGCGATCTTCAAGGCCGCCGGCCTGAGCTACGAGGACATGGGCAAGGTGGAGTACCTGCCCTACGCCGAGTCGGTGGAGCTGATCAAGAACCGCCAGCTCGACGCTACGCTGCAATCCTCCGGCTTGGGCATGGCGGCCATCCGCGACCTGGCCTCGACCATGCCGATCACCTTCGTCGCGATCCCGGCGGACGTGGTGGAGAAGATCGACAGCCCGGCCTACCACGCCGCGAGCATTCCCGCCGGCACCTACGACGGCCAGGAGCAGGACGTGCCGACGGTGGCGATCGACAATATCCTGGTCAGCCACTCCGGGGTCAGCGACGAGCTGGCCTACCAGATGACCAAGCTGATGTTCGACAACCTGCCGCGCCTGGTCACCGCCCATGCTGCCGCCAAGGACATCGCCCTGGACAAGGCGGCGAAGAACCTGCCGATTCCGCTGCATCCCGGCGCCGAGCGCTTCTACAAGGAGAAGGGCGTACTGCCCGAGTGAGGCCCGTTTCTCCGTAGCCCCGGTCCGTGCGGCGGACCGGGTTCCCCGCGTTTCCGGCTGTAGGGAGTCGATGCATGAGCGATCATCAGAACGGGCTGCACCTCGAGGCGGAAAACTGGCCGCGCGCGCTGTTCGCCGTGGCCCTGGCCTTTTCCGTGTTCCAGGTCGTCACCGCGGCCTTTCCCCTGATTTCCACCCAGGTCCTGCGGGCAATGCACGTCGGACTGCTGTTGCTGGTGGTGTACATCAGCTATCCCGCCTTCGGCATACGTCGCCCCTGGCAGCCGCTGGCCTGGTTGCTGGGCATGGCCGGCCTGGGCACGGCGGTCTACCAGTGGGTTTTCGAGGCCGACCTGATCCAGCGCTCCGGAGAGCTGACCCAGGCCGACATGGTCGTCGGCGTGGTGCTGATCGTCCTGGTCTTCGAGGCGGCGCGACGGGTGATGGGCATCGCCTTGCCGATAATCTGCGCGCTGTTTCTTGCCTATGGCCTGTTCGGCGAACACCTGCCGGGCGACCTGGCCCACCGCGGCTACGGCTTCGACCAGATCGTCAACCAGCTGTCGTTCGGTACCGAAGGTCTCTACGGCACGCCGACCTACGTGTCGGCAACCTACATCTATCTGTTCATCCTGTTCGGCGCCTTCCTCGAGCAGGCCGGCATGATCCGCCTGTTCACCGATTTCGCCATGGGCCTGTTCGGCCACCGGGTCGGCGGGCCGGCCAAGGTCTCGGTATTCTCCTCGGCGCTGATGGGCACCATCACCGGCTCCGGCGTGGCCAACGTGGTCACCACCGGACAGTTCACCATCCCGCTGATGAAGCGTTTCGGCTACAAGCCGGCGTTCGCCGGCGGCGTCGAGGCGACCGCGAGCATGGGCAGCCAACTGATGCCGCCGGTGATGGGGGCGGTGGCGTTCATCATGGCCGAGACCATCAACGTCCCCTACGTGGAGATCGCCAAGGCGGCGCTGATCCCGGCCCTGCTGTATTTCGGCTCGGTGTACTGGATGGTCCATCTCGAGGCCCGCCGGGCCGACCTCAAGGGCCTGCCGCGCGAGCAGTGTCCGAGCGCCTGGGGTGCCGTCCGCGAGCGCTGGTTCCTGCTGATTCCGTTGCTGGTGCTGATCGCGCTGCTGTTCTCCGGGCGCACGCCGCTGTTCTCCGGAACCATTGGTCTGGCGCTGACCGCCATCGTCATCCTTGGTTCGGCGATCATCCTGCGGGTGTCCTCGCTCGGCCTGCGCATCGCCTTCTGGGTGGCGCTGGGGCTGCTCTGCGCGGGGTTCTTCCGCCTCGGCATCGGAGTGATCTTCGTTGTGATCGCGGCCCTGGCCCTGGCCTGCTGGTTCGTCCGTGGCGGCCGGGAAACCCTGCGCATCTGCGTCCGCGCCCTCGCCGAAGGTGCGCGACATGCGATTCCGGTGGGCATCGCCTGCACCCTGGTGGGAGTCATCATCGGGGTGATTTCGCTGACCGGCATCGCCACCACCTTCGCCAGCTACGTGCTCGACCTGGGACGGGAGAACCTGCTGCTGTCGCTGGTCCTGACCATGGTCACCTGCCTGGTCCTGGGAATGGGCATCCCGACCATCCCCAACTACATCATCACCAGCTCCATCGCCGCGCCGGCGCTGCTGGAACTGGGGGTGCCGCTGATCGTCTCGCACATGTTCGTCTTCTACTTCGGCATCCTCGCCGACCTCACTCCACCGGTGGCGCTGGCCTGCTTCGCGGCGGCGCCGATCGCCAAGGAAAGGGGATTGAAGATCAGCTTCTGGGCGGTGCGCATCGCCCTGGCGGGTTTCGTGGTGCCGTTCATGGCGGTGTATTCCCCGGCGCTGATGCTGCAGGAAGGCGGTTGGGGGGCGACGCTCTATGTCACCTGCAAGGCGGTGCTGGCCATCGGCCTGTGGGGCATGGCTTCCATCGGCTACCTGCAGGGGCCGCTGGCCTGGTGGGAGCGCCTGGTGGCGTTCGCCGCGGGGGCCAGCCTGGTCCTGGCCTTGCCGATCAGCGACGAGCTGGGCTTCGTCCTCGGCGCGCTGGTGATCGGCTGGCACCTCTGGCGCCAGCGTGCGCGCGAGGCGGTGGCGTGATCGCGCTATGCCTGGGCATGGCCGGCAGCGTCTGGGCGACGCTGCCGCTGCAGTCGTTCACCCTGGCCTGGCAACACACGGTCGAGAAGGTGCTCTGGGAAGAAGACTATCGCCTGAGCGAGCGCGGCCTGCTGCTGGAAGAGGCCCGGGTGCGGGGCAGCGGGGCGGGGATGGAGATTCCCGAGGGCGCCGTGCTGCGTGACGGCGCCTGGCATTACCGCCGTGGGTTGCCGCCGCTGCAACCGTTGCGACTGGGGCGCACACCGGAGGCCGGCGACTACCGGATCTGCCGTCAGGGGCGCTGCGATGCGCTGGCGCGCTGGATCGGTCCGCCGGACCCTGAGCGCCCGGCGGTCGAACTCTGGGCGTGTCCGATACGGGACCCGAGCGACTGAACGTCCTGTGGATAACCCTGCGACGCCAGTCCACATCCATAAAAACGACGAAGCCGGAGCTGCTTCCGGTCATAAGGAAAACGTCCATGCGTAGCTGTATATCCGTCTTCCGGCCGGCCCTGCTGGCGCTGTTCGTCTCGGCAAGCGGCTCGGCCGGCGCCGACGCGGCTGTGGAAAACCCGCGGATCGGCCGTGCCGCCGATCTCTATGAACTGATCCCGGAATACCAGCCGGACACCTATCGGAACATGGACAAGGTCTATCCGACCCGGGTTATCCACAAAGGGACCAAGGTCCGTCCGCTGCCGGCGGGTGCGGCCATCGCGCCGCGCTACCGGATCGGCGGCGAGGAATACGGCGTCGACGATTTCATGCGGCGCAACCGCGTTGGCGGCGTGCTGGTCCTCAAGGATGGCAAGGTCGCCCTGGAGCGCTACGGCCTGGGCAACGACGAACGCACGCGCTGGACCTCGTTCTCGGTGGTCAAGTCGATCTCCTCGACCCTGGTGGGCGCCGCCGTGCAGCAGGGCCTGCTGGCTCTCGACCAGCCTGTGGACAAGTACCTGCCGAGCCTGGCCGGCTCCGCCTACCAGGGGGTGACGGTGGAACAGGTCCTGCAGATGAGTTCCGGAGTCCGCTGGAACGAGACCTATCGCGATCCGAAGTCCGACCGCCGGCAGATGTTCGACGCCCAGCTCGCCGAACGTCCCGGTGGCATCCTGCGGCTGCTGGCGAGCCTGCCGCGGCAGTACCCGGCCGGTACCCACTTCACCTACAGCACCGGCGAGTCGCACCTGCAGAGCGAGCTGCTGCACGCGGCGACCCGCATTCCGGTGAGCGACTACCTGTCCGAGCGGATCTGGGCGCGGATGGGCATGGAGAGCGACGGCTTCTGGCAACTGGAATCGCCGGCCGGGCAAGAGATCGGCAGCAGCGGCTTGAGCGCGACCCTGCGCGACTATGGCCGCTTCGGCCAGTTCGTCCTCGAGGATGGGGTGATCGATGGCGAACGTATCCTTCCCGAGGGTTGGGTCGATCGTGCCAGTCGCGTCGAGGCTTCTTCCCACCTGGCCCCGGGCAAGCTCTACGATGGCGAATACGCGCTCGGCTACGGCTACCAGTGGTGGACCTTCCCGGTGGGCGCCAAGGCCCTGCCCGAGCATGACGGCGGGGCCTTCGAAGCCCAGGGCATCTTCGGCCAGTACCTCTACATCAACCGCAAGGAGAAGATCGTGGCGGTGGTCTGGAGCGCCTGGCCGAAGCCGGAGATGGACGATCGCGAGGAGGAGACCTATGCCTTCCTTGGCGCGGCGGTGAAAGCCCTGCGCTAGGGCCGTGGGCGAGCGGATATCCACAGCAGGCTGTGGACAGGTCTTCAGCGGGAAAACCGCAGGGGCAGTCCCTGGCAATCGTCGGACAGGCGTCCCGCGTGCCAGGCGAGCTGCCCGGAGACGATGGTGGTATCGATCCGATGGTGGAATGCCCGGTGGCGGAACGGCGTCCAGTTGCAGCGCGACAGCAGCGGCATGGCGCTGGCCAGCGCCGGGTGCTCCAGTTCGCTGACCAGCACCAGGTCGGCCCAGTAGCCTTCGCGGAGGAAACCGCGATCGGCGATGGCGAACAGTTCGGCGACCCGGTGGCTGGTCTTCGCCACCAGGGTGGCCAGCGACAGCCAGCCTTCGCGGACCAGCTCCAGGAGTGCCGGCAACGCATGCTGGACCAGTGGCAGGCCGGCCGGCGCCTGTGGATAAGCCTGCTGCTTCTCGGCCCAGGCGTGCGGCGCGTGGTCGGTGCCGATCACGTCCAGGCGGTTGCCGGCCAGCGCCCTGCGCAGGGCGTCGCGGTCCTCGCGGCTCTTGATCGCCGGGTTGCACTTGAGCAGATGGCCGAGACGGGCGTAGTCGCTGTCGTCGAACAGCAGGTGGTGGACGCAGACTTCCGCGGTGATGCGTTTCTGGCACAGCGGCTTGTCCTCGAACAGGGCCAATTCGCGCGCTGTGGATAAGTGCAGGACATGCAGCAGCGTGCCATGTCGTTGCGCCAGTTCCACCGCCAGGGCGGTGGAACGGTAGCAAGCCTCGGCGTCGCGAATGCGCGGGTGGGCGGCTGCCGGAATACGTTCGCCGAAGCGTTGTCGCCAGCGCGCCAGGTTGGCTTCGATCCGCGGCGTGTCTTCGCAATGACTCAGCAGCAGGGTCGGAACGCTGGCGAACAGGCGCTCCAGGGTCGGCAGGTCGTCCACCAGCATGTCGCCGGTGGAGGCGCCCATGAACACCTTCACCGCGGCGACCTCGCGTGGATCGAGGGCGGCCACGGTGTCGAGGTTGTCGCGGCTGACGCCGAAGTGGAAACCGTAGTTGGCCACGCTATGGGCGGCGGCGAGGCGCTTCTTTTCCGCCAGCGCTTCGAGGCTCAGCGTCGCCGGGCGGGTATTGGGCATGTCCATGAAACTGGTGATGCCGCCCGCCACGGCGGCGCGGGATTCGCTGGCGATCGAGCCCTTCTGTGGATAACCCGGCTCGCGGAAGTGAACCTGGTCGTCGATCATTCCCGGCAGCAGGTAGCGTCCGGCGGCATCGATCTCCCGGCTGGCGCCGCAGTTTTCCAGGCAGCCGGCGATGCGTTCGATGCGACCGTGGCGGACCAGCAGATCGCCTTCGCGTACCTGCCCCTCGTTGACCATCCGGGCATTGCGGATCAGCAGGCTTTGCATGTTCAGAACTCGTTCTGCAGCGACTTGTAGCCGCGTACCAGGTCGACGTTGGTGCGCGCCACGTCTTCCGAGAACTCGCTGGCCGAAACGCTGACCCGCGGCATGCTCGCCAGGTCGGTGCGCGGACCGATGCGCTCGGTGGACGGGACGTAGAAACCCGCTGGTAGGTCGCAGCCGTCGACCACCGCGTTGTGGCGGACCACGCAGCCATCGCCGACCCGGCAGTTGAACAGCACGCTGTTGAAGCCGATGAAGACCCGGTCGCCGACTTCGCAAGGACCGTGGACGATGGAGCGGTGGGCGATGGAGCTGTGCTCGCCGATGGTCACCGCGGCACCCGACTTGGAATGGATCACCACGCCGTCCTGGATGTTCGAGTTGGCGCCGATCACGATCGGTTGCATGCCGCCGTCGGCGTCGACTTCGTCGGCACGGATCACCGCGTAGGGACCGACGAAGACGTTGGCCTGGATGATCACCTTGCCGCAGATGATCGCGGTCTTGTCCACATAGGCCGATTCGTCGATCACCGGCAGGTCGCCGGAGGGATTCTTGCGGATCATGCGGCACCTCGCTGCCAGTGGCTTTCGGCGACGGCGTCGTGGGCATGCAGGCTTTCCGCATGGACGACCCGTACGGAGAACCGGCTCGCCTGTGGATAACCCTGCAGGGCGCGGTGCAGCCGGCGCACCGCGTCTTCGCAGAACATCAGGTTCTGCCCGTTGGCGAGGGCGAAGGCCTGCTCGTCGGCGCGTTTCACCGCAGTCTGCACCGCGGTGCCGAGGGCGCTTTCGCCGAGATCCGCCAGCTCTTCCAGGGGCAGTCCGACGCAGTCTTCCGCCAGGCCGATGCGCAGGTGCGCGCTGCTGCGCTGGCTGTGCGGGGTGGCGACGATGCCGGCGCTGCTGCCGAGCCAGGCGAGCACGCTGGCATGATCGAGCGGCTGTCCGGCGAAGTCCTGGTCGAAGCGCTCCTGGATCAATTGCCGGGCCAGTGCCGCCGAACAGGGGCAGGTCGAGGAGTAGGTCAGCTCGAGATGGACTTCGGCCTGGAAGTCATCGCCTTCCAGGCGCGTGTCCAGCACCAGTGGATAACGTTTCCAGCCGCTCAGCGGGCTGACCAGCGCCGGACGCCGCAGCAGCGGCGCGAGGCGCAGGCGCAGGTAGGCGCGACGCGACAGGCCGGCGTGGCTGTCGAGGAAGCGTTGCAGGACGGCGCGCAGGCGGGAAAGGTCCAGCTCGCCGTGTTCCAGTTCGGCCAGCGCCAGGTAGAGGCGCGACATATGGATGCCGCGGGCCTGCGGGTCGTCCAGGCTGACACCGGCATCGGCTTCGGCGGCGACCCTCTGCCCGCCGATCTGCACGGGGAGGGCGATGCCCTGCATGCCGACCCAGTCCAGGGGAAGATCGGCGGTGGTGGTCTGGCGGGCAATATCGGGAAGCGTCAAGGCATTCATGGAGAACTCGAAGAAGGGCAGGCAAGGCCTGGAAATGGCTTGAATGTTATAATATAACGTATTAGCTAATGCCGACCCTTGCAATCGGGTATTTCGTCGATGAAGCGCCGTCGCCTCCTGCAAAGCCTGCTCGCCGGCCTGGCCCTCCAGCCGTTCCTGGCCGCCAGCGCCAATGTACGAATCCGCCAGGCCCGCGCCTGGAATTCCTCGGAAAGCTGGCGCCTGGTGCTGGAACTGGACGGCCCGCCGCGTTATCGAACCTTTTCCCTGCAGGCCCCCGAGCGGTTGATCCTCGACCTGCCCGACGCGCAATTGCTCGCAACGCTCTCCGAGCTGCCGCTGGACGGCCCCGTGCGCGCCATCCGCAGCGGCCAACTGGGTGGCGGCGGGACGCGCATCGTCCTCGACCTGCGCCAGGCGGTCAGGCCGCGCAGCTTCGCCCTGGAACCGCAGGCAGGAAAGGGCCATCGCCTGGTCCTGGACCTTTATCCACAGGCGCTGACGGCGCCCCCCGAGCCGATGCTGGCGCTGGCCCGCCCGCTACCCTCGACGGGCCGCGACATCCTCGTGGTGGTCGATGCCGGCCATGGCGGCAAGGACCCCGGCGCGGTCGGTAGCAAGGGCGAGCGCGAAAAGGACGTGGCGCTGGCCATCGCCCGCCTGCTGGCGCGGCGGATCGACCGCGAGAAAGGCTTCAAGGCGCGCCTGGTGCGCAACGGCGACGTGTTCGTCCCGCTGCGCAAGCGGCCGGAAGTGGCTCGGCGCTACAACGCCGACATGTTCGTCTCGGTGCACGCCGACGCGGCGCCGCGACTGACCGCCTCCGGCGCATCGGTATATGCCCTCTCCGAGCATGGCGCCAGCTCGACCATGGCGCGCTGGATGGCCGACCGCGAGAACGGCGCCGACCTGATCGGCAACAGCGGCAACCTGCCGCTACAGGGCCGCGACAAGGTACTCGCCGGGGTGATCCTCGACATGGCCCTGAGTTCGACCATCGCCAGCAGCCTGGACCTCGGCCACAGCGTTCTCGGCCAGTTGTCGGACGTCACCGCGCTGCACCAGAAGCGTGTCGAGCAGGCCGGCTTCGCCGTGCTCAAGTCGCCGGACATCCCTTCTATCCTGGTGGAGACCGGCTTCATCTCGAATCGCGGCGATTGTCGCCGGTTGATGGACGAACGCCATCGCCAGCGCCTGGCCGAGGCGATCTTCGCTGGCGTGCAGGGCTACTTCCGGCAACGCCCTCCCGCCGGCAGCTACCTGGCGGCGCTCAGCGCGCAGCCTCCCGGCTAGGGCCTTCGCTGCAGCCGCTGACCCGCCCGCAGGTCAGGCGTTGGCGCTGGCCCGATGAACTGCTCAGGCGGCTGACGCTGGTCCAGCCGATGTTGCGGCTGAGGCCGACCCAGATTTCCCCGTCGCTGGCGATGCCGCTGAAGAAGGTCAGGCGCCCGTAGCGCGTATTGGTCTGGGCCCAGCGTCGTCCGCTTGCCGCGTCGTAGCCGCGCAGCCAGGTGTCGTTGCCGCCGGTGGCGACGCTGTAGTGGTTGCCCAGCCGATCCATGCAGGCCAGAACGGTGCGCAGGTAAGCGCATTCCGCCGGGCGGGTGCCGGGAAGAAAGCCCTGCGCCTGTGCCGCCGGAGCGAGCAGCAGGAGGGCCAGGCAGTAAAGGCGGAGGACGCGGCGCATCGGTGGATCCCGGGATGACGTGGGCCCAGGGTAGCCGGAAGGCGATTGGCGGGCCATCGATTGTGGTGTTAATTGTTATAGTATAACGTTTTAAATTTCCCAGGTTCAGCCCATGACCGAACAGGAACTGCTTGCCCAGCCCGACGCTGCCTACATGGACGAAGCCCAGCAGGACTTCTTCCGCGACCTGCTGCTGCGCCAGCGCCAGGAACTGCAGGCGCGCATCGAAGGCGAATTCGGCGAGCTGCGCGATCTCGAACGCCCCAGCGACGAGGCCGACCTGGCTTCCCGCGAGGAACAGCGGCAATGGCAACTTCGCCTGCTGGAGCGGGAGAAGAAGCTGCTCGACAAGATCGACGAAGCGCTGGAGCGCCTGGCCCGCGGCGACTACGGCTGGTGCCAGGAAACCGGCGAGCCGATCGGCCTGCGCCGCCTGCTGTTGCGTCCCACCGCCACCCTCTGCATCGAGGCGAAAGAGCGCCAGGAGAAGCGCGAACGCCACGTGCGGCACAACTGAAGAGGTTACCAACCGTGAACCAACGCCTACCTGTCACCGTGCTGTCCGGCTTTCTCGGCGCCGGCAAGAGCACGCTGCTCAACCATGTGCTGAAGAACCGCGAGAACCGCCGGGTTGCGGTGATCGTCAACGATATGAGTGAAATCAATATCGATGGCAGCGAAGTCCAGCGCGATGTCAGCCTGAACCGCGCTGAAGAGCGCCTGGTGGAGATGAGCAACGGCTGTATCTGCTGCACCCTGCGCGAAGACCTGCTGGAAGAGGTCGGCCGTCTCGCCCGGGAAGGCCGCTTCGACTACCTGCTGATCGAGTCCACCGGGATTTCCGAACCGATGCCGGTGGCCGAGACCTTCACCTTCCGCGACGAGCTGGACCGCAGCCTGTCCGACGTGGCGCGGCTGGATACCATGGTCACGGTGGTCGACGGGATGAATTTCCTCCGCGACTACCAGGAGGCCGCCAGCCTGGCCAGCCGTGGCGAAACCCTCGGTGAGGAGGATCAGCGCTCGATCACCGACCTGCTGATCGATCAGGTCGAATTCGCCGATGTGATCCTGGTCAGCAAGATCGACCTGATCTCCAGCGAGCAGCGCGAGGAACTGCTGGCGATCCTGCGCCAGCTCAATGCCGAGGCGGAGATCCTGCCGATGGTGATGGGTCAGGTGCCGCTGGCGAAGATCCTCGATACCGGTCGCTTCGATTTCGATCGCGCGGCGTCCGCGCCGGGCTGGCTGAAGGAACTGCGCGGCGAGCACCTGCCGGAAACCGAGGAATATGGCATCGCCTCCATGGCCTACCGGGCGCGCCGTCCGTTCCACCCCGCGCGCTTCCACGCCTTCCTGCACAATCCGCTGAAGCAGGGGCGGCTGCTGCGCTCCAAGGGCTTCTTCTGGCTCGCCAGCCGGCCCCGTGAGGCTGGCAGCTGGTCGCAGGCCGGCGGCCTGATGCGCTACGGCCTGGCGGGCCGCTGGTGGCGCTTCGTGCCGACCGGACAGTGGCCACAGGACGAAGAGGGCCTGCGGGCGATCATGCGGCACTGGGAGGAAGGCGTCGGCGACTGTCGCCAGGAGCTGGTTTTCATCGGCCAGAACCTGGACTTCACGGCCCTGCGCGCAGCCCTCGATGCTTGCCTGCTGGATGATGCCGAGATGAACCTGGGCATTCCGGGCTGGCAGGGCCTGGACGACCCCTTCGAGGACTGGGGGCACGCCGCATGAGCGCACTGCCACAGGAAAGTCTGTTGCCGCGCCAGGCGTTCGGCGAAGACCCCCAGGTGCTGGCCGAGGTGCTTCGCGACGGGGTCAACCTGGCGGTCTGGACACGCCGGCTGAACCCGGCGCTGCGCGACTTCGCCGCCGCCCTGGTACGCAACCGGCCGGGACTGGCGCTGAGCCAGACGCTGGAGATGGAAGAGGAACGGCTACCCGCCTTGGACGGCCTGCTCGACGCGCGGCAACTGCCGGGACAAGCCGATTTCCTCGACGACCTGGGCTGGCTGGTCGAGGCCTTCTTTTGCCTGACCGGGGCGCGGCGTATCGGCCTGCGCCTGCGCGTTCTGGATAAACCGATGTGCCCGCGTTTCCATGTCGACCACGTGCCGCTGCGGCTGGTCACCACCTACCAGGGCGCTGCCAGCGAATGGCTGGACGAGTCCGGCCTGGACCGTCGGCTGCTTGGTGGAGCACAGGCGGAAGTTGTCGATGAACAGCTTATCCATAGCTTGTCCACAGGCGACGTGGCGCTGCTCAAGGGCGAACGCTGGGAGGGTAACGAAGGTGCCGGACTGGTGCATCGCTCGCCGCGAGCGGAGCCCGGGCTGGCGCGCCTGCTGTTGACCCTGGACTGGCTTGCCTGAGCCTGTGGGCAAGTGTCTTTCGAGGAATAAAAAAAGGCCATCCGCAGATGGCCTATCACCAAAAAGTCGTCCTACCTTGGGGATGGGGACGAAGGGTGCTGAGGTACCCGACTCCCATTTAGCCCGGACGCTGTGACAGGCTGATGACGCGCTCAGGGCTTTTTCGCGGCGCTAGGCTCTTCCCAGCGGCCTTGGCTCTGGCTGGCGCAGAACGGCTCCAGGTAGCGTGCGTCGGTCGCGATGCCGTAGTAGAAGATGTCCTGCCGATAGGGCGCATTGGGTACCCTGGCGTCGCGGCAGACACCGAAGGCGCCCGTCGGACACTCCTCGGCGAACGCCACCTCGACCTTCTGGCCCTGCAGTTGTGGCTGGCAGAAGCCTTCGCGGAACAGCTTGGCCGGGATGCTGCGGTTCTGCTGGCAGACCTTCACATCGAGATTCTTCGCCTGGCTATGGACGATGCAGGCTTCGGCCAGGGCCAGGCCCGGCAGGCAGGACAGGAAGAACAGGAACGGACGCATGCGAGGACTCCATTGCAGACGGGCGCGACTCTAGCACGGGGCCTGGCTCCCCGCAGGCAAGGACCGCATTGATCCACAGGCTTTCACATTCCGGTTGCGCAGATGCTTCGAGAGATACCCACACACCTGATCGGCGGCCCCCTGGGGGCCGGCAAGACCAGCCTGATCCGCTCGCTGCTGGCGCAGAAGCCGGCGGGCGAGCGCTGGGCGGTGCTGGTCAACGAGTTCGGCGAGATCGGCCTGGATGCCGCGCTGCTGGCCACGGACGTCGACGGCGTGGCCATCGGCGAGGTGGCGGGCGGGTGCCTCTGCTGCGTCAATGGCGTGCCGTTCCAGGTGGGGCTCGGTCGCTTGTTGCGTCGGGCACGGCCGGACCGGCTGTTCATCGAACCCTCCGGGTTGGGACATCCGCTGGCGCTGTGGAAACAGCTGCAGGCTCCTCCCTGGTCCGGCGTCCTGGCCCTGCAACCCCTGGTAGTGGTGCTGGATGCCGCCGCGCTGGCCTCCGGCCAACCGCTGCCGGAGGCACAGGAACAGGCGCTGGAAGCGGCCGGCATGTTGCTGCTGAACAAATCCGAAGCGCTCGACGCGACGCAGCGCTGCGCCGTGCGCGCGCGCCTGCCGGTCCTGCCGTTGCGCTGGAGCGTGCGCGGCCACCTGGCATTGCGCGATCTGCCGACCAGCGTTGCCGGGGAAGGTAGCGCGACGACCTGGGCGGCCCTGCCGGACGCGCCTGCTCAGTTGGGAACGGTGCTGCCCGCCGAGCGACCGCTGCGCGCCGTGCGCGAGCAGGACGGCCAGTTGGCCATCGGCTGGCGGCTGGCGCCGTCGGTGCGTTTCGATCGGGTCGCAGTGGACGCCTGGCTGAGCCGTTTGTCCGGACTGCGGCGGGCCAAGGCGGTGCTGCATTGCGCGGACGGTTGGTATGCAGCGAATGCCGCGCCGTTTGTGGATAACTGGGGCAAGTCCTCGTGGCGACGGGATAATCGGCTGGAACTGATCCTCGCCGCAGGCGCGGATGAAGAGGCGCTCGAAGAGGCGTTCCTGGCGTGTCGGATGGTCGCGGAATGATCCGCCAAGGTTGCCCTGAGGACGCGACTGAATGATAATAATTATCAGAAGACTCTACTTCCTTACCTTTCACTTCTCCGCAGGTCGCCCTCATGTCGCCACAGCCTTCACGGTCGCCTGACCGTTTTTCGCTGGCCGCGCTCGCCGAAGACCATCCCACCGCTCCCGCCCAGGGAGACGAAAGCGAGTCCCTGCCATGCGTGAATGCCCAGCGCGGAGAACCCAACCTGCGCGTGGTGGACTGCTCCGGTGCGCGCCGCGACGAGGAAGTGGCGGTCGAGGAAGTGCTGATCCCCTACGCCCATGGCAGCGATCCCGAAGACGTCCCCGGCGAGCCGCCCAAGTCGCGCTGGTGGTTGTCCTCCGGCGCAGCGGTGGCGATGCATGTGGCGATCATCGGTGCGCTGGTGTGGGTGATGCCGACCCCGGCCGAACTCAACCTTGGCCACGGCGAACTGCCGAAGACCATGCAGGTGAATTTCGTCCAGCTCGAGAAGAAGGCCGAGCCGACCCCGCAGCCGCCGGCTGCCGCGCCGGAACCGACGCCGCCGAAGATCGAGGAACCCAAGCCGGAGCCGCCGAAGCCGAAGCCGGTGGAAAAACCCAAGCCCAAGCCGAAACCCAAGCCCAAACCGGTGGAAAACGCCATTCCCAAGGCCAAGCCGAAGCCGGAACCCAAACCCAAGCCGGAACCCGAGCCGAGCACGGAAGCATCCAGCCAGCCCAGCCCGTCCAGCGCCGCGCCGCCGCCCGCGCCTACCGTCGGGCAGAGCACGCCCGGCGCGCAGACTGCGCCCAGCGGCTCGCAAGGCCCGGCCGGCCTGCCCAGCGGCAGCCTCAACGACAGCGACATCAAGCCGCTGCGCATGGATCCTCCGGTCTATCCGCGGATGGCCCAGGCGCGGGGTATCGAAGGCCGGGTGAAGGTGCTGTTCACCATTACCAGCGATGGCCGCATTGACGACATCCAGGTGCTGGAGTCGGTGCCGTCGCGCATGTTCGACCGCGAAGTGCGCCAGGCCATGGCCAAGTGGCGTTTTGAGCCGCGTGTCAGCGGTGGCAAGATCGTCGCCCGCCAGGCGACCAAGATGTTCTTCTTCAAGATCGAGAAGCGCCGCTGAGGCGGTTCGCCGACAACGAAAAGAGCCGCGCCTTCGAGCGCGGTTTTTTTATTCCCGGTAGGTCTCGCAGACGGGGCCTCGCTGCCTGGGGACGGCAGGCCCCTTGCGCTGTTCCGCCGTGGGAACGCGAGGAGATCGGCGTTTACGCGCCAAGGTTCCAGCCCCGCCGGAATGACGAGCCGCAGGGTGAATAACCGCTTGCGGTTATCCGCCGTGGAACGCAGGGGCACCGGCGGATTACTCCGCCGGCGTTGCGCGCCTTAGGGTTCCGGTCGGGATGCCGTGCCGTGGACCAACAGCCGGCGGGTGTGGGGAAATCGGTTGCCGCGCCAAAAAGCAGGACGGCGACCCGAAGGTCGCCGTCCTGTGGATAAAAAGGCCCGGAGTGTGTCGGGGCCATGAGCACGAGGCTCAATCAATCGGTCGTGATCTTCGAGTGCTTCTGGGTGTCCTTCATGAACACATAGACCAGCAGCGAGCAGGCGATGCAGGCGGTGACGTACCAGTAGAAGCCGCTCTCCAGGCCGACGCTCTTGAACCACAAGGCAACGTATTCGGCGGTGCCGCCGAAGATCGACACGGTCAGGGCATACGGCAGGCCGACGCCCAGGGCGCGGATCTCGGTGGGGAACAGTTCGGCCTTCACTACCGCGTTGATCGAGGTGTAGCCGCTGACGATCACCAGCGCCGCCATGATCAGGAAGAACGCGCCCCACCAGCTGTCGACGCTGTGCAGGGTGCTGAGGATCGGGTAGGTGAAGATGGTGCCGAGTACGCCGAAGGCGATCAGGATCGGCCGCCGGCCGATCTTGTCGGAGAGGGCGCCGACGATGGGCTGCAGCAGCATGAAGAGGAACAGGGTGGCAGCCGAGATCATGGTCGAATCGGTCTTGCTCATGCCTACCGTGTTCACCAGGTACTTCTGCATGTAGGTGGTGTAGGTGTAGAAGGCCAGGGTGCCGCCCATGGTCAGGCCGACCACGGTGAGCACTTCCTTCGGGTGGCGCAGCAGGGTGCGCAGCAGGCTTTCCTTCGGCTCTTCCTTCTTCTTCGAGAAGGACTCGGTCTCTTCCATGCCGCGACGCAGGAACATCGCCACCACTGCGCACAGCGCGCCGATGAAGAAGGGTACGCGCCAGCCCCAGCTTTCCAGTTGTTCTACGGTCAGGGTCTGTTGCAGGACGATCAGCACCGCCAGGGCGATGAGCTGGCCGGAGATCAGGGTCACGTACTGGAAGCTGGAGAAGAACCCGCGCTGTTCCTTGTTTGCCATTTCGCTCAGGTAGGTGGCGGAGGTGCCGTATTCGCCGCCGACCGACAGGCCCTGGAGCAGGCGCGCGACCACCAGCAGGATCGGCGCGGCGACGCCGATGGTTTCGTAGCTGGGGGTCAGGGCGATGATCAGCGAGCCGAAGCACATCAGCAGCACCGAGGCCAGCAACGCCGCCTTGCGGCCCTTGCGGTCGGCATAGATACCCATCAGCCAGCCGCCGATCGGGCGCATCAGGAAGCCCACGGCGAAGATAGCTGCGGTGTTCAGCAGTTGGGCGGTCATGTCGCCCTGGGGGAAGAATGCCTTGGCGAAGTACAGCGAGAAGGCGGCGTAGACGTACCAGTCGTACCACTCGACCAGGTTGCCGACGGAACCGCTGAAGATCGACTTGATGCGTTGCGAAGTGGTGCGGGGCTGGGCAGACGCGGAAATGGCGTTGGCGCTTTCCATCGTGTTTCCTCTTTTCGTTGTTGTCTTGGATGTGCTGATCAGGGCGCAGCACACCGGCACATCGCGAGGGCGACGTATTGGATGGCTCGATAGCAGGTGCCGTGCCAACGCGGGAAAGCCGCGTGGGGACTGGGTTGGAAGAGGAGCGGGGTGGTCTTGGCCGAGCGGGAGTCCGCCGACCGGGAGAGTGGATAAGCGGAAATCCGCCGATCCTTCAGGGCAAAGGGTCCGATAGCGACATCAGGTGCAGGCGAGGGCGAATAACCGCAGCGTGGTTATCCGCCGATTCGACGGTAGGCCGGGATTGCTTGGCTCTCAGTGGCTGCCCTTTTCCTGCTCCAGGGTTTCCATCAGGGCGATCTGCATCCGCGAATGCACGCGGATCAGCCAGCGCCAGAGCACTGCGATCACCAGGCCGGCGACCAGCACCACCACGATCAGCAACTCGCCCGGCGGCAGGATGCTCGAGCTGAGCGCAGCCAGCAGCACCATCATGCCGGCCAGCGACAGCAGCGGGATCACCTCGGAGATCACCCGGCGTACCCGCGCCGTATGGCGTCCGGCTTTCTCTGGCTTGACCCCGAGCTCGGCCAGCAGCATCGACAGAGCCTTGAGCTTGCGGTACGCGGCGATCAGGAAGGCCAGCGAGACCAGCAGCGCGCCGCCCCAGATCAATGCCTTGTGCAGTCCATCGTAGGCGACCCACTGGCTCATCCAGGCGGAAAGCGTATCGGCGAAATAACCGCCGGCGAGGAAGATCGCGATCACCAGCGCCAGGTTCACCCCGACCTGCAGCAGGATGCGCCGGATCATCGCCGCCAGCACCGCACGGTCGCCCTGCGGCTGGATGCTGCGCAGCCAGTCGCCGTAGTGGCCGAAGATCCTCGCCATGCGCTGCGGCATGGCGTTGGCCAGGTGCTGCGAGAGCGGATCGGCGGCGCGGATCAGGTACGGGGTGAGCAGGGTGGTGATGGCCGAGACCGCTACCGCCACCGGGTAGAGGAAGTCGCTGGTGACTTTCAGGGTCATGCCCAGGGCGGCGATGATGAAGGAGAACTCGCCGATCTGCGACAGGCCCATGCCGACCCGCAGCGAGGTGCGGCCATCGTTGCCGGCGATGAACGCGCCCATGCCGCAGGAAAACATCTTGCCGAGCACCACCGCGACGGTGATCAGGGCGATCGGCCAGGCGTACTCGACGAGGATCTTCGGATCGATCAGCAGGCCGATGGCGACGAAGAAGATCGCACTGAACATGTCACGGACCGGCTCGATCAGCCGTTCGATCTGCACCAACTGGCGCGACTCGGCCATGATCGCGCCGATCAGGAAGGCGCCGAGCACCATGCTGTACTCCAGCTTCACCACCAGCAGGCAGAAGCCGAAGCACAGGCCGAGCACGGTGACCAGCAGCATCTCGTTGCTCTCGAACTTCGCCACGTAGGCCAGCAGGCGTGGCACCAGGAGGATGCCGACGACCAGCGCGACGATCATGAACAGGCTGAGCTTGCCGACCGTGGAGAACACCTCGCCGGTTTCCACCGAACCGCTCACGGCGATTCCCGACAGCAGGGCGATGATGCCGATGCCGAGGATGTCCTCGACGATCAGCACGCCGAAGATCAGTTGGGCGAAGCGCTCGTTCTTCATCTTCAGGTCGCCGAGCGCCTTGACGATGATGGTGGTGGAGGAGATCGCCAGGATCGCGCCGAGGAACAGCGAGTCCATGGTGCTCCACTCGAAGAAGCGACCGATCTCGAAGCCGATCCAGATCATCAGGACGATTTCCAGGAACGCCGCGATGAACGCCGTGGCGCCGACCTGGAAGAGCTTGCGCAGGCTGAATTCCAGGCCGAGGCAGAACATCAGGAAGATCACCCCGAGTTCGGCCAGAGTCTTGATCGTGTCTTCGTCGTGGATCAGCCCGAAGGGCGGGGTGTGCGGGCCGATGATGAAGCCGGCGACGATGTAGCCGAGGACCACCGGTTGGCGCAGGCGGTGGAAGAGAATGGTGACCACGCCGGCCACCAGCATGATCACGGCGAGGTCCTGGATGAAATCGACGGCATGCATGGCGGCGGTCCTCGCTCGAGTGGGAATGGGTCGGCAAACGCGCGACCGGGAAGCCTCGCAGAGCCGCAGACTAGCACTGGCAAGTGCTTGATCGGGGTACTGAAAAAAACTGTAACAGACCTTTCTGCAAGGCTTTGCGCTGCGCCTTTCCAGCCGCCGGGCGGGCGTTCGTCCGCCGATCCGGGATAGCGCCTGTCATCCTCGTCAACGACGGTGTACCCTGGCGCCGACCCGCGAGCCAGACGCGGCGGGCGAAAAAACGGCGGCCAGGGAGCAATAGCCCGAAACAAAATCCGGCTGGTCCTGCCGCCCGTACCGCCGCAACATGACGCGCGTCGATTCCCCCAAGAGAGAAAGACTACAATGCAGCGTGTTCTCAGCATCGCCCTCGCCTTCTGCCTGGCGCTGACCGTCAGCCTGGATGCCAATGCCAAGCGCTTCGGTGGCGGCAAGAGCCTCGGCTCGGCACCCAGCCACCAGACCCGCCAGGCGCAGCCGGCCACTGCGCCGAACGCCACTGCTGCCGCCCCCAACGCCGCCCGTCCCGCCGCTGCCGCCAGCGGTGCTTCGCGCTGGCTCGGCCCGCTGGCCGGTATCGCCGCCGGCGGCCTGCTCGCCTCCATGTTCATGGGCGACGGCTTCGAAGGCATCCAGATGCTCGATATCCTGTTGATCGCCCTGGTGGCCTTCATTGCCTTCCGCTTCATCGCCGCTCGCCGACGCCAGCAGAATCAGGGGCAGCCGGCAATGGCCGGGCACGCGCCGATGCAGCGCGAAATGCCGGCCCAGGCGCCGATCTTCGGTGGCGCCACCGCCGCTGCCGCCGTTGCGCCGAGCCCGGTGATCAACGCGCCGAGCTGGTTCAACGAGGAGCGCTTCGTCGGTGCCGCTCGCGAACACTTCATGTCCCTGCAGCAGCATTGGGATGCCAACGAGATGGACAAGATCGCCGAGTTCGTCACCCCGCAGATGTTGCAATGGCTGAAGCAGGAGCGCGCCGAGATCGGCGACGCCTACCAGTCCACCTACATCGACAATCTGGTCGTGCAACTGGACGGCGTCGACGACCAGGCCGACAAGACCATCGCCACCCTGACCTTCAGCGGTGTGTCGAAGACCTCGCGCTTCGACCAGGGCGAAGCCTTCAGCGAAAGCTGGCGGATGGAGCGCGCCCAGGGCGAGAACCAGCCATGGCTGGTGGCCGGTATCCGGCAGAACTGATCCCGAGTGGTTGCGGTCCCTTCGGGGGCCGCCGAAACCCCCGCTCCCGCCAGGGAGCGGGGGTTTTTCATTTCCGTTGGCGGGTTGACCGACCATTCGTCCGGCGCCATGGCCGAAGGCCAGCCACGACACTTGTCTTGCGCTCGGTGCGGCTACTGTATAAAAAGCGCGCCACCCGTTGCGAGAGAGCCTGTCGTGGAAGACGTCATCGAAAAACTGCGTGAACTCAACGAACCGGTTCCGGTGCCCCTGGAACTGCCGGAAGAAGAACTGCTGGTGGAAATCGAGGAAGAGCTGCTGATCGGCATTCCCGCCGAATTCCGCGAATTCCTCCTGCTGGTCAGCGATGTGGTCTACGGCCGCCTGGAGCCGGTGACCGTGACCGATCCGCACTCGCACACCTACCTGCCCGAAGTGGCGGCCACTGCCTGGGACCTGGGCGTTCCGCGCGAGCTGATCCCGCTTTGCGAGGACGACGGCAGCTACTACTGCGTGGCGGAGGACGGCGAGGTGGTGCTCTGGGCCGATGGCGACCTCACCGATGAAAGCTGGGATTCGGTGTGGGTCTGGGCTCGCGACGTCTGGCTGGAGAGCTGAACCTGAACCGCCGCAAAGGCTCTGCAACGCGCCTTTGCGGCTGACTTCCCGACGTCGCGCGAGGCTGCCTGGAGGCCCTGCGCGCCGCCGTTGGTGTTTCATCTCCGACAAAGCGCCGCTGCGCTAAGGAATTTCCCTCGATTGCCACGGTCACAAGGGCAATTCCGCACTTGTCGCTCCGGATGTAGGCAAGTGCGCTGCCCCGTGTGGAGATTCTATGAAGTTCAAAGCTCTGTTCGCTGCATTGCTGCTGACCAGCCTGGCGGGTTGCGCCAACCAGGCGGTGGTCACTTTGCAAGATGGCAGCGAGGTCCTGGTCAAGGATCAGTCGGATTACGACAAATACAATGACTACTACGAGTTCGAACAGCTGAATGGCGACACCATCCTGATCAAGAAGGACAATGTGCGCACCATTCGCCCGCAGTAGCAGCGCTTATCTCCCGTCAGGCGTGCTCGCCGGAGCGGTGTCGCTTTCGTGGCCGGGCCTCCAGCTCCAGGAGGTTCAGCAGGTACTGGCCGAAATAGGCCAGGTCCTGTTCGATCGCCGCGCGCGCGGCCGGGCCGTCGCCGCGGCGCAGTGCCTCCAGGGCGTCCTCGTGGAAATCGTTCAGGCGTAGGGACAGGTCGGCCTCGGTGAACAGCCGGTTGAAGAACGGCCCGACCTGTAGCCAGAGCGTCTCGATGAGACGCAGCAGCACCGGGTTGCCGCAGGCGCGGTAGAGCGTCAGGTGGAATTCGCTGTTGGCTTCCAGGTAGGCCTGTACCTCGCGTCGGCGCAAGGCGTCCTCCATTCGCCGCAGACATCCTTCGAGCCCTTCCAGTGCCTGCTCGTCCAGCCGGCCGCTGGCGCTTTCGGCCGCCAGCCCTTCGAGGGAGAGGCGCACCTGGAGGATCTGCAGGAAACGTTCGCGGGTCATCAGCGGCACCCTGAGCGAGCGTTGTGCCTCGCCCTCCAGCGCCCCTTCCGCCACCAGCCGTTGCAGGGCGGCGCGAACCGGCATCGGGCTGGTGCCCCACTGGTTCGCCAGGTCGCGGATCTTCAGTCGCTCGCCGGGCTGGAAACGTCCGGCCAGCAAGTCTTCCCGCAGTCGTTGGTAGAGTCGTTCCTGGAGATTCTCGGCCATGGTCAGCTCCGGGTCGCCGGTGGCGCCGGAAGCTGGGAAAGCGTCAGGCTGCAGTTGCGCATGTTCAGCTCCGTTTGTTTTCGATCAGGCAGTTGCCGCCGTCCACCACCAGCAGTTCGCCGTTGACGAAGCTGGCTTCGGGCGAGGCGAGGAAGGCCACCGCGGCGGCCACCTCTTCGGGCCGGCCGGCACGTCCGCTGGGGCTGGCCAGGGCGGCCTGGCGTTCTTCGGCGGTGCTCGAGCCGGTGGCGATCCAGCCCGGCGCGACGCTGTTCACCGTGATGCCGCTCTTCGCCACCTCCAGCGCCAGGCCCATGCTCCAGCCGACCAGACCGGCCTTGGCCGCGCTATACGCGGCTTCGCCCGGGTTGCTGCCGCGGGTTCCGGTGGTGGAGGCGACGTTGACGATCCGCCCGTAGCCGCGCTCGCGCATGCCCGGCAGCAGGCCGCGGGTGAGCAGGAAAGCGCTGGTCAGGTTGCGCGACAGGGACAGTTGCCAATCCCGCAGCGAGGTCGCTTCCACTGCGCTGAAGGGTTCCGCGCTGTCCAATTGGGCCATGCCGGCATTGTTCACCAGGATGTCGACCCGTCCCCACTGGGCTTCGGCCCAGTCCAGCAGGCCCTGCACCTGGGCTTCGTCGGTCAGGTCGGCGCTCGCGGCGCGCACGTCGTGACCACATGCGCTCAGTTCCTCCGCTCGTTGCCGAACCCGCTCGCTGCTGGCGGTGATCAGCAGGCGCACGCCTTCGCGGGCCAGCCGCCGGGCAATGGCGAAACCGATGCCGAGTTCGCTGCCGGCGCCGCTGATGAGCGCGACCTGGCCTGCCCACTTCGGAAAATCGTTCATTTTTGTGATCACAAAATTGACATGAAAAGCAGATTATCAGTGCTTTCAAATACTGTATTGACTTTTTTGTGATCACAAATGAAAGTTGTGCGAAATAAAAAACGAGGTGTTCGAAATGACCGCCAGTGGTATCGCCGAAGCCGCCGTGGAAACCTTCATGGCCCGCGAGCAGCAACGTTTCCTCGCGCAGAATCCACAGTCCGTCGCGCACGCCGAGCGAGCCCGGCGTGCGTTGTTCGACGGCGTGCCGATGCACTGGATGAGCGATTGGTCGACGCCCTGTCCGCTGTTCGTGGAGCGAGCCCACGGCGCGCGCTTCCATGACGTGGATGGCCACGCCTACGTGGACTTCTGCCTGGGCGATACCGGCAGCATGTTCGGCCATTCTCCGGCGCCGATCGCCCGGGCACTCGCCGAGCAGGGCGCGAACGGCCTGACCACCATGCTTCCGGGGGAGGATGCCATCGTCGCCGGCGAGCTGCTGGCGCAGCGCTTCGGCCTGCCGTTCTGGCAGGTAGCGACCACCGCCACCGACGCCAACCGCTTCGTCCTGCGCTGGGCGCGCGCGATCACCGGTCGCAAGGTGGTGCTGGTATTCGACGGCTGCTACCACGGCACGGTCGACGACACCCTGGTTCGCTGCCGCGACGGCCGCACCGTGCATCGCTCCGGCCTGCTCGGCCAGGCCCACGACCTCACCCAGTTCAGCCGCGCGGTGCCGTTCAACGACCTCCAGGCCCTGGAGCGGGCGCTGGCCAGCGAAGACGTGGCCGCCGTGCTCTGCGAGCCGGCGATGACCAACATCGGCATGGTCTTGCCGCAACCCGGCTTCCACCAGAAGCTGCGCGAGCTGACCCGTCGTCACGGCACGCTGCTGATCATCGACGAGACCCACACCATCTCCACCGGACCAGGCGGCTGTACCCGCGCCTGGAAACTCGAGCCGGACTTCATCACCCTCGGCAAGCCGATCGCCGGCGGCGTACCGTGCTCGGTGTATGGTTGCAGCGCGGCGATGGCCAGCGCCATGCAACTGGCCAGGGCACGTGCCAGCGAGCAGAGCGAAGGCCACGGCCACAGCGGCATGGGTACCACACTGTCGGCCAACGCCCTGGCGATGCGCTGTATGCGCGCCAACCTGGAAGAGGTGATGACCGATGCCGCCTACGCCCACATGCTGCCCCTGGCGGCGCGTCTGGCCGAGGGCTTCCGCAGGATTATCCACAAGCACGGCCTGGCCTGGTCGGTGACCGAGCTCGGCGCGCGCAGCGAGTTCCAGTTCTGCCCGCAATCCCCACGCGACGGCGCGGCCGCCGAGGCGGCGTTCCACGACAGCCTGCAGATGGCCTTGCACCTGTATCTAATCAACCGCGGCATCCTCATCACGCCGTTCCACAACATGACCCTGTGTTGCCCGGACACTCGCGAAGAAGACGTCGACCGCCTGCTCTCCAGCCTCGACGAGGCGCTCGGCGAGCTGCTCGCCATACCCGGCGCGCGGGAGGCCTGAGATGCATTTCGCCGATCCGCGGGAAGCCCGCGAGTTCCTCGCCGCACACCCCGAGGTGCGCAGCATCGAGCTGTTCCTGATCGACGCCAACGGCGTGCCGCGCGGCAAGCTGCTGCATCGCGACGAGCTGCTGGCTGTCTACGAAAGCGGGCGGCCGCTGCCGAGCACCATCCTCGGCCTGACCATCAATGGCGATGACGTCGAGGAGACCGGCCTGGTCTGGGACGTCGGCGATGCCGATTGCTGGACCTTCCCGCTGCCCGGCAGCCTGACCCTGCAACCCTGGCGGCAGTCACCGACCGGCCAGGTGCAGGTCAGCATGCATCCCGAGCTCGGGCTACCGGCCGCGGCGGGCGATCCCCGACATGTGTTGCAGCGGGTTATCCACAGCCTGCAGGCGGAGGGTTTCCACCCGGTGATGGCGGTGGAACTGGAGTTCTACCTGCTCGACCGCGAACGCGACAGCGACGGCCGGCCGTTGCCGGCGTTGCAGATGAATGGCCAGCGGCCGCGGGCGACCCAGGTCTATGGCGTCTACGAGCTGGAGCAGTTGCAGCCATTCCTCGATGACTTGTATGCCGCCTGCGAGGCCCAGGGCCTGCCGGCGCGCACGGCGATCTCGGAGTACGCGCCGGGGCAGGTGGAGATTACCCTGCAGCACCGCTTCGACGCGCTCCAGGCGATCGACGAAGGCGTGCGCTACAAGCGCCTGGTCAAGGGTGTGGCGAATCGCCATGGGTTGCAGGCCTGCTTTATGGCCAAGCCGTTCGCCGATCTATCCGGCAACGGCCTGCACCTGCACGTCAGCCTGGCCGACGCCGCTGGCAACAATCTGTTCGCCAGCGAGGACCCGGCCGGGACCCCGCTGTTGCGCCAGGCCATCGGTGGAATGAAGGCGTGCCTGCTGGAGTCTTTGGCGCTGTTCTGTCCGAACGCCAACTCGTTCCGCCGCTTCCAGGCGAACAGCTACGCGCCGCTGGCGCCGACCTGGGGAATCAACAACCGCACCGTGTCGCTGCGGGTTCCCGGCGGCCCGCCGTCCAGCCGGCACATCGAGCACCGCATCTGCGGCGCCGACGCCAATCCCTACCTGGCGGCGGCGGCGTTGCTCGCGGCGGTGCGCCTGGGTATTCGCGAGCGACTCGACCCCGGTGCGCCGATCACTGGCAACGGCTACGCTCAAGCCACCCAGGCGTTGCCGAGCGACTGGCTGACCGCGCTGCGCGCGCTGGAGGGCTCGGCCTGGGCGCGCGAGGCGCTCGGCGAGGATTTCCTGAAGATCTACCTGGCGATCAAGCAGGCCGAATACCGTGCCTTCATGGGCGAGGTCGGCGAGCAGGACTGGCGCTGGTATCTCAACCAGGCCTGAATGAACGGCTGCCGGCGTTGCCGGTCAGTCATTGAAGCGGGCGGCCGATTGGCCGTCGGTGTTTTCCACGCGGCACAGGAGTAAGGAAAAGCAGATGAGCACGCCCGTCGTTCTTATCACTGGTGCAGCCGGCGGCTTGGGCCGGGCAATCGCCAAGCGTTTCGCCCAGAGTCATTGGCGCATCGCCGCCACGGATGTGGATAAGGAGGGCCTGCACGCGCTGAACGCGCAGGTGCCGTTGGACGCCAGCGGGGTCGCCGACCTGCGCAGCGCGGATAACTGCCATACCCTGATGTCGAAGATTCTCGCCCGTACCGGACGCCTCGACGCCCTGGTGAACGCCGCGGGCGTCTGGCGCGAGGGGCCTGTGGAAAACTTCACCGAGGAGGATTTCGACCTGGTCCTGGGAGTCAACCTCAAGGCCTCCTTCTACATGTGTCAGGCCGCGATACCCTACCTGAAGGAAAACCAGGGCAGCATCGTCAACATCTCCAGCGACTCCGGACGCCAGGCCTACCGGGGTTCGGCGGCGTATTGCGCGAGCAAGGCGGCGCTGACCATGCTGAGCAAGACCCTCGCGCTGGAACTGGCCGAGCAGGGCGTGCGGGTCAACGCCGTGTCGCCGGCGGATATCGCCACGCCGATGCTCGACTACCAGGCCGAACGCTATGGGATGGGCAATCCGGATGGCTACAAGCGCGCGCTGCTGAAGGATTATCCACAGGGCAAGGCGGCACGCTTCATCCGTCCGGAAGAAGTCGCCGAGCTGGTCTGGTATCTCTGCGGCCCTCAGGCCGAAGCGATCACGGGCGCCGACCTGGCGGTGGACTTCGGCCTGTCCGCTGGCCGCTGAGTGGATTTTCCACGGGTCGCTCCGCTGGAGCGGCCTGTGGAAAAGTTTCAGTCGTCCCTGGCCTGACTGGATATCTTCACCCAGTTACCGGCGGCGGCGATGCCCATGCCGCCGTAACCCTGGCAGTCCCCGCCAAGGCTCTCCACCACTCGCAGGTCGATGCCTTCCTGCCATACCAGCAGGCTGCAGCCGGCGCCCAGGCCTTCGCTGCGCAGCCGGTAGAGGGCGCCTTGCCCCTCCAGCCGACCGGACAACTCGCCGACCGCCGCGGGCCCATATTCCATCAGTTTCTCCGGATTGCCGATGCGCATCAGGGCGAAGCTCGCCTGGTAGCCGCCCTTCACCGGTTCGATCTGCAGGCTTTCCCATTTGGCCTGCCCGGCGTAGCGCAGGTAGTGCCCGGCGAGGCCCTGGAGGGACGGATAGTCGACTTTCAGGGCAACCTGTTCCAGGTTGTGGCGCGTGGCCTTGCCGCTGTAGCCGCGATCCAGCGCCAGGTTCATCCAGGCGCGGGCGCGTCCCGGTTGCCCGGCCTTGAGGCTGGTCAGCGCGAGATTGTTCAGCGCCTGTTCCGAGTCGGCTCCGCCCTGTTCCTGGCGTTCGGCCAGGCGCAATTGCCAGGCGAAGGCGTCCAGCGCCTGTGGATAACTCCCCTGTCGATAAGCCTGGGTGCCGCGCGTGTTGCATTCCGCGGCGGTGGCGCAGGGCGTATCCTCGGCCTGGATGGCAGCGGCACCGATGCCGGCAAGCACGGCCAGGGCCAGGAGAAGGATGCGAATGGCGGCAGGCATTGGCGCGATTCCCGGTGGAAAAGGGCCAGTCTAGAAAAGCCCGCGGATGTCTGCACGACCCGGCGCGATTTCGATCATGACGATTGAAAATTTGTGGCCGCTGCCGTCTTCGTTTGCGTCTATGGTGTCCCCCGCCCGTCCTGATGAGAGAAAAAGCGCTATGCAACCCGGAAACAACCAACTGACGATGACCGTGCTGATGACCCCGGACATGGCCAATTTCTCCGGCAATGTCCATGGCGGTACCCTCCTGAAGTATCTCGACGAAGTCGCCTATGCATGCGCCAGTCGCTATGCCGGTCGCTACGTGGTGACCCTGTCGGTGGATCAGGTGATCTTCCGCGAGCCGGTGCATGTCGGCGAACTGGTGACCTTCCTCGCTTCGGTCAACTACACCGGGCGGACTTCCATGGAGATCGGCGTCAAGGTCATCACCGAAAACATCCGCGAGCAGTCCGTGCGTCATACCAACAGCTGTTTCTTCACCATGGTTGCTCTGGATGACGAGCGCAAGCCGGTGGCCGTCCGCCCGCTGGAGCTGGAAACCGCCGAGCAGAAGCGCCGCTTCGCCCAGGCCCAGCAACGCCGCCAGCTGCGCGCGGAGCTGGAGGCCCGCTACCAGGCGATTCGCGAAGACGGTTGAGGAAAGCTGCCGGTGTCCGGTCGAGCCCGCTTCGGACCTGCTGCCGTTTCGCGAATTTTCGCAGCTTTTCATAAGAAAACGCAGAAGTTTGCCTCTGCTGGCGTCCATTCCTGACATTTCTTGATAAGAAACCGGCGTGCCTGTTAAAACTCCAGCAACGTCAACGGGTTAACCTGTCGGTATCGCGCCGGGTTTCGCCAGGAACCATAGCCGCCGTCGGGTCGCTCGAATGTCATGGGCCGGTCGCTCTGCCCGGCTCCGTTGGCGGAAAGCCTTTCCGCCTTGCTGTCACGGGCGCGGGTCCGTGATCCATTTCGAACGTCGTCGTCCGCCGGCCAGGCCGCGGAGGACGCGTTCCCCGTGTTGCCGGGAGTCCTGATGCACCATACGCCGTTACTCACTACACTCGCCGCGGGGTTCGTCCTCGCCTTCCTCTTCGGGGCCCTGGCCAATCGCCTGCGCATTTCGCCGCTGGTCGGCTACTTGCTCGCGGGTGTTCTGGCCGGGCCGTTCACTCCCGGTTATGTCGCCGACCAGGCGCTGTCGCAGGAAATCGCCGAACTCGGCGTGATCCTGCTGATGTTCGGCGTCGGTCTGCACTTCTCACTCAAGGACCTGCTCTCGGTGAAGGCCATCGCCATTCCCGGGGCGCTGGTGCAGATCGGCGTCGCCACGCTGCTTGGCATCGGCCTGGCCAAGCTGCTCGGCTGGAGCTTCGGCGGCGGCCTGGTATTCGGCCTGAGCCTGTCGGTGGCCAGTACCGTGGTGCTGTTGCGCGCCCTGGAGCAGCGCCAGTTGCTGGACACCAAGCGTGGCAGGATCGCCATCGGCTGGCTGATCGTCGAGGACCTGGCGATGGTCCTGACCCTGGTACTCCTGCCGGCGCTCGCCGGCACCCTCGGCGGCAAGACCGACGGCGGCGAAGCCGGTCTGCTCTGGCCGCTGCTGATTACCCTGGGCAAGGTCGCCGCCTTCGTCGCCCTGATGATCTTCGGCGGTCGCCGGGTGGTGCCCTGGGTGCTGGAGAGGATCGCCGCCAGCGGTTCGCGGGAACTCTTCACCCTGGCCGTGCTGGCCATCGCCCTGGGCATCGCCTATGGCTCGGCGGTGCTGTTCGGGGTGTCCTTCGCGCTAGGCGCCTTCTTCGCCGGGATGATCCTCAACGAGTCCGAACTCAGCCACGAGGCGGCGGAGAACTCGTTGCCGCTGCGCGACGCTTTCGCGGTGCTGTTCTTCGTCTCGGTGGGGATGCTGTTCAATCCGATGATCCTGTTGCAGGAGCCGCTGACGGTCCTGGCCACCTTCCTGGTCATCGTCTTCGGCAAGTCGGTGGCCGCCTACCTGATCGTCCGTGCTTTCGGCCATCCGAACAGCACCGCACTGGTGATCGCCGCCAGCCTGGCGCAGATCGGCGAGTTTTCCTTCATTCTCATCGGCCTGGGCATCGGCCTCGAACTGGTGCCGGAGCAGAGCCGCGACCTGGTGCTGGCCGGGGCGATCCTGTCGATCCTGGTCAATCCGCTGCTGTTCATCGCCATCGATCGCCTGCAGCAACGCAAGGAGCAGCGCCTGGCGGAGGCCGCTGGCGGGGTCCGCGAGATGCCGGCGCAGGACCTGCCGCCGCCGATCCTGGAGCGCGAGCATGCGGTGCTGATCGGTCATGGCCGGGTTGGCGGGTTGGTCAGCGCTCGCCTGCGCGCCGCCGGGACGCCCTTCGTGGTAGTGGTGGACAAGCGCGACAAGGCCGACGAACTGCGCGAACAGGGCTACAGCGTGGTCCTCGGCAACGCCGCCAGTCCCGGCGTGCTGGAACTGGCCAACATCGCCGAGGCGCGCTGGTTGCTGATCGCCATTCCCAACGGCTTCGAGGCCGGGCAGATCGCCAGCCACGCCCGCGCGGTGAACCCGCCGCTGGACATCGTCGCCCGGGCGCATTTCGACGCCGAGGTGGAATACCTGGAGCAGAACGGCGCCAATCTGGTGATCATGGGTGAGCGCGAGATCGCCTGCGGCATGGTCCATCGCCTGGGACTCGACCGTGACGAGCGCGGCGCCGACGCACCGCTGCCGCAGTCGGCCTGACATGTTGCGCCGTCTCTACGACTGGACCCTGCGCCTGGCCGGCCATCCTCGCGCGGAGCTGGCCCTGGGCGGGGTGACCTTCGCCGAAAGCTCGTTCTTCCCGATTCCGCCGGACGCCTTGCTGGTGCCGATGGTCCTGGCCAACCGGGCCAAGGCCTGGCGCTACGCGACGATCTGCGCGATCAGCTCGGTGCTGGGCGGCATCGCCGGCTATTTCATCGGCTTGCTGCTGTTCGAGAGCGTGGCCATGCCGATCCTGGCGTTCTACGGCTTGCTGGAGAACTTCGAACAGGTCGCCGAACGCTACAACGAACTGGGCTGGCTGATGGTGCTGCTGGGCGGCGGCTTCACGCCGCTGCCGTACAAGGTGATCACCATTACCAGCGGAGTGACCCAGCTCGACCTCTGGCTGTTCGTCGGCCTCAGCCTTGTCGCCCGCAGCCTGCGCTTCGCCGCTACCTGCGCTTTGCTGTTCTGGGCCGGCCCTCGCCTGAAGACCCTGATCGAGCGGCGCCTGGGCATGGCTTTCGTGCTGATGGCGGTGATGGTGGTCGGTGGGTTGATGTTGGGGAAATACGTTCTTTAGCCAGCAGTCGGGGGACGGCCCAGGCGCTTGAGCGCCAGCATCGGTTTGCCCAGCAGAGCGCTGAGTTGTCTGGAGCGTTGCATGGCCGGACTTTCTATGAAACGGAAGGATAGGTACGACGCGATCACCACCAGGGGAGTGATCGCGCCTATGACCAGCCAGTGTTCCAGAGCGGAAAACGCCTTGGCGTTGTCCCTGCCGATCAGCAGTTCGAAGCTGATGAATAGGATGCACCCGTGCAGCAGATACATGCTGTAGGTCATTTCGCCGAGGAAGCGGGACAGTGCTTGAGTCAGCAGGCCGAATAGGCTCGAACCCGCCGCAATCAGCAGGAAAGCCAGGCCGAGAATGAGGATCGCCGTTTCCTGATAGGCGCTGGGAAAGAGCACTCCGGGTAGGAGCAGGAGCGCCAGGCATAGGAGATTGCCGGGAATACTCGCGGCGAATCGCTGCAGGTGCGTCGAGCGTACCGCGAGCGCTGACACCCCACCAGCGACGAACATATAGGCGAGCGTCCAGTTCGGCTGCCAGGCTTTCAGTACCAGCCAGATCATGCCCGCCATGATGGCCATGGCTACTGGGGAAGGACGGTTCCCGAGCAGGACGCCGAGGAATGGCAGGCAGAAGTAGAACAACCACTCATAGGGCAGCGTCCAGGTCACCCCTGCCACGATGCGGAATGTCCCGATGAAACCGTTCATGTCAGGCTTGCTCGGTATCGAGAAGAGCAACCAGTCGAGCATCTTGCCAAGCAGGGCCGAGGGCGCCTCGCGCAGGGAAAAGCCGGTGGCCGTGAACACCAAAAGGAATAGCAGTGCCATTGCCAGGAGATAGGCTGGGAGCAGCCGGGCGATCCTCGATGCATAGACATCCAGCCATCTGATCGGCGTGCCGCGGCTGTGCAGGAGCTTGTGAGCGAAGAGGAAGCCGGTGACCATGAAGAACAGCGCGACGCTGGTCTGGCCGAAATGGGCGTAGAGCCGGGACGGCGGTAGTTGCCAGAGACCATCCTTCAGGTAGTAGTACCAGATGGACGAGTGATGGAGAAAAACGAAGAACGCCAGGTAACCGCGCAGGCCGTCGATGGTGACGAACCGGGAAGCGGGCAGGCGCGCGCTGCCAAGGCGACGAAGAAACTCACAGGTGGCGAGCGCCACAGCCAGGCAGGCTAGGGCAGGTAGGGCGCTGGTGGGGCTCATTCGTCGGTCTATCTCTGTCGGAAGACCGAGAATGATATGTCAGATTCCTACATTGCGAGTGAGCGAGCTTCGAATTTGAGACGTGGGTGTGCGATCCGATCCTGCGCCCGCACCAGCTCCAGCTCGTAGCTGCCGCAGGCCTGGGTTTCCAGCAGCACTTCATGGACCGCGGCGCCGGTGAATTCGAAGGCGTTACGCAAGTCGTCGCCGAGCAGCAGGCGAGAGAGGAACAGCCCCGAGGCCAGGTCGCCGACTCCGACCGGTTGCCGCGGGAAGGCCAGCAGCGGGCGTTGCAGGTGCCAGGCCTGATCGGCGGCCACCAGCAGCATCTCGAAGGTGTCGCCGGCCTTGCCCGGATAGTTCAGGTGCTTTACCAGGATTGCCCTGGGACCGCGTGCCAGCAGGCTCCGTGCCATTTCCACGCAGTCGGCGAGGGAGTTCGGTTGGCGGTCGCAGAAGCTGTCCAGCTCCAACTGGTTGGGGCACAGGTAGTCGGCGACCGCGGCGGCTTCTTCCAGCAGGAAGTCGCTGACCTCCGGGGCCACGATGCAGCCTTTTTCCGGGTGGCCCATGACCGGGTCGCAGAGGTACAACGCCCGAGGGTTGGCCTGTTTGATCCGTGCCACCACGTCGAGAATGGCGCGGCCCTGGGCGGCGCTGCCGAGATAGCCGGACAGCACCGCGTCGCAGTTGCCCAGTTCGCCGATGCCGGCAATACCGTCCACCAGCGCCGGGATCTGCTCCGGCGGCAGCACCTGCCCGGTCCATCGACCGTACTGGGTGTGGTTGGAGAATTGCACCGTGTTCAACGGCCAGACGTTGATTCCGATGCGCTGCATCGGGAACACCGCCGCGGCATTGCCGGCGTGGCCGAAGACCACATGGGACTGGATGGCGAGCAGGTGGGGCGTGCGTGGCATGAGACGACTTCCTACAGCTGAGTCGGCGCAGTATGGGGGCTAATTCACATGGCGAAAACACCCCCCACTCGCTGCCTGCCGGGAGAACGGGTAAGCTGACCTTCCCCCTACACCGGATTCCGCTCGTGACCCTGGGTAACCTTTTCGTCATGCTCCTGTTGGGCGCCGCCGCAGCCTGGTGGTGGCGCGCCCATGGCGTGCGCGAGCGGGCGTTGCTGCTGGCCAAGCAGCATTGCGCCAAGCAGGGCGTGGAACTGCTCGACGAGAATGTCGCGCGCCGGCGCCTGCGCCTGGCCCGTGACCACCGTGGGCAGTGGCGGCTGAGCCGCGAGTTCGGTTTCGAATTCACCGTCAGCGGCGAGGAACGCTACGCCGGGCGCATCGTCATGTATGGCTATCACCTCGGCGCCATCGAATTGGCCCCGCATCGCTTCGAGGCGGCCGCCGAGGTCGACAACCCGCCGGTGCATAGCGCCGAGGTGATTCGCCTCGACGAGTGGCGGCAGTCCCGGCAGAAAAAGGTCGGCGACTGAGGCGGCAGAGCGTCAGGGCAGTATCCCGAGAGCCTTGAGACTGGCCTTGCCCAGTTCGACGCGCTTGCCGATGTCGGCCTCGCCGCCGGGCATGTCGATGTTCAGGGCGAAGCCGTAGAGCCGCTCGTTGCGCTTCACCCAGCCCACCCACCAGCCGAGTTCCGGCGTGCAGTCGAAGCACCAGCCGGTCTTGCCGTGCAGCTCCCAGCCCGGGCCGCTTTCCAGCAGGGTCATGGCGCGCACGGTGGACTGCACCGGGGCGGGGAATGGCAATTCTCCCTGCGCCAGTCGGAGCAGAAAGCGGGTCTGTTCCATCGCGCTGATCTTCAGCGGTCCCACCAACCAGAAGTTATCCACAACCTGGCCGATTTCCGCGTTGCCGTAACCCAGGCGCGAGACATTGGCGCGCATCCGCTCCAGGCCGATGCGTCGCGCCAGTTCCTGGTAGACCGGTACGTTCGATGCCTTGATCGCGTCGCGCAGGCTCATGTCGTGCTCCCAGGCCTTGAAGCGCTGGGGCTTGCCGCCATAGGGAAGAACCTCGTCGGCGGATCTAACCGCCCCTGTGGATAAGCCAATCAGGCTGTTCGCCACCTTGTAGGTGGAGGCAGGAACGAAGCGAGTTTCCGCGCGCTCCCGGTCATGGCCGACATAGCGCTGCCGCTGCACATCGTAGAGGACGAAGGTGCCTTTCACCCCGGCCGCGCCGAATAGCTTGTCCACGGCCTGGCTGTCGTTCCATTCGCTGGCCTGGGCATGCCCGGAGAGCAGGAGAAGGGCGCTGAAGAGGAGAGGGCGCATGGCTCGGTCCTGTGGGGGTCATCCTCCCTGGGACCGATGGATGAGCGCCGGATTCCCCACGGAAGGAGCGTTCATGGATTGGGCAGGAGAAAGTCGCGTACGCGTTCGGCGGCATCGGCCGGGTCTTCCTGCATGAAGCAGTGGCCGCCGACCACCGCGTGGGCGCTGACCTGGGGGTTGAGCGAGCACCAGCGCGCCACCGACTTGGCGACGAAAGGGTAGGTGCGGTCACCGTAGAGCACGCGGGTCGGCGTGGTGATCTTGTCCAGCGACGGCCACAGCCGCCTGGGGAAGGAGCTGAAGATCTCCGCTTCGCGGCTTGGCCGGCACTTCAGCTCGACTCCGCCGTCGCTCTCCTTCAGCGCATATTCCACGTAGGCCCACAGCGCCTCGTCGGTCCAGCCCTTGAAGATACCGCGGCCGCGCAAGCCGGCGTAGGCGGCTGCGCGATCGGGCCACTGGCTGCGGCGCAGGCGCGCCTTCTTCGCCAGGCTGCCGCGCAATTGCAGGCCGAGGGTCTCGGAAAGTGCCATCACGCCGATCATCGCCGGGGTGAACAGTACCGGGTCGAGCAGCACGGCGCGGGCGAACAGGGTGGGATGGCGGGCCAGGACGAGGCTGCTGAGGACGCCGCCGAAGCTGTGCCCGCAGGCCAGTCGCTGGACATCGCCATAGGGACCGCGCCCGGCCTCGAAGGCCTCCACCGCCATCTCGGCGTTGCGGTTCCAGCCGTGGAAGCGGCCGCCGTGGTCGCTTTCGCCGTGGCCCTGGATGTCGCACAGCCAGAGGTCGAAATCCTCCGCCAACAGACGCAGCATCGGTTCGTAGGTGCGGCCGCAGAAGCCGTTGCCATGGAGGAAATGCAGCAACGGCTTGCCGCTCGGTTCGCTGCGCCAGCCGCGCAGGGTGAAACCGGCCGAGCAGGAATGGGACCAGGGGGATAGCGACATGGGCGGACTCCTCGTACGGCGCGCAGTGTAACCGGGCGCCGTGCTATCGTCGCCGCTTCCCGCCGCCGTTTCGATCCGCCGATGTCCTTGTCCCGTCCGCTGCGCCTGTTCCTGCTGTTGCTGCCGCTGCTCGGCGGCCTGCTGCTGTCCATGGACTGGGCGGGTCGCCAGGCGCGGCAGCAGGCGCTACGCGCCGAGGGCGAACAGGTGCGCAAGCAGCTGGACCTCTACGCCGGCTCGCTGCAGACCCTGATCGAACGCTTCCGCAGCCTGCCGGCGGTGCTGGCGCTGGATCCGGACCTGCGCGCGGCGCTGGCCGGGCCGATCGACGGCGAGTTGCAGCAGCGCCTCAACCTCAAGCTGGAAAGCATCAACCTGGCCGCCCGCTCCTCCACCCTGGAGCTGCTCGACCGTACCGGGCTGGCCGTGGCGGCGAGCAACTGGAACCTGCCGACCAGCTACGTGGGCCACAACTACGGTTTCCGTCCCTATTTCCGCCAGACCATCGCCCAAGGCTCCGGACGTTTCTATGCGGTCGGGGTGATCAGCGGGATTCCCGGTTATTTCCTGTCCCACGCGGTGCGCGCCGAGGACGGCAGCTTCCTGGGCGCAATCGTGGTCAAGCTGGAGTTTCCCGATCTGGAACGGCAGTGGAACCAGACCCCCGACCTGGTCCTGGCCAGCGACGCCAAGGGCATCGTGTTCCTCGCCAACCACGCCGGTTGGCGCTACCGCGAACTGGAACCGCTGGATACCGTGGACCGCTTCGAACTGGCGGAGACCCGGCAATACGATCGCCAGCCCCTGACCCCCCTGCGCCACCAGACCTTGCGCAGCTACGGCGAAGACAGCCGTCTGGCGCGGGTGGAAAGCGCCGACGGCGAGAAGGACTACCTCTGGCAATCGCTGGACCTGCCCAACGACGGCTGGACCCTGCACTTGCTGCGCGACACCGCGAGCATCCAGGACGACGTCGCCACCGCGCGCCTGGCCGCCGCCGGCACCTGGCTGGCGCTGGTCTTCCTCGGCTTGTTCCTGCACCAGCGCTGGCGTATCGCCCGCCTGCGGCAACGTAGCCGGGAGGAGCTGGAGCGCCTGGTCGAGCAGCGCACCGCCGACCTGCGTACCGCGCAGGACGGCCTGGTGCAGGCGGCCAAGCTGGCCGCCCTGGGGCAGATGTCGGCGGCCCTGGCCCATGAGATCAACCAGCCGCTCACCGCCCAGCGCATGCAACTGGCCAGCCTGCGCCTGCTGCTCGACGCCGGACGCCACGACGAGGCGCGCCAGGCGTTGCCGCGCATCGACCAGATGCTCGAACGCATGGCCGCGCTCACCGGCCACCTGAAGACCTTCGCGCGCAAGAGCGCCGGCGGCCTGCGCGAGCGTATCGAGTTGGGCCACGTGGTCGAACAGGCGCAGCAGTTGTTGCTGCCGCGAATCCGCGCCGAACGGGTGGAGATCGAGCAGGCGCTGCTCTGGCCGGCCTGGGTGATGGGTGACGCGATCCGCCTGGAACAGGTGCTGGTCAACCTGCTGCGCAACGCCCTGGATGCCGTTGCCGGCCAGGAGCGGCCATGGATCCGCCTGGCCCTGCAACGGCTTGGCGGCGACTGGGTGCTGAGCGTCGCCGACAACGGCGGCGGGATTCCCGCCGAGCACCTGGGCAGCGTCTTCGATCCGTTCTTCACCACCAAGCCGGTGGGAGAGGGACTCGGCCTCGGCCTGGCGGTATCCTATGGGATCGTCCACGAACTCGGCGGCCGCCTGCAGGTCGCCAATGCCGAGGCGGGAGCGGTGTTCAGCCTGATCCTGCCGGCGGCCCCCGATGACACGAGCGTAACGACATGAGCGACCAGGTGATCTTCGTCGACGACGAAGCGACGATCCGCGAAGCGGTGCAGCAATGGCTGGAGCTGTCCGGCTTCGAGGTGCGCCTGTGCCTGCGCGCCGAGGAATGCCTGGGAGCATTGGACAAGTCCTTCGCCGGGGTGGTCATCAGCGATGTGCGCATGCCCGGCATGGACGGCCTGCAACTGCTCGCCAACCTGCAGGCGGTCGATCGCGACCTGCCGGTGATCATGGTCACCGGGCACGGCGACGTGCCGATGGCGGTGGAGGCCATGCGCCAGGGTGCCTACGACTTCATCGAGAAACCCTTCACGCCCGAGCACCTGCTCGGCAGTTTGCGGCGCGCGCTGGAAAAGCGCCGCCTGGTGCTGGAGAACCGGCGCCTGAAGGAGCAGGCCAGTCTCAAGGACCAGGTCGATGCGCGTCTGCTCGGCGTGTCCAAGCCGATGGAAGCGTTGCGCCGGCAGGTTCTGGCCCTGGCGCCGACCCCGGTGAACGTCCTGATCCGTGGCGAGACCGGCAGCGGCAAGGAACTGGTTGCCCGCTGCCTGCACGACTTCGGGCCGCGCGCCGACAAGCCGTTCGTGGCGCTGAACTGCGCGGCGATTCCCGAGCAACTGTTCGAGAGCGAGCTGTTCGGTCATGAGAGCGGCGCCTTCACCGGCGCGCAGGGCAAGCGCATCGGCAAGCTCGAGCATGCCCATGGCGGCACCCTGTTCCTCGACGAGATCGAAAGCATGCCGTTGGCGCAGCAGGTCAAGCTGCTGCGCGTCCTGCAGGAGCAGCAACTGGAGCGGCTCGGCTCGAACCAGAGCATCCACGTCGACCTGCGGGTGATTGCCGCGACCAAGCCCGACCTGCTGGCCGAAGCACGTGCCGGACGCTTCCGCGAGGACCTGGTGTATCGCCTGAACGTCGCTGAGCTGCGCCTGCCGCCGATCCGCGAGCGTCGCGAGGACATCCCGCTGCTCTTCGAACATTTCGCCAGCGTTGCCAGCCAGCGCCTCGGCCGCGAGCCGCAGCCCGCCGCGCCGGCGGAACTGGCGCGGCTGATGGCCCACGACTGGCCGGGCAATGTACGCGAGCTGGCCAACGCCGCCGAGCGTCATGTCCTCGGCCTGGAGCGCGGGGACGCGGAGGAAGGCGGCGGCCTCACCTCGGGGCTGGCGGAACGCATGGAAGCCTTCGAGGCGGAGTGCCTGCGCCAGGCGCTCGGCCAGTGCCGCGGGGACATCAAGGCGGTGATGGAGTTGCTGCAACTGCCGCGTCGGACACTCAACGAAAAGATGCTGCGGCATGGCCTCAGCCGCAGCGATTTCGTCGGTGAAGAGCCGGCCTGAAGCAGCCCTCGCGAGGCGTCAGAGATCCTTGGCCAACTCCGTTGGCGCCTGGCGCCCGCCGCGTTGCAGCAACGCCAGGTAGACCAGCCCCACCGCGATCCAGGCCAGTCCGAGCAACTGTGCGTCGAGGCTCATGCTGTACAGCACGTAGGCGATGATCGCCAGGCCCACCAACGGGAACAGTAGATGCCGCAACCACTGGCCGGAGCGCTGGCGGCGGTAGTAGTGGTTGATCACGCTCAGGTGCAGCAGGCAGAAGCCGGTGAGGGCACCGAAGTTCACCAGTGAGGTGAGCACGTCCGGTGCGTCGAGGAAGGCCCAGCCGATTCCCAGCGACAGCACCGCCACCAGGTACAGGCTGACGTGCGGCGTCTGGTAGCGCGGATGGACCCTGGCCAGCGCGCGCGGCAGCCTGCCGTCGCGGGCCATCGAGTAGAGCAGGCGCGAGACCGCTGCCTGCGAGGTGATCGACACGGTGACACCCCAGGCCAGCGCGGTGGCTACCGCGGTCAGCATCGACAGCCACTGGCCACCGGCCGCTTCGGCGATCTCGTAGAAGGCGGTGTCCGCCGACTTGAAGTTCATCCCGGCGGCGAGGTCGGTGGCCAGCCAAGTCTGCGCGATGAAGATGCCGCCCATGATGAACAGCGCGATCAGCGCGGCGCGGCCGATCTGTCGCGCGGGATCGCCCTTGACCTCCTCGGCGAGGGTGGAGATGGCGTCGAAGCCGAGGAACGACAGTACGGCGATCGAGGCGGCCTTCATCACCAGGCCGAGATCGAAGGCCTCCGGGCGATACAGCGGTTCGAGGGTCAGCCGGCCGTTGCCCAGGCCGCCTTCCAGCGCCTGGTAGCCGACCACCAGGAAGATCGCCAGGACCACCAGCTCTCCGATCAGGAACAACAGGTTGGCGCGGGCGGCGAAGGTGATGCCGCGCAGGTTGACCAGGGTCGCCGAGACCAGGAACAGCAGCATCCAGGCCAGCTTGGGGATCGCCGGGAACAAGTGGTTCAGCGCCAGCGCGCTGAACACGTAGAGCAGCGGCGGGATCAGCAGGTAGTCGAGCAGCAGCACCCAGCCGGCGATGAAGCCGACATGGGGGTGGATGCCGCGCTGGGCGTAGGAATACACCGAGCCGGCAATCGGAAAGGCCTTGGCCATGGCTCCGTAGCTGAGGGCGGTGAAGAGCATCGCCAGCATGCCCACCAGGTAGGCCATCGGCACCATGCCGTGGGCGTCGGCATGGACCCAGCCGTAGACCCCGAACGGGGCGATGGGGATCATGAAGATCATCCCGTAGATGATCAGGTCGCTCAGGGACAGGCTGCGGCGCAGCTGTTGCCGGTATCCGAACTGTTCGATGGCCATGACGGGCTCCTCGGGAAAAGGCAGCGTATTGTCGTTATCGGCGCCGCACGCGAAGCGGGCCTCTTTCTCGTTATTGGCGACCGGCGGCGCCGGTCATCGCATCAGAGCCAGGGATACAGACGCTCGGCCCAGGCGCTCACCGCATCCGGCGTGCGCAATCCATCGTTGCGGATCTCCAGCAGCACCGCTTCCAGACCGCGTGCGTCGCCATGCACCGGAACGGTAGTGTCTTCCGCCGGGTCGATCGCATAGGGCTGGTTGCCGGCGACTTCCAGGCCGTGCCGGCGCAAACCGTCGAGGATGCGCCCGGCGTAGGCGCCGGCGTTGCGATAAAGCACCCCGGCAACCAGCGGGCGGGGTCTGCCGTGGTACACCGGGGTAAAACTGTGCACGCCGACCACGCGGGTCGGCACGCCGGCGGCCTGGCGCTCGTCGAGCAGTTGCGTCAGGCGCTGGTGGAACGGATGGAACAGGCAATCCTGGCGATAGCGGCGCACCGTCTCGGACAGCTCGCGGTTGCCGGGAACCGGGTAGATCTCGCTGTGCGGCGGAATGCTGTCGGGTGCCTCCAGCGGTCGGTTCAGGTCGATCAGCAGGCGCGAGTAGCCGGCCGCCAGCAATGGCGCGTCGAGCCGCCGGGAAAGCTCTTCGGCCAGCGCCAGGGCGCCGATATCCCAGGCGATGTGTTCTTCCGCCGCGGCCTGGTCCAGGCCGAGGCGCTGCAACTCCAGCGGGATGTGCCGGCTGGCGTGCTCGCAGACCAGGACCACCGGGCTGCGCCCTTCGGGGTTGAGCAAGCGGTAGGGAGGCAGCTGGTAGATGCCGAGTTCGGGGTTGTCAGTAAAGCTCGGCATAGTGGCGGCACAGGTCGTCGTCGGAAAGGCCCGCCGTCAGTGCCAGTTCGTGGCGCTTCATGGCGAGGTAGGTGTCCAGCAGCGGCTTTGGCAGCTCGGCGCAGAGCGTCTCGTCGCGCTGCAGGCAGTCGAGCGCATCGCCGAGGGTCGCCGGCAGGGCCTGGATGCCGCGGGCCTGGCGCTCTTCGTCGCTGAGGCCGTGCGGATCGACATCGGCCAGGGCGCGCAGCGGCAGGCGTCGTTCGATGCCCAGGCGGCCGGCGATCAGCACCGCGGCCATCGCCAGGTGCGGACAGGCGGTGGCGTCCATCGGCCGGAATTCCAGGTTGTACTGCTTGCCCAGCGGCTTGCCGCCGACGCTCACCACCGGGCAGATGCGCAGCGCCGCTTCGCGGTTGCGCAGTCCCAGGCAGGCGTAGGCGGCGCTCCAGTGGTGGGGTTTCAGGCGCAGGTAGGAGGCGGCGGTAGGCGCGGTCAGCGCGCACAGCGCCGGCAGGTGCGCGAGCACGCCGGCGGCCCAGTGCTCGCCGAGTTCGGAGAGATCGTTGGGTCGACCGGGCTCGTACAGCAGCGGGCTACCGTCGGCATGTTGCAGGCTCAGGTGCAGGTGTACCCCGTTGGTCACCGCGCCGGGTGCCGGCAGCGGTGCGAAGCAGGTACGCAGGCCCATCTGCCGCGCCACTTCGCGAGTGACCTCGCGGACGTTCACCGCGCGGTCGGCGGCGGCCACGCCCTGCGCCGGGCGGCAGGTGACCTCGTACTGGCGCTGGCCGTATTCGGGGAGGAACATCTCCGGCTCGGTGCCGGCCTGGGCCAGGGCGCTGACCAGCCAGCCGGGGAACTGCCCGGCGGCACGCTGGGCCTGCAGCGAAAACGCCGCGGCCGGACGCTCGCCGGGCAGGCCGAGCAGGCTGAATTCGTGTTCGAACGCCGCGATGACCTGCAGGCCGCTGTCGCGATAGCGTTCCACCTCGGCCCGCAGCAGGCTGCGCGGGCAGGCCGACCACGGCGTGCCGTCGGTTTCCACCAGGTTGCCGTGCAGGTAGTCGAGCGCCGGCGCAGCGGCGTCGGGACCCTGCTCGACGCGTACCCGGCTGTTCGGGTCGGGCAGCAGGCGCAGGTCGCCGTGGCTGCCCCAGGGGCTGCTCTCGTCGATCAGGTCCTGCGGGGTCAGCGAACTGTTCGCCGGTACCCAGCCGCAACCGCTGGCCAGTTGCTCTTCCAGGGTCGCCAGGGGCAGCGAGCGCCCGCGGGTGATGCCGGCCAGGTCGGTGGTGACGAAGCTGACCAGGCGTACCGGCTGCAGGCGGTTCACAGGTTGCTCCGGCCGAGGGCGGCGATGCGTTGCAGGACGGTCTCGGTGTCGCTGATCCAGCAGTAGCCCTTGATCGCTTCCAGGCAGGCCTGGTGGCGTTCCGGGGTATGGGTGGCACAGGCATCCTCGACCAGGGTGACCAGGTAGCCGCGGTCGGCGGCATCGCGCACGGCCATGTCCACGCACTGGTCGGTGACCACCCCGCAGACGATCAGGTGGCGGGTGCCGAGGTTGCGCAGTACGTAGTCGATGGCGGTGGAGTTGAAAACGCCGGAAGAGGTCTTCGGCAGCACGATCTCGTTGGCGGTCGGCTCCAGGGCGTCGATCACCCTGGCGTCCGGGCTGCCCTTGGGCAGGTGCATCTCCGACAGCTTGTGATCCAGCGAGCGGTCGCGGCCATCGGCGGTGAGGCTCTCGATGACAGTGTGCAGGACGTTCTCGTCCACTGCGCGCATGGCCCCGAGCAGGCGCTGCTGGTTGGGGATCACCTGGTTCTGCACGCGCTCGTAGAAGTAGCCGGCTGCCTGCGGATCGACGTGCGGGTCGCGCCCCGGCTCGACCCAGGCGCGCTGCATGTCGACGAACAGGATGGCGGTCTGCCGGCGGCCGAACGGCAGGTCGCGCGGCGAGTGGTGGGGCAGGCTGAACATCGGGTCATTCCTCCAGAAGATGACTGCTGAACGCATTGCGGAGCTGGTCGATGCCCTCCAGGCGTTCGTCGAGCGGCGCGCCCATGCGCGCCACCAGGGTCGCTACCAGTGCCTCGACCTGGGCCATGGCCGGCACCAGCGAGTCGAAGGGCGAGGCGGATTCCACCGGCGAACTGACGATCAGGTCGGCGTGTTCGCGCAGCGGCGAGGCGTAGATGTCGGTGAACAGCACCAGCCGCGTGCCGCGTGCCTTGGCGGCCTGGGCCACGTGCTGGGCCTGGCTCTGGTAGCGGCGATAGTCGAACAGGACCAGCAGGTCCTGGCGGCCGAGGTCGTAGAGCTGGTCGGGGAGCAGGGCGCCGTCGTCGAGCAATCGGCATTGCGGGCGCAGCAGGCGCAGATGGGTGACCAGGTAGCCGGCGAGGAAACGGCTGAAGCGTCCGCCGTGGCAGTGCACGCGCAGGCGGCTGTCGAGCAGCCAGTCGGCGAGGCGCTGGATGTCATCGGGGCGGGTCAGGCCGAGGGTCTGTTGCAGGCTCTGGCCAGCCTGGTCGAGGTAGCGCGCCCAGGTGTCGTCGCGGCCCATCCGCTCGCGACGTTCGGCGAGCAGGGTCCGCGGCGAGCGCAGGCGGTCGTCGACGTCGGCCAGCAGCGCTTCCTGGAAGTCGCCGTAGCCGGCGAAGCCGAGCTTTTTCACCAGGCGCATGATCGTCGGGTCGCTGACTCCGGCGTGCCGGGCCAGGCGCGTCATCGGACCGAGGCCGAGGCGCGGGTAGTCATCGAGCAGGGCACGCACCACCTTGCGCTCCGCGGGCGTCAGTTCGGCGGGCGGGGAGGCCAGGCGTTGTTTTAGTTCTTGCATGGGGCATCCTCGAAGGTGGGTCGATTGTGTAGTGAATTTTTCAGATTGTTCAATATGTGACGGAATGTTTTTTTCACTACATTTCCCGCAAACGGCCGAATGACCTCTGTCGTGGCACGGCAGGCAGACGTGCGGCCGGGCCGGAAACGAAAAAGCCCGGTCGAAGACCGGGCTTTTTCCAGGGGCGGTTACGCAGCGTGGCTCAGAACGCCGGCACCACCGCGCCTTTGTATTTCTCCTGGATGAACTGCTTGACCTCGGCGCTGTGCAGGGCCTTGGCCAGCTTCTGCATGGCGTCGCTGTCCTTGTTGTCCGGCCGCGCGACCAGGATGTTCACGTAGGGCGAGTCGCTGCCTTCGATGGCCAGCGCATCCTTGGTCGGGTTCAGCTTGGCTTCCAGGGCGTAGTTGGTATTGATCAGCGCCATGTCGACCTGGGTCAGCACGCGCGGCAGGGTCGCGGCTTCCAGTTCGCGGATCTTGATGTTCTTCGGATTGTCGACGATGTCCTTCGGCGTGGCGGTGATGCTCTTGTTGTCCTTGAGCTTGATCACCCCAGCCTTGTCCAGCAGGAGCAGGGCGCGGCCGCCGTTGGTGGCGTCGTTGGGGATCACCACGGTGGCGCCGGAAGGCAGTTCGTCGAGCTTCTTGTACTTGCTCGAGTAGGCGCCCAGCGGCTCGATGTGTACGCCGGTCACGGCGACCAGGTCGGTGCCCTTGGCCTTGTTGAACTCATCGAGGTACGGCTGGTGCTGGAAGAAGTTGGCGTCCAGGCGCTTCTCCGAGACCTGCACGTTCGGCTGCACGTAGTCGGTGAACTCCTTGACCTTCAGTTCCACGCCTTCCTTGGCCAGCAGCGGCTTGACCACATTGAGGATCTCCGCGTGCGGCACCGGGGTGGCCGCGACGGTGAGGGTCTCGGCGGCCTGGGCGGCGGTGAGGCCGAGCGCCGCGACAGCGGAGAAAGCAGCAAGCAGTTTTTTCATCTTCAACTCCTTTCGAGGTGTTCCTGGCGGCTGTGGATAACCGCGGCGCTCAGGGTTTTGGGCTTGGCCGGCAAGCTTACTTGCGCGAGAAGTGCACCACCAGCTTGTCGCCCACGGTTTGCAGAATCTGGACGAGGATCAGCAGCATCACCACGGTGACCACCATCACGTCGGTCTGGAAGCGCTGATAGCCGAAGCGGATCGCCAGGTCGCCCAGCCCGCCGGCGCCGACCACTCCGGCCATCGCGGTGTACGAGACCAGGGTGATGGCGGTGACGGTGATGGCGGCGATGATGCCCGGCCGGGCTTCCGGCAGCAGGGCGTTCCAGATGATCTGCCGGGTGCTGGCGCCCATCGCCTGGGTTGCCTCGATGATGCCCTTGTCGACCTCGCGCAGCGCGGTTTCCACCAGGCGCGCGAAGAACGGCGTGGCGCCCACCACCAGCGGCGGGATGGCCCCGGCGACGCCCAGCGAGGTACCGGTTATCAGTACGGTCAGCGGGATCATCACGATCAGCAGGATGATGAACGGCAACGAACGGAGGATGTTCACCACTAGCGAGAGCAGGGTGTAGACCGCCTTCTGCTCGAACATCTGCCGTGGCCCGGTAAGGAACAGCAGGACGCCGAGGGGCAGGCCGAGGACCACCGTGAATAGCAGCGAACCGCCGAGCATCCAGAAGGTGTCGACGCTGGCCAGCCAGATTTCGTACCAGTCGATGTTGGCGAAGCTCATGGTTTCGAAGAAGTCCATCAGCGCAGTACCTCCACATGTACGTCAGCGGCGTTCAACTGGCTCATGGCGGCTTCCAGGTCACCGCCGACCAGGGCCAGGGTCAGCTGGCCGTAGGGCGTGTCCTTGATGCGGTCGATGCGTCCGGAAAGGATGCTGTAGTCGACCCCGGTCTGCCGCGCCACGGTGCCCAGCAGCGGCGCATAGGTGGCTTCGCCGCGGAAGGTCAGGCGCAGGATGAGACCCGGCACGTGGGCGAAATCGTCGTGACGCTCGTCTTCGTCGACCCGTTCGGCCTCGAACACGAAGCGGCGTGTGGTCGGGTGCTGCGGATGGAGGAAGACATCGGCGACATCGCCCTGCTCGACGATGGCGCCGCCGTCCATGACCGCGACCTGGTCGCAGACACGACGGATCACGTCCATCTCGTGGGTGATGAGGACGATGGTCAGCTTCAGCTCGCGATTGATTTCCGCCAGCAGTTGCAGGACCGAGGCGGTGGTCTGCGGATCGAGGGCGCTGGTGGCCTCGTCGCAGAGCAGGATGCTCGGCCGGCAGGCCAGGGCGCGAGCGATGCCGACGCGCTGTTTCTGTCCGCCGGAGAGCTGGGCCGGATACTTGCGCGCGTGGTCGGACAGGCCGACCCGCGCGAGCAGCTCGGAGACCCGCGCATCGACTTCGGCACGGCTGAAGCCGCCGGCCAGGCGCAGGGGCATGGCGATGTTGTCGGCGACGGTCTTCGAGGACAGCAGGTTGAAGTGCTGGAAGATCATCCCGACGCGCTGGCGGAAACGGCGCAGGCCTTCGGCGTCGAGGGCGGTGACGTCTTCGCCCTCGACCAGGATGCGGCCGCCGCTGGGCTCCTCGAGGCGGTTGATCAGGCGTAGCAGGGTGCTCTTGCCGGCACCGGAATGGCCGATCAGGCCGAAAATCTGCCCGGCCTGGATGTTCAGGCGGGTCGGTTGCAAGGCGGGGATTTCCCGACCGGCAACTCGATAGGTCTTGTGGACGTCGTGGAATTCGATCACTGGGCGAACCTTGTGGGTGCGGCGATGCTGTTACGGCTGGAGCACGGGCTTGGCGGGAAGCATGGGCGGTCAGCTAAACCGAACATTTTACCTTGCTTTCTTATGCATTATTAATATTTGTTGGTGATGAAAAAACATTGAAATGGAATAAGCGTCTGGCTCGCTCCCGACAAGCGCTTTCTGCTGCGGCCGGGGCTGGACCGGCCTCAATTCCGGGGGGTAAGTATCAATCGGGTCGGCTTGTCGGCCTGTACGACATGGCTGAGATGCAGGTCGAAATCGGGTGAGAGCTTCTTCACCCGCGCCAGGAGCTGGTCGGAAACCAGCGGATAGTCGCTGTCCCGGCGCACTTCGATATGCACCCTGCAACGGTAGGCGACGACATCCGCGGCCACCGCGTCGAGCACCGCACCGAGGCCGCCCTGGCCGGTGCCGTCGAGCATCGGCAGGGGCACGGCGCTGCTGGCCGCTTGCGGATCGATCAGGTGGGGAGCGCCGGGCAGCGGCTTCAGTTCGCCGTCGGGCGGCGTCTGGATGATCTGCTGCATCTGCTGCTGGGCCGCCTGCTGCATGCGTCGGGCCTGCTCGGCACGGGCGGGATCGACCTTGGCGCGGTTGATCGCACCGTCCAGCCCGGCGGTCAGCGCCGGCGCCTTGGGCATCAGTCCGCGGGCATGGCCGAGGGCACTGGTGGCGGTGTTGAGGTCTCCTTGGCGCAGCGCGGTTTCCCCGCGCTGCATGTAGGCCTCGGCCAACTGGCGGCGGAATGCTTCGACGCGCTCGTCGCCGGCGGCGGCGCTGCGCAGGGCCAGCCATTGTTGCTCGGCCTGTTCGAGCTTGCCGGCGGCCAGGGTTTCCTGCAGTTCGGCATAGGGATCGGCGGGCTGCGCCTGGGGCGCGACCACCGGCGTCGGTTGCGACGACGCATTGCCCTGGCAGGCGCTGACCAGCAGCGCCGCCGCCAGGATGGACAGCAGGCGAAAGAAGGACGACATCATTCCTGCGGGTTCTCGTTTGGTCAAAAAATCGCCAGATTCTACACCGTGCGGCGGGGCAGGACAAAACTCAGCAGGAACAGGCCGGCGGCGCTGACCACGATCGAGGGGCCGGCGGGGGTATCCTTGAACCAGGACAGGGCCAGGCCGGCGCACACCGCGACCAGTCCCAGCAGGCTGGCACCGACCGCCATCTGCTCGGGACTGCGGGCATGGCGCTGGGCGGCGGCGGCGGGAATGATCAGCAGCGAGGTGATCAGCAGTACGCCGACGATCTTCATCGCCACGGCGATGACGATGGCGATCAGCAACATCAGCGCCAGGCGGATCGCTCCGACCGGCAGGCCTTCCACCTTCGCCAGTTCCTCGTGCACGGTGATCGCCAGCAGCGGCCGCCAGAGGAAGCAGATCAGTGCCAGGACCAGCGCGCTGCCGGCGATTATCCACAGCAGGTCGCTGGCGCTCACCGCCAGCAGATCGCCGAACAGGTAGGCCATCAGGTCGACCCGCACTTCCTTCATGAAGCTCAGGGTGACCAGGCCCAGCGACAGGGTGCTGTGGGCGAGGATGCCCAGCAGGGTGTCGGCGGCCAGCGGCTGGCGCTGCTGCAGGGTCACCAGCAGCACCGCGAGCAGCACGCAGCCGACGGTCACAGCCAGGGTCGGGCTGACATCGAGGAGGAAACCCAGGGCTACCCCGAGCAGTGCGGCGTGGGACAGGGTATCGCCGAAATAGGCCATCCGCCGCCAGACCACGAAGGAGCCCAGGGGGCCAGCCACCAGGGCCAGGGCGAGGCCGGCGAGGAGGGCGTTGAGCAGGAAGTCAGCCATGGTTGCAGTCGGGGCCGTGCTTGTGGACAGGAGTGAAGCGGGTGCCTGGAGGCAAGGCGCCGGGACCGGCCTTGACCACCTCGCCGTGGAGGTCGTGGGCGTGATCGTGGTGGTGGTGGTAGATCGCCAGGCTGCGAGCGTCCTGGCCGAACAGCTCGACGAAGGCCGGGTCGCCGCTGACCTGCTCGGGGTGCCCTGAGCAGCAGACGTGGCGGTTCAGGCAGACCACCTGGTCGGTGGCGCTCATCACCAGGTGCAGGTCGTGGGAGACCATCAGCACACCGCAGCCGTAGCGGTCGCGCAGTTTGCCGATGAGGCGGTAGAGTTCGGCCTGGCCGGCGACGTCGACGCCCTGCACCGGCTCGTCGAGCACCAGTAGCTCGGGCTTGCGCAGCAGGGCGCGGGCCAGCAGCACGCGTTGCAGTTCGCCACCGGAAATGCTTTGCAGCGGGCGCTCCAGCACGTGCGCCGCGCCGACCTCGCGCAACGCCGCCAGCGCCTGCTCGCGCCTGACCCCGGGTACCAGGCGGAGGAAGCGCAGTACGCTGAGCGGCAGGGTGGCGTCGACGTGGAGTTTCTGCGGCATGTAGCCGATGGTCAGCCGCGGCCGTCGCCAGACCTCGCCGACGTGCGGCTTGAGCAGGCCGAGCACGCTGCGTACCAGGGTGGTCTTGCCGGCGCCGTTGGGGCCGATCAGGGTGACGATCTGGCCGGGCTCGATGGCCAGGTCGACATCGCTCAGCACCGCTTGGCCGTTGAAGGACACGCCGACCTGGGTCAGCCGCACCAGCGCGTTGTCCATCAGGCGTCCTTCTGGTCCCGGCAGGTGCCGCAGAGGCCGACCACCTCGACGGTCTGGCTTTCAACGGCGAAGCCGACGCTGTTCGCTCCGGCGACGATGGCCCGGCTGATATCCGGCTGTTCCAGCTCGATCGCGGTGTGGCAGGTGCGGCAGATGAGGAACTGGCCCTGGTGGCTGTGCTCCGGGTTGTTGCAGCCGACGAATGCGTTGAGCGAGGCGATGCGGTGCACCAGGCCGTTCTCCTGGAGGAAGTCCAGCGCGCGGTAGACGGTCGGCGGCGCGGCGCGGCGGCCGTCGGTTTCGCTGAGCACCGCGAGGATATCGTAGGCCCCCAGCGGCTTATGGCTCTGCCAGACCAGCTCCAGCACGCGCCGCCGCAGTTCGGTCAGGCGCACGCCCTGGCGCGCGCACAGCGCATCGGCCTCGGCCAGCGCGGTGCTGACGCACTGGCTGTGGTCATGGGGCTGGCAGGCCAGCGGGGTCTTGGGCGCAATCTTGTACATGGGCTGCGACGCTCGAGGGTAGAGACGTTATTATATTACCCGCTAACCACCTTTCATGTGAGTGCCGCCGTGACCCTGCGTCCCTTTGCCCTGCTGTCCGCCTGCTTCGCCCTGTTCCTGCTGGCTTCGCCGGCGCGCGCCGAGGTCAGCGTGCTGACCAGCATCAAACCGCTGCAACTGGTCGCCGCGGCCATCCAGGACGGCGTCGGCCAGCCGGACGTACTGCTGCCGCCGGGCGCCTCGCCGCACCAGTACGCCCTGCGTCCTTCCGACGTACGGCGGCTGCGCGAGGTGCAATTGTTCTACTGGATCGGCCCGGACCTGGAGAACTTCCTGCCCAAGGTGCTCGCCGGCCGCCAGGGGTCCAGCGTCGCGGTGCAGGACCTGCCGGGCATGCACCTGCGCAAGTTCGTCAATTTCGAGGAAGAGGAGCATGCCGGTCACGACGAGCACGACCATGACCATCGTCCCGGCATGCTCGACGCCCACCTCTGGCTGTTGCCGGCCAACGCCCGCACCATCGCCGCGCGGATGGCCGAGGACCTGGCCCAGGTCGACCCGGCCAACGCCGGGCGCTACCGGGCCAACCTGAAGGCCTTCGAGGAGCGCCTCGGCGGGCTCGACGGGAAACTCCGCGAACGCCTGGGCAAGCTTGCCGGCAAGCCTTTCTTCGTCTTCCACGAAGCCTTCGACTATTTCGAGGAAGCCTACGGGTTGCGCCATACCGGCGTGTTCGCGGTATCCGCGGAGGTCCAGCCGGGAGCACGCCATGTCGCCGCCATGCGCGCCCAACTGAAGGCCGCCGGTCCGGCCTGCATCTTCAGCGAGCCGCCGCTTCGACCGCGGCTGGCCGACACCCTCAGCGAAGGCCTGCCGGTGCGCCTGGCCGAACTGGACGACCTGGGCGTGAACGTGACCGTGGACGCCAACGGCTATGAGAATCTTCTGAACAACCTGGCAGGCGAATTTGCCGGCTGTCTGGAAAAGCTCTGAAAACCCGTGACTGATGGCCGCGCCCTCTTGCGCGCGGCGTCCCGATGACTAAGGTTGTCTGTTGCTGCCTGACACAAGATATTGATTCCCGTCAGGTACGGATAACTAGATGTTGCGTACGGTGGCCGGCTTCGGACGCCCCAACAACCATCGGGAGGTTAATCAGCGGATGGCCAAGACAGACGCACGCAGTCCCCGCACCGAACGCGGGACCATCGCCCTGCAGGACGCGTCGCAGGATATCTGGGACAAGAAGTACCGGCTCAAGAGCAAGGACGGTACGCCGGTGGATGCCAGCGTCGACGGTACCTGGCAACGCGTCGCCCGCGCCCTTGCCGATGTCGAGGACAAGGCCTCCCGCGAACACTGGTACGGGCGCTTCCTCTGGGCCCTGCGCAACGGCGCCATCCCGGCCGGCCGGATCATCTCCAACGCCGGCGCCCTGGGGCACAAGCCGGCCACCTCGACCATCAACTGCACGGTGTCCGGAACCATCCAGGACTCCATGGACAACATCCTCGAGAAAGTCCACGAGGCCGGCCTGACGCTCAAGGCCGGCTGCGGCATCGGCTATGAGTTCAGCACCCTGCGCCCGCGCGGCGCCTACGTTTCCGGTGCCGGTGCCTACACCAGCGGGCCGCTGTCGTTCATGGACATCTACGACAAGATGTGCTTCACCGTCAGCTCCGCCGGCGGCCGCCGCGGCGCGCAGATGGGCACCTTCGATGTCAGCCACCCGGACGTCCGCGAATTCATCCGCGCCAAGCGCGAGGACGGGCGCTTGCGCCAGTTCAACCTGAGCCTGCTGATCACCGACCAGTTCATGCAGGCGGTGGAACAGGACGCCGACTGGCCGCTGGTATTCCCGGTGCACGTGAAGGAGCGCGACGAGATCGACCTCGACGACCCCAACGCGGTGGTCTGGCGCGAATGGCCGATCCAGGACGACTACGTCCAGCGCGCCGACGGGCTGGTCGCCTGCAAGGTCTACGGCCAGGTCCGCGCCCGCCACCTGTGGGACATGATCATGGTCTCCACCTACGACTATGCGGAGCCGGGCTTCATCCTCATCGACCGGGTCAACGAACTGAACAACAACTGGTGGTGCGAGGCGATCCGCGCCACCAACCCCTGCGGCGAGCAACCGCTGCCGCCGTATGGCTCGTGCCTGCTCGGCTCGGTGAATCTCACCTGCTTCGTCGAGCAGCCATTTGGCGACGAGGCGCGCTTCGACTGGGACCGTTTCCGCGAAGTGGTGCGGGTGTTTACCCGGATGCTCGACAACGTGGTGGAAATCAACGGCCTGCCGCTGGAACAGCAACGCCAGGAAATCCTTGGCAAGCGCCGGCATGGCATGGGCTTCCTCGGCCTGGGCTCGACCCTGACCCTGCTCAAGCTGCGCTACGGCAGTCCCGAGGCCTGCGTATTCACCGAGGAAGTGGCGCGGGAAATGGCCCTGGTGGGCTGGGAAGTGGCCCTGGAGCTGGCCAGGGAGAAGGGCCCGGCGCCGATCCTGGCGCAGGACTACGAAGTCACTGCGGAAATGCTTCGCAAGCGTCCGGAAATGGCCGCCGATGGCTATAAGGCCGGCGACCGCATCCGCGGCAGCGTGCTTCACGCCAAGTATTCCCGCTACATGCAACGGGTTGCCGAACATGCTCCGGAACTGATCGAGGCGTTGGCTGAAACCGGCGCGCGCTTCACCCACCACAGCTCCATCGCGCCGACCGGGACCATCAGCCTGAGCCTGGCCAACAATGCCTCCAACGGCATCGAGCCGAGCTTCGCCCACCATTATTCGCGCAACCTGATCCGCGAAGGCCGCAAGACCAAGGAAAAGGTCGAGGTCTACAGCTACGAGCTGCTGGCCTACCGGACCCTGGTCAACGCCCAGGCCCTGCCGGACAGCGACGACCCGGCGCGACGCCTGCCGGACTACTTCATCACCGCCGACAGCGTCACCCCGGCGCAGCACGTGGACATCCAGGCGGCGGCGCAGAAGTGGGTCGATTCGTCGATCTCCAAGACCGCCAACGTGCCCACCGACTACCCGTTCGAGGACTTCAAGGACATCTACCGCTACGCCTGGCACCAGGGACTCAAGGGCTGCACCACCTTCCGCTTCAATCCCGAGGCGTTCCAGGGCGTGCTGGTCAAGGAGTCCGACCTGGAGAAGACCCGCTACCGCTTCGAACTGGAGGACGGCAGCGTGGTGGAGTTCAAGGGCAACGAGCAGGTCGAGTACGACGGTGAGATCCATACCGCCGCCAACCTCTTCGACGCCTTGAAAGAAGGCTATTACGGCAAGTACTGAGGCCGGGGGAATCGATATGTCAGCAGTCAAGATCACGCAGAAGATCAAGGGCTTCAAGGTCGTCAACGAAGCCGAGGAGCAGGCCCTTGCCGCCGCTGCGGAAGCCGCGTCGGTGGTGCAGATGGACGAGACCCTGGAGCGCCCGGATACCCTGATCGGCGCCACCTACAAGATCAAGTCGCCGCTGTTCGAGCACGCGCTCTACGTGACCATCAACGACATGGTCCTCAATGCGGGCACGGCGCACGAGCAGCGGCGTCCCTTCGAGATCTTCATCAACTCGAAGAACATGGATCATTTCCAGTGGATCGTCGCACTTACCCGCATCATGTCCGCGGTTTTCCGCAAGGGCGGCGACTGCACCTTCCTTGTCGAGGAACTCAAGGCGGTATTCGACCCGCGCGGGGGCTACCTGAAGAAAGGCGGCATCTACATGCCCTCCATCGTCGCCGAGATCGGCGGCGTGCTGGAGCGCCACCTGACGGCCATCGGTCTGTTGCGTGGCCCTGAACTGGACGAGGAACAGCGTCTTTTCCTCGCGGAAAAACGCGCCGCCTACGAGGCCGCCCAGGGCACCAGCAAGGTCGAGCCGGGCGAAGGCTTCCCCGCCGGCGCGCAACTGTGCGGCAAGTGCAACAGCATGGCGGTGGTACAGATGGACGGCTGCGCCACCTGCCTCAACTGCGGACACTCGAAATGTGGGTGAGCACTTGAAAAACGCATGCGTTTTTCAATGCGAACGACCGGCCAGGATGGCCGGGCCGGGGATGGGCTGAACGACGAGGCCTCGACAGGATGTCGGCTCGGCCTCATCCCAAGACGCCGAACCGCATGCGTTTTTCAATGCGAACGACCGGCCAGGATGGCCGGGCCGGGGATGGGCTGAACGACGAGGCCTCGACAGGATGTCGGCTCGGCCTCACCCCAAGACGCCGAACCGCATGCGTTTTTCAATGCGAACGACCGGCCAGGATGGCCGGGCCGGGGGTGGGCTGAACGACGAAGCCTCGACAGGATGTCGGCTCGGCCTCACCCCAAGACGCCGAACCGCATGCGTTTTTCAATGCGAACGACCGGCCAGGATGGCCGGGCCGGGGGTGGGCTGAACGACGAAGCCTCGACAGGATGTCAGCTCGGCCTCACCCCAAGACGCCGAACCGCATGCGTTTTTCAATGCGAACGACCGGCCAGGATGGCCGGGCCGGGGGTGGGCTGAACGGCGAGGCCTCGACAGGATGTCAGCTCGGCCTTACCCAAGACACCGAACCGCATGCGTTTTTCAATGCGAACGACCGGCCAGGATGGCCGGGCCGGGGGTGGGCTGAACGACGAGGCCTCGACAGGATGTCAGCTCGGCCTCACCCAAGACGCCAAACCGCATGGGTTTTGAAGGGCGAGCGGCCGCAGGACGGCCGTACTCCTGCGGTTCCTGCCTACAACGCAAACGGCAAATGAATCTCCACGTTCTGCCGTTGCGCCAGGCGCATCTCGAACTCCGCCGGATCATGGATCAGCACGTCCTGTCCGGCGAACGCCTCGGCGGCGATCAGTCGCGACAGCCAGAAGCGCACGCAGGCGACCCGCAGCATGCTCGGCCAGTGCTCGGCTTCCAGCGCGGTGAACGGCCGGCGGTTGGCGTAGGCGGCGAGCAGGGCGCGGGCGCGGGCCGGGTCCAGGCTGCCGTCGGCATTGGAGCACCAGTCGTTCAGGGTGATCGCCAGGTCGTAGAGCATCCAGCCGGAGCAGGCGTTGTAGAAGTCGATCAGACCGGCCAGGTGCGGGCCGTCGAATAGCACGTTGTCGCGGAACAGGTCGGCATGCAGGTTGGCGCGCGGCAGCGCAGGGTGCTCGGCATCCAGCGCGGCGATCTCCGCCAGGGCCGGGGCGAGCAGGGCGCGGGCCTGTTCCGGTAGTCGCGGGGCGAGGTTGGCACCTTGTTCCAGCATCCAGGGCAGGCCACGGTCGCTCGGGCGTTCGAGGATGCGCCCGCGGGTGGCGGCGTGAAGGTGGCCGAGCAGATCGCCCACTTCCTGGCAGTGGTGGGCGTTCGGCTGCCGCTCGTGGCGGCCGGCCAGGCGCGGTTGCAGCAGCGCCGGCTTGCCTTCGAGACGGCGCAGGGCCTCGCCGTCGCGGGTGCGCAGGGCGTAGGGCACCGGCAGGCCGTCCTCGTGGAGCACGTCGAGCAGTTCGATGAAGAACGGCAGGTCCTGCACCGGGCCGCGCTCGACCAGGGTCAGGACGAACTCGCCGTGTTCCAGGCTGACGAAGAAGTTGCTGTTCTCGGAGCCTTCGGCGATGCCACGGAAATCCCGCAGGCGGCCCAGGTCGTAGGGGGCGAGGAAGGCTTCCAGGGTCGAGCGTTCGAGTGGGGTGAACACCGACATGTCAGCGCGGCCTCGCCAGGTTGGAAGTGCACATCACCAGCTGAAGATCTCCCATTGTGGAATCAGCTTGTCCGGCTGGTCGGAGCGAATGAAGTTGCCATCGCTGCCGTCGGCGCGGACCAGGAAATAGGGTTTGCCATGCTTGGGAACCACCTTGATGGCGTAGAGGAAGCCATTCACGCGGTATTCCTGGATGGTCTTGTCGCCCTCCTGGCGGATGGTTACGTCGGGCTCGCCGGAGGGCGCGTCGTCGTCCGCCGCCATCGCGACGAGCGGGGCGAACGCCAGCAGTCCGGCGAGCATCAAGCGGTTCAGCGTACGCATGGTAACCTTGCTCCTTTATCGAATCGTCCAGGGTTCATTCTACACGCCCTGGTCTCCGGAAAAGGTTGATTCCCCTCATGAGCCAAGCGCCCCTCGTCCTGGTGGACGGTTCCTCGTACCTGTACCGCGCCTTCCATGCCCTGCCGCCGCTGACCACTTCGACCGGCAAGCCCACCGGTGCGGTGAAGGGCGTGCTGAACATGCTCCTGAGCCTGCGCAAGCAGTACCCGGACAGCCCGTTCGCGGTGGTCTTCGACGCCAAGGGCCCGACCTTCCGCGACGAGCTGTTCGCCGAGTACAAGGCCAACCGGCCGTCGATGCCCGACGACCTGCGGGTCCAGGTCGAGCCGCTGCATGCCAGCGTCCGCGCCCTCGGCCTGCCGCTGCTGTGCGTGGAGGGGGTCGAGGCCGACGACGTGATCGGCACCCTGGCGCGCAGCAGCGCCGCGGCCGGCCGCCCGGTAGTGATTTCCACCGGCGACAAGGACATGGCGCAACTGGTCGACGGGCACATTACGCTGGTCAACACCATGACCGGTAGCCGCCTCGACGTGGATGGCGTGAAAGAGAAATTCGGCGTCGGTCCTGAGCTGATCATCGATTTCCTCGCCCTGATGGGCGACAAGGTCGACAACATCCCCGGCGTTCCCGGCGTCGGCGAGAAAACCGCGCTGGGCCTGCTGACCGGCGTCGGTGGCGGCCTGGAGGTGCTCTACGCCAGCCTGGACAAGGTGCCCGAGCTACCGATCCGCGGCGCCAAGGGTTTGCCGGCGAAGCTCGAGGAAAATCGCGAGCAGGCGTTCCTGTCCTATCAGTTGGCGACCATCAAGACCGACGTCGAACTGGACGTGGAGATCGACAAGCTGTATCCCGGCGAGCCGCAGCGCGAAGCGCTGATCGCCCTGTACCGCGAGCTGGAGTTCAAGAACTGGCTGGACGACCTCCTGCGCGAGGCCAAGGAGGCCGGCGAGAGCGGCGAGGCGGAAACGCCTATCCAGGCCGAGGTCGACTACGACGTGGTGCTCGACCAGGCCGGGTTCGACGCCTGGCTGAAGAAGCTGGAGGAGGCCGAGCTGATCGCCTTCGATACCGAGACCACCAGCATCGACGCCCAGCAGGCGCAGGTGGTGGGGGTGTCCTTCGCCGTGAAGGAGGGCGAGGCCGCCTACGTGCCGCTGGCCCACAGCTACATGGGCGTTCCCGAGCAACTGGACCGTGACGCGGTGCTGCGTGCGTTGAAACCGCTGCTGGAGGATCCGAAGAAGCTCAAGGTCGGCCAGCATGCCAAGTACGACATCAATGTCCTGGCCAATGCCAGCACCCCCATCGCGCTGCGGGGCGTAGCCTACGACACCATGCTCGAGTCCTATGTGCTGGACTCCACCGCCACTCGCCACGACATGGACAGCCTGGCCCTGAAGTACCTCGGCCACAGCACCATCCGTTTCGAGGACATCGCCGGCAAGGGCGCCAAGCAACTGACCTTCGACCAGATCGCCATCGAACAGGCCGGGCCCTATGCGGCGGAGGACGCCGACGTGACCCTGCGCCTGCACCAGGCCCTGTGGCAGAAGCTGGAGGCGATCCCGTCCCTGGCCAGGGTCCTGACCGATATCGAGATGCCGCTGGTACCGGTGCTGGCGCGAATCGAGCGCAACGGCGCGCTGGTCGACGCCAACCTGCTGGGCATCCAGAGCCGCGAACTGGGCGAGAAGATGGTCGCCCTGGAGCGCCAGGCATACGACCTGGCGGGGCAGGAATTCAACCTCGGCTCGCCCAAGCAGCTCGGCGCGATCCTCTACGACAAGCTCGGCCTGCCGGTGCTGAGCAAGACCGCGACCGGCCAGCCGTCCACCGCCGAGGCGGTGCTCGCCGAACTGGCCGAGCAGGACTTCGAGCTGCCCAAGGTGATCATGCAGTACCGCTCCATGAGCAAGCTCAAGAGCACCTACACCGACCGCCTGCCCGAGCAGATCAACCCGCGCACCGGGCGCATCCATACCTCATATCACCAGGCGGTGGCGGCTACCGGGCGGCTGTCGTCGAGCGACCCGAACCTGCAGAACATCCCGATCCGCACCGCGGAGGGCCGGCGCATCCGCCAGGCGTTCGTCGCGCCGCAGGGCTACAAGCTATTGGCCGCGGACTACTCGCAGATCGAGCTGCGGATCATGGCCCACCTGGCCAAGGACGACGGCCTGCTGGATGCCTTCCGCCACGACCTGGACGTACACCGCGCCACCGCGGCGGAAGTCTTCGGCGTGCCGCTGGAAGACGTCAGCGGCGACCAGCGACGCAGCGCCAAGGCGATCAACTTCGGATTGATCTACGGCATGAGCGCCTTCGGCCTGGCCAAGCAGATCGGCGTCGAGCGCAAGGAGGCCCAGGCCTACATCGACCGTTACTTCACCCGCTACCCCGGCGTCCTGGCGTACATGGAACGGACCCGCGCCCAGGCCGCGGAGCAGGGCTTCGTCGAAACCCTGTTCGGCCGTCGTCTGTACCTGCCGGAGATCCATTCGAAGAACGGCGCCATGCGCAAGGCCGCCGAGCGCACCGCGATCAACGCGCCGATGCAGGGCACCGCGGCGGACATCATGAAGCGCGCCATGGTCGCTGTGGATAACTGGCTACTGGAAAGCGGCCTCGATGCCCGGGTGATCCTCCAGGTGCACGACGAACTGGTGCTGGAAGTGCGCGAGGACCTGGTCGAGCAGGTGCGCGAGGGAATCCGCCCGTTGATGAGCGGTGCGGCGACCCTGGACGTACCGCTGGTGGTCGAGGCGGGTGTCGGTTCGAACTGGGACGAAGCCCACTGATGAACGGTTGCGAGGCCCGTGTGGCGGGCCTTGCGAGCAGGTCCGGAGTGCCCGGTGAGGGTGCCGTGGAAAAGTTTTTCGCGGTGCGCTGAACTTTCCCGTTTTGCCGACAGTCAGAACACACGAATGGCTTCTTGAGCCCTTCGATGCTCCTTTGCAGTGTTTAGTGTTGGCAGATTCCTGGACCCCGCCCTAGCGGTCCGGACTTGAACCCCGAACTTCCCCCTCCCCATACGAAGCTCGGGGTTTTTTTTGCCTGGAATTCAGGCTTCCTCGAACGCCTCTTGTTCCTCGTCCAGCAGGCCCAGCCATTGCGCCAGGACCATTTGCGCCTCGTCGACGCCCTGGCGCTTGGGCGCGGAGAACAGTTGCAGGGTGGCGACGTCGCCCCAGCCTTGCTGGACTTCCCGGCGTACCTTGAGCAGGGCGTTCTTGGCCGCGCCGAAGGCCAGCTTGTCGGCCTTGGTCATCAGCACATGGATCGGCAGCTGGCTGGCCTGTGCCCAATCCAGCATCAGTCGGTCGAAGTCGGTCAGCGGGTGGCGGATGTCCATCATCAGGAACACCCCGGCCAGGCTTGCGCGGCTGCTCAGGTAGGCTTCCAGGTGGCGCTGCCAGTGCTGCTTCAGGGGGATCGGCACCTTCGCGTAGCCGTAGCCGGGCAGGTCCACCAGGCGCCGCGAGTCGTCCAGGGCGAAGAAATTGAGCAGTTGGGTACGTCCCGGGGTTTTCGAGGTGCGCGCCAGGTTGGCGTGGGTGAGGGTGTTCAGCGCGCTCGACTTGCCGGCATTGGAGCGCCCGGCGAAAGCGACTTCCAGGCCCTCGTCGGGGGGGCACTGGTCGACCTGGGCGGCACTGATGAGAAAGCTGGCCTTCTGGCACAGGCCGACGATGGGGTTCTTCTCTGACATGGGTTATCCACAGGGGTGCGACTCGGTGTCGCGGGGGGCTGTTTCGTTTCCGTTTCGGTATCGGAAGTATATAATGCCGCGGATTTTGTGTGCGCTTTATCCCCCAGGGTCGAGCGCGCGCGGGAACGGACAGAGCATTTTCCGCGCGGTAGAACGCGGGCGTTCCCCCTGATGAGGACGATCATGAAGAAACTGCTGCTCGCAGCGACAGTCGTTGCGGTGGCCGTTACGGCGCAGGCGGCGCAGGACCCGGAAGCAGTGTTCAACCGGACCTGTGGCGCGTGTCACGACGGCCAGCTGCCGATGGCGCCGAAAAAGGGCGACCATGCCGCCTGGGAGCCGCGGCTGGCCAAGGGCATGCCGACCCTGGTCCAGCATGTGACCAACGGATTCAACGCCATGCCGCCCCGCGGCCTGTGCACCGACTGCAGTGCCGAAGACTACCAGGCAACCATCCAGTGGATGGTGAAGAAGTAGCCGAAGCCCACTATCTTTCACCCTTAGCCGTAATTGGATTAGCTGATGAACAAACTTCTCGTGAGTCTGCTGTTGACCCTGGGTCTGACCGGCCTTGCCCATGCCGCTGGCGATGCCGCCGCGGGCCAGGCGAAAGCCGCGGTATGCGGCGCCTGTCACGGTGCGGATGGCAACAGCCCGGCGCCGAACTTCCCGAAACTGGCCGGCCAGGGCGAGCGTTACCTGCTCAAGCAGATGCATGACATCAAGGACGGCAAGCGTACCGTGCTGGAAATGACCGGCCTGCTGACCAACCTCAGCGACCAGGACCTGGCCGACATCGCCGCCTACTTCGCCAGCCAGAAGATGAGCGTCGGCATGGCCGATCCGAACCTGGTGGCCCAGGGCGAAGCGCTGTTCCGCGGCGGCAAGATCGCCGAAGGCATGCCGGCCTGCACCGGTTGCCATTCCCCGAGCGGCGTCGGCATCGCAACCGCCGGTTTCCCGCACCTGGGCGGCCAGCACGCGACCTACGTGGCCAAGCAGCTGACCGACTTCCGCGAAGGCACCCGCACCAACGACGGCGACACCAAGATCATGCAGTCCATCGCCGCCAAGCTGTCGAACAAGGACATCGCCGCGATTTCCAGCTACATCCAGGGTCTGCACTGATCGCTGCGTAGCACGGCAAAAAAGATGTATGAAAAAGGGTGGCCTCGGCTGCCCTTTTTTGCGTCCGCCATCGCTACAATGCTGGAACCCGTGACCGCTCCCCCCGGTCGAACTGACCGGGCCGAACCCGGCCGGAGAGCGGCACTGACCTCGCCTAGGAGTGAACGATGCGTAACCTGATTCTCACCGCCATGCTGGCCATGGCCAGCCTGTTCGGCATGGCCGCCCAGGCCGACGACTATACCGCCGGCAAGGAATACGTCGAGCTGAGCAGCCCGGTGCCGGTGTCCCAGCCGGGCAAGATCGAAGTGGTGGAACTGTTCTGGTATGGCTGCCCGCATTGCTACGCGTTCGAGCCGACCATCGTGCCGTGGAGCGAGAAGCTGCCGGCAGATGTCCATTTCGTGCGCCTGCCTGCCCTGTTCGGCGGTATCTGGAACGTCCATGGGCAGATGTTCCTGACCCTGGAAAGCATGGGTGTCGAGCATGACGTACACAACGCCGTGTTCGAGGCGATCCACAAGGAGCACAAGAAGCTCGCCACTCCGGAAGAAATGGCCGATTTCCTCGCCGGCAAGGGCGTGGACAAGGAAAAATTCCTGAGCACCTATAATTCCTTTGCCATCAAGGGCCAGATGGAAAAGGCCAAGAAGCTGGCGATGGCCTACCAGGTCACCGGCGTACCGACCATGGTGGTCAATGGCAAATATCGCTTCGACATCGGCTCCGCCGGTGGTCCGGAGGAAACCCTCAAGCTGGCCGACTACCTGATCGAGAAAGAGCGCGCAGCGGCCAAGAAGTAGGCAAGGTGATTCGGCATGTTGCGCCGCTGGCAGCGTGAACCTCGGGTCGCAGGCAGCTGCGACCCGCGAGTGAACCCCTCCTGTGACGATTCGCGGGAGCTGCCCGACGACGGCCGCCTGCGCCTTCTCAGCTTCAACATCCAGGTCGGTATCAGCACCGAGCGCTACCGCCACTACCTGACCCGCGGTTGGCAGCACCTGCTGCCCCACGCGGGGCGGGCGACCAACCTGAAGCGGATCGGCGAACTGCTCGCCGACTACGATCTCGTCGCCCTCCAGGAAGCCGACGGCGGCAGCCTGCGTTCCGGCTACGTCAACCAGGTCGAGCACCTGGCCCAGTTGGGGGCGTTCCCCTACTGGTACCAGCAGCTCAACCGCAACCTCGGGCGTATCGCCCAGCACAGCAACGGCCTGCTCAGCCGCTGGCGGCCGACCCTGCTGGAAGATCATCCGTTGCCCGGTCCGCCGGGGCGCGGCGCGATCTTCGTGCGTTTTGGCGAAGGCGCCGACGCGCTGGTGGTAGTGATGATGCATCTCGCTCTCGGCGCTCGCACCCGCACCCGCCAGCTCGCCTATATCCGCGAGCTGATCGGCGACTACCGCCACCAGGTGCTGATGGGCGACATGAACACCCATGCCGTCGATCTTCTGGAAAACTCGCCCCTGCGCGACCTCGGCCTGATGGCGCCGCAGGTCGAGGCGACGTTTCCCAGCTGGCGGCCGCAGCGCAATCTCGACCACATCCTGCTCAGTTCCGATCTCGCTCTCGAGCGGGTCGACGTGCTCGACCAGCCGATCTCCGACCATCTGCCGGTATCGGTGGAGATTCGCCTGCCGGACAACCTGCGCGACAAGGCCTTGGTCGTGCGCGGGGATGCCGGGAGTCCGCCATGAGTCGCGACGACGTCCAGCGCTGGAAAGACAAGTACCTGGAGAACATCGAGCAGCAGGAGCGCCTGCAACGGCGCTGGGATGCCCGCATCGACCTGCTGCGTCGCGGCCTGGTGCGTAGCAGTCTGGCGGCCGAAGGCAGCGACAAGGCGGTCGACCAGTGCATGAAGGAGCTACGCGAGATCCTCCGTCGCGACGACATGGACGCCGGCCTGTCGGGCCTGATTCCGCGCCTGGAAAAGGCCGTGCTCGACTCCGAACAACGCCGCCAGCAACGCACCCAGCAGAACATCGATGCCCTCGGCGAACTGGCCCAGCAGTTGCTGGCCCTGAACCTGCCGCGGGAACTGCGCAAGCCGCTGAAGCAGTTCGCCCGCGATATCGAGGAGCGCGCCCGGCAGTCGCGCGAGATTCCGATCCTGCTCAGCGAGCTGAGCAGGCTGCAACGCCAGGCGCTGGCCGAGCGCAAGGGCGGCGACGCCGAAGACGGTCGCCCGAGCCTGTTGCAACGCCTGTTCGGCGGCAAGGAGTCGGAAACCGCTGCGGAGCCGAGCGCATCGGTGCCGTCCGTTGTGGCGGCAAGCAATACACCGATCCAACCGGCGGCGGCCACGCCGTCCCTGCCGGTCGCCGAGCACGACGAGGCGCCAGGCGGCCCGCCGCAGCCGTTGCCCGCCAGCAGGGTCGCCGCCATCGAAAGCGCGCCAGCGGGTTGGGTCGGGGTCGCCGAGCGTGGCGAGCCGAACCAGATCCTGCTGGATGAGCCTCGGGAAATCTGGCTCGACAGCCTGCCGCTACCGGCCGGCCTGAGCTTTAGCGAGACGCTGGAAGACGCGGGTGCGGAGTCGCCGCCCGCAGTGCCGGCGGACGTTGAAAGCGCGCCCGAAGCTCCGGCCACCCCTGTGGATAACCTCGACGGGCAGGCGGTAGACGAGGCCTACGAACTGCCGCCGCCGATACCGGAGCCCGGCTACAGCGCGGTGGCGCCGCACATCGAGGCCAGCCTGCTGCGGCTGCTCGACGGCCTGTCCCTGCCGAGCAGCCACCAGCCCCAGGCCGAGGCGCTGCGGGAGCGGATCGATGGCAGCCTGAACTGGTATGAGCTGGTGCCGGTACTCGACGACCTGGCGGTGCTGGTGCTGTCCCTGGCGGACAGTGGCCAGCGCGACTTCGAGGAATACCTGCGGCAACTCAACGAGCGCCTGGAAAGCTTCCTCGGCCACCTGGGCGACGCCCACGCCGGCTATACCGACGTGCTGGACAACGCGCGCGGCTTCGACCAATCGCTGCGTGAGCAGGTCAGTGGCCTGCAGGCCAGCGTGCAGCAGGCGACCGACCTGAACAGCCTCAAGCTGGCGGTGGACAGCCGGCTGAACGGCCTGCTCGCCTCCATGGACGAACACCAGCGCGAACAGGCCGAGCACGAACAGGAGGTGTCCGGCCGCCTGCAGGCGCTGATGGAACGGGTCAACAGCATGGAACAGGATGCCAAGGCGTTCCACAGCCACCTGGAGGACCAGCGACAGAAAGCCCTGACCGATCCGCTGACCGGGCTGCCCAACCGCGCGGCGCTCAGCGAGCGCCTGGAACAGGAGGTGGCGCGCCGGCACCGGGACGGCGGCGATCTGCTGCTGGCGGTGCTGGACATCGACCACTTCAAGCGGATCAACGACGACTTCGGCCACCTGGCCGGGGACAAGGTGCTGAAGATCATTGCCGGCGAATTGCGCAAACGGTTGCGGCAGGCCGATTTCATCGCCCGTTTCGGCGGCGAGGAGTTCGTCGTCCTGCTCCCGGCCACGTCCCTGGAAGCCGGCCGGCAACTGCTCGAACGGCTGCGCGCGGCGATCGCCGCCTGTCCGTTCCATTTCAAGGGCGAGCCCCTGAGCATCACCTGTTCCGCCGGCATCACCGCGTTCGAAGGCAACGAGGCCGGCGAAGTGGTTTTCGAGCGCGCCGACCAGGCGCTGTATCGAGCCAAGCGCGCCGGCCGGGACCGCCTGGAAGTGGCCTGAAGGGCGACCAGCGCACATTCCGACGACTCGGGACGGGCTCGCCTGCAGGTGTTGCCGCGGCTCGCTAGAATGGTCCCGCCCGGTAGAATGACCGGCTGTCCCGCTCTGGAAATTCCCATGGATATGTTCGGCGTCGCCGTCCTGATCTTTCTGGTCACCGATCCCTTCGGCAACATCGCCGTGTTCCTCGCCGCGCTGAAAGGCGTCGCCCCCGGGCGCCGCCTGCGCGTGGCGTTTCGCGAGCTGGCCTTCGCCCTGGGCCTGCTGCTGCTATTCCTCACCCTCGGCGAGCACATCCTCAGCGGCCTCGGCCTGTCCCGCGAGGCGACCGGGATCGCGGGTGGCATCATCCTGTTCGTGATCGCCATGCGCCTGATCTTCCCGTCGCCCCAAGGGCTGCTCGGCGAAGTGCCCGACGGCGAGCCGCTGCTGGTACCCCTGGCCACCCCGGCGGTGGCCGGGCCCTCGGCGCTGGCGATGCTGATCACCCTGCGCACCACCTTCGACGGTCCGCTGTGGGAGCTTTACCTGGCGGTGGTGCTGGCCTGGGCCGCTACTGCGCTGATCCTGCTGCAGGCGGCGTTCCTCCAGCGTTTCCTCGGCCCGCGCGGGCTGACCGCCATCGAGCGCCTGGCCGGCATGCTGCTGATCATGCTCAGCGTCGATATGCTGTTGGACAACCTGCGCAGCGTGTTGCACATCGCCGCCTGACCGCGCTGCCCATTTTTTCGGAGTCATCATGCGTTCGTTCGTTCTACTGGCTTTCACCCTGTCGCTGCTGGCCGGCTGCTCCAGCGGCCCGCGCCTGAACACCGACTACACCTCGGCGAACCAGGACAGCCGCGTCCAGTTCATCGTCCTCCACTACACCTCCACCGATCTGCCGCATTCGCTGGGCATCCTCACCCACGGCGGCGTCAGCGCGCACTACCTGATCGGCGACGACGAGCCGGCCACCGTCTACCGCCTGGTGGATGAGAACCGCCGCGCCTGGCACGCCGGGGTCAGTGAATGGCAGGGCCGGACCTGGCTGAACGCCACCTCGATCGGCATCGAGATCGTCAACCAGGGCTATCGCGATACACCCCAGGGGCGGGTCTGGTATCCGTTCAGCGAAGCGCAGATCCAGGCGCTGATCCCCCTGCTGAAGGACATCGCCAAGCGCCACGGCATCACCCCGGACCGGATCATCGGACACAGCGATATCGCGCCGGGCCGCAAGGTCGATCCGGGTCCGCTGTTCCCCTGGAAGCGCCTCGCCGACGCCGGCCTGGTGCCCTGGCCGAAGCCCGGCGAATTGGCGCGCCGGCTCGCCGAACTGAACGGCCAGCTGCCGGATGTGCGCTGGTTCCAGCAGCAGTTGGCGCGGCACGGTTACCTGGTGCCGCAGACCGGCGAGCTGGAGAAGGACACCCGCGACGTCATCGGCGCTTTCCAGATGAAATACCGTCCGGCCCGCTTCGATGGCGAGCCGGACCTGGAAACCGCCGCGCTGCTGCTGGCGGTGCCGACTTCCTGAGGCCTGTGGAAAAGCCTGCCGGGAGCGGCCCCGGTCACACCGGCAGCAGCATGTAGAAGCGCGCGCCTTGGCCCGGTTGCGAGCGCACCGCGATGCGCCCGCCATGCAGCTGGATGATTTCCTTGCACAGCGCCAGGCCGAGGCCGGCGCCGCCCTTCTTGCGTCCGACCTGGACGAAAGGCTCGAAGATCCGTCCTTGCTGGCTGAAGGGAATGCCTTCGCCATTGTCTTCCACCGCGATCAGCACCCGGTCGCCCTGGCGCCGGGCCTGCAGGTGGATCTGCCCGCCTTCGCTGCTATGGCGCAGGGCGTTTTCCAGCAGGTTGTCGATCACCCGCTCGATCTGCAGGCGATCGAGCTGCAGGCGCGGCAGTTCATCGCCCAGCTCCAGTTGCAGCGAGACCCGGCGGGCCTCGCCCTTGGGAGTGAAACGCTGCTGCGCCTGGGTGAGCAGGTCGACGAGGTCGCAGGACGCCAGTTCGAGCTTCTGCATGCCGGTCTGGTAGCGCGAGAAGTTCAACAGGTCGTTGATCAGCAGGACCAGCCGCGACATCTCTTCGTCCACCGTCTGGATCAGGTCCGCTTCCCGCGACTCCGCGGGGAAGTCCAGGCGTTCGCGGAGCAGGCTGAAGGCCATCTGCATGCCGGTCACCGGCGTGCGCAGTTCGTGGGAGGCGCGCAGGACGAATTCGCTGCGGACCCGTTCGAAGGCGCGCTGCTCGGTCACGTCGCGGACCACCAGCACCGCGCCGACGCTATGCCCGCCGGGATGGGTGACCGGATACAGCGACCAGGCCAGCAGGCGCGACTCGCCGGCGACGTCCACCACCAGGTCGGGCATCGCCTCGTCCTGGACTTCGCCGAGCAGGGCCTTTTCCACCGCTTCCTGGACATCGACATCGCTGAGTATTTCGTCGATCCGCTTGCCATGGGGGTCGTTGGAGACGAATAGCTGGCGGATCGCGACCGGGTTGGCGTGTTCGATGCGCCCCTGGTTGTCGAAGATCACCAGGCCGTCGTCGATGCTGTCGAGTACCGCCTGCAGGCGCCGCTCGCCGGAAAGCACCTCTTCGACGCTGGTCTTGCGGTACTGCCGCAGGGCCTCGGCCATCAGGCCGAAACGCCGGGTCAACTGGCCGACCTCGGCAACGTTGGTCATCGGCAGGGTCACGTCGAAATCGCCTTCGCCGATCCTGTCCGCCGCCCGCGCCAGGGTTTCGATCGGTGCGCCGAAGCGCCGGGCGATGCTGTGGGCGGTGACGAAACCGATCAGCAGGATGGCGACGCCCACCAGGCCAAGCAGGCCGGCGACCAGGTAGGCACGATGGCGGGCGCTGGTCTCGGCGTCGCTGATGCCGGCCAGCGCCAGTTGCTGCAGGTCCTGCAGGTGTAGGCGCAGGGTATTGAAGGCTTCGCTGAAGCCGTCGTTGTCGGCCATGGGCGCCTTGAGCAGCGCCGGGGTGTGCGCCTGCAGTTGCAGGTAGGCGTCGCGAACGCCATCCAGGGCGGCCTGCTCGGCGCCGTCGACGGTATTCGCCCGACCCTGTTCCAGGACCCGTCGGAAATCGTTCTGCGAGCGCTCCAGGGCCTGCCCGTCGGGTTTTTCGCGGAGCAGTATGACCAACTGGTCGCCGAGCAGCTGGCGCAACTGCTGGCTCACCTCGATGGTCGCGTGGTGGTGCGACATCCGTTGCTCCTGAGCGCGGCCGAGCTGCATCACGCTGAACAACCCGAGCAACAGGCCGAACAGCGAGACGGTGATCAGCGCGGAAATGCTGAGGAACAACCGGGTCCGGAGCTTCATCGGCAGCGGCATGCTCATAGGCCGTACTGCTTGCGCTTCCGGTACAGGGTCGAGGCATCGATACCGAGGGTCTTGGCGGCCTGGTCGAGGGTCGCGCTGGAGGCCATCACCGCCGTGATATGGGCTTTCTCCAGGTCTTCCAGGCTCAGCGATTCGCCGATCCGCGGCGCGCTGCTGGCGGATTGCGTAGCGCTGAAACCGAGGTGGTCGACATCCACCCGTTCCTGGTTGCAGATGATGCTGGCGCGCTCGATCACGTTGCGTAGCTCGCGTACGTTGCCCGGCCAGGGGTATTGCCGCATGGCCTCGCGGGCGGCTTCGCTGAAGCCGCGGGCGGGGCGGCCGTAGTCCTTGACGAAGCGGGCGAGGAAACGCTCGGCCAGGCCGAGGATATCCTCGGCGCGTTCGCGCAGGGGAGGCAGGTTGAGGACGATCACGTTGAGGCGGTAGAGCAGGTCCTCGCGGAACTGGCCCTGGGCGACCATCGCGCCCAGGTCGCGGTTGGTCGCGGCAAGGATGCGCACATCGGCGCGGCGGGTCACCGGATCGCCGACGCGTTCGTATTCCTTGTCCTGGATGAAGCGCAGCAGCTTGGGTTGCAAGGTCAGCGGGAAGTCGCCGATCTCGTCGAGGAACAGGGTGCCGCCGTCAGCCTGGCTGACCCTGCCCAGGGTGCTTTCGGTGGCACCGGTGAAGGCGCCGCGACTGTGCCCGAACAGTTCGCTTTCCATCAGTTCGGCGGTCAGCGACGGGCAGTTGATGGTGACCTGGGGCTTCTTCGCGCGTTTGCTCCAGGTGTGGATGGCGCGTGCCAGTTCGCCCTTGCCGGAGCCGGATTCGCCGAGGATGAGGATGTTGGCGTCGGTCGCCGCCACCTGGCGCGCGGTCTCCAGTACCGCGGCCATGGCCGGGCTGTGCGATTCCAGGCCGTCGCCCTGGCGGCGCACTTCGTCCTCCAGGGCCTCCAGGCGCGCGGTCAGTTGGCGCACCTCCAGTTGCTTGGCGGCGGCCAGGCGCAGTTGGTCCGGGCTGCAGGGCTTGACCAGGTAATCCACCGCGCCGGCCTGCATGGCGTCGACCGCGGTATCCACCGCCGAATGCGCGGTGACGATCACCACGCGCATCCATGGCGCCTGGACGCGCATCTGGGCGAGAACGTCGAGCCCGTTGTCTTCGCCCAGGCGCAGATCGAGGAAGCACAGGTCGAATACCTGGCGCTGCAACAGGGCCTCCGCCTGCGGCGCGCTGCTGGCGGTGGCCACGCTGTAGCCTTCGTCTTCGAGGCAATAACGGAAAGTGCGCAGGATCGCCGACTCGTCATCGACCAGCAGGATGCGCCCCTGTTTTTCGGAAGTGGTTTCCATCGTTGCTTTTTATCCTCTAGGGAATTCACTGCCATTCGGCTTCTGGGTTAGTCCCCGGAAAGCCCATGCAAGTTGCAGAGCGCCCCGCCGCCCATCCGGGCGGCCAGGGCGGCGTGCAACCTGCCGATGTTGCTGTTCTTGGGTTTTCGGGAAGCCGTGGCGGCTCCACGGATGGCTCCGGGTAGCAGGTGCCGGGTCGCTTCCCTGTTGCATGTGACAGCGTACCGCGCCGATCGTGCAAAACGCCCGGAATAATTTGTCGCGTCGTGCAGGATGAACTGCGCAGACTATCTGGGTTGTTTTATAACCTGTTGAATTAAAAGTATTTTTGTTTTTCAGAAAGGCTGGCATGGGGCGTGCAATGAGGTAGTCACGGTCTCCCTGAAGAAAAAATGGACATAGGCCGGTTCGCTACCCCGATGGGCCTGGCCCCGAGGCGGTACCGACAGTTCCGAAGGCACACAGGAGAAAACATCATGCTTAGTTGGGCTATCACCTTTCTGATCATCGCCATCATCGCTGCCGTCCTCGGGTTTGGTGGCATCGCAGGTGCCGCCACCGGAATCGCGAAGATCCTCTTCGTGCTGTTCCTGGTGCTCTTCGTGGTCTCGTTCTTCTTCGGACGCCGTCGCGGCTAGCCGGATGCCAAGGAGAAAGCGATGCGACTCATGCGTAACCTGATGAACGCACTGCTGCTCGGTGCCGCCGCCAGTTCGCTGGCGGTGGCGGCCGACAGGGACGGTGAATACCGCTTGAACGAATTGCAGAGCACCGATGCCGGATACCGCGAGGCCTGGCAGAACCTGGTGGAAGACGAGAGCCGCTTGCCCGACTGGGTGATGAATCTCTCGGGAACCGCTACACCGATGCATGCCGTCGACGACCAGGGCGACAAGTATCTGGTTGGCGGTCTCTGCGAGAAGTCCGATTGCAAGGGCCAGCGCCTGCTGGTCGCCTTCGATTGGGACAAGAGCCATGCCTACGGGCTCTACGTGCAGGTGCCCGAAGGGCTGCCGCAGGACAAGTCGCCGAGCAAGCACGCCAGCTTCCGCTGGCTGGGCAAGCCGGAGCCGGCGGTACAGAAGATCCTCGACGAACAACTCAAGGCCGATCCGAACTGGTACTGAGGCGGAACGGGCTTGCGTGACACCGCCCCGCCCGCAGCGGGGCATGGCCAGGGGACCGGGATGCGCTGGGTGAGGTCGATCCGGCGGGTTCCAGGGGTACAGGGAGTACCTCCTTCGGGGTCGGGCCAGGCGAAAACGCGCCGGAGGGGAGCCACCGATGTCTCGCTGCCTTCCGGCGCGCTTCTATATATAGAAGGGGGTACGACGCTCCGCCGTCCGGCGGAGCGTCGGCTTCCGCACCGATACTCCGCGAACTTCCCTGATATCGATCAATGCCTGTGGATGGCGGAGTCGTTTTACAATCGACCACCCGCGCGTTCCGAGGCGCCCTCCCAGAAGGGCTTTACCGCGCGGTTATCCACAGAACGCCGCTTATCCACAGCCGGCGATGGCGTGCCGGACGGCGTTGCGTGTCCTGTGACCATCCATCGCAGCGATGATGAGCGACTTTCAACTTCCCAGGATGGGCACGAGGCTCCCAGGCCTTGCACGGAGTGCCTTCCGCTCCCTGTTCTTGTACGAAAATCAAGGGCAATTTCCTGTGGGACGGACGTTTCATTAGTGATTTCTCATGCCGATTCGGCATGGGGCAGTCACTTACGGCATTAGACGGGGTAGGGGAGCGCATGAATCATTGCGCCCTTTCGCCTGTCGGGAGCGACTCTCCCGTTGGAGCGACTCCCGACTTCCACAAGAATTAAGGGTGACGAAACATGGGTAAAGCCAAGCTAAGCCTCGCCTGGCAGATCGTGATCGGTCTGGCACTCGGTATCGCCGTCGGCGCAGTGCTCAACCATTTCAGCGCCGAAAAGGCCTGGTGGATCGCCAACGTGCTGCAACCGGCCGGCGACATCTTCATCCGTCTGATCAAGATGATCGTGGTGCCGATCGTGATTTCCTCGCTGGTGGTCGGCATCGCCGGCGTCGGCGACGCGAAGAAGCTTGGCCGCATCGGCCTGAAGACCATCATCTACTTCGAGATCGTCACCACCGTCGCCATCGTCGTCGGCCTGCTGCTGGCCAACCTGTTCCAGCCCGGCACCGGCATCGACATGAGCACCCTGGGTACCGTGGACATTTCCCAGTACCAGAAGACCACCCAGGAAGTGCAGCATGACCATGCGTTCATCGCGACCATCCTCAACCTGATTCCCTCCAACGTCTTCGCCGCCATCGCCCGTGGCGAGATGCTGCCGATCATCTTCTTCTCGGTGATGTTCGGCCTCGGCCTGTCGAGCCTGCCCAACGACCTGCGCGAGCCGCTGGTGAAGGTGTTCCAGGGCGTTTCCGAGACCATGTTCAAGGTCACCCACATGATCATGAAGTACGCCCCTATCGGTGTCTTCGCCCTGATCGCGGTGACCGTCGCCAACTTCGGCTTCGCCTCGCTGCTGCCGCTGGCCAAGCTGGTGATCCTGGTCTACGTGGCCATCGTCTTCTTCGCCCTGGTGGTGCTGGGCCTGATCGCGCGGATGTTCGGCTTCTCGATCATGCGCCTGATCCGCATCTTCAAGGACGACCTGGTCCTCGCCTATTCCACCGCCAGCTCGGAAACCGTGCTGCCGCGCATCATCGAGAAAATGGAAGCCTACGGCGCGCCGAAGGCGATCAGCAGCTTCGTGGTGCCCACCGGCTACTCCTTCAACCTCGATGGCTCGACCCTGTACCAGAGCATCGCGGCGATCTTCATCGCGCAGCTCTACGGCATCGACCTGTCCATCGGCCAGCAGATCATGCTGGTGCTGACCCTGATGGTGACCTCCAAGGGTATCGCCGGCGTGCCGGGCGTGTCCTTCGTGGTGCTGCTCGCCACCCTGGGCAGCGTCGGCATCCCGCTCGAGGGCCTGGCCTTCATCGCCGGCGTGGATCGCATCATGGACATGGCGCGCACCGCCCTCAACGTGATCGGCAATGCCCTCGCGGTGCTGGTCATCTCCAAGTGGGAAGGCATGTACGACGCGGCCAAGGGCCAGCGCTACTGGGATTCGCTGCCGCACCTGCGGCAGGCGGTCGGCGAAGCCAAGGGTAAGCAGGCCACCCTCGAATAAGGCGGCTTCCCGCCCAGGAGGCCCCGGCATCGTCCGGGGCCTCGGCGTTTCTGGCGCCGGCACCGCCTGCGCCGCTATCATCCGCGCAACGCGGGGGATTCTGAATGCTGAACGGCTTGTGGTTGGGTTTTTTCCTGGTGGCGGCGGCGAGCGCGCTGGCGCGCTGGTTGATCGGCGGCGATGCGACGGTGTTCGCGGCGATGGTGGAGAGCCTGTTCGCCATGGCCAAGCTGGCGGTCGAGGTGATGGTCCTGCTGTTCGGCACCCTGACGCTCTGGCTCGGCTTCCTGCGCATCGCCGAGAAGGCCGGTCTGGTGGAGCGCCTGGCGGTGCTGCTCGGTCCGCTGTTCCGTCGGCTGATGCCGGAAGTGCCGCCGGGGCATCCGGCGATCGGCCTGATCACCCTGAACTTCGCCGCCAATGGCCTGGGTTTGGACAACGCCGCCACGCCGATCGGCCTGAAGGCGATGAAGGCGTTGCAGGAGCTCAATCCCAGCAGCACCACCGCGAGCAATGCGCAGATCCTCTTCCTGGTGCTCAACGCCTCGTCCCTGACCTTGCTGCCGGTGACCATCTTCATGTACCGCGCGCAGCAGGGCGCGGCCGATCCGACCCTGGTATTCCTGCCGATCCTCCTGGCCACCAGCGCCTCGACCCTGGCCGGCCTGCTGTCGGTGGCGCTGATGCAGCGCCTGCGCCTGTGGGACCCGGTGGTGCTGGCCTACCTGATCCCCGGCGCGTTGCTGCTGGCCGGCTTCATGGCGGTGCTCGGCACGCTCTCGGCCACCGCGCTGGCGCAGCTGTCCTCGCTGCTGGGCAACCTGACGCTGTTCAGCCTGATCGTGCTGTTCCTGATCGTCGGCGCGCTGAAGAAGGTGCCGGTCTACGAGAGCTTCGTGGAGGGGGCGAAGGAAGGTTTCGACGTCGCCAGGAACCTGTTGCCCTACCTGGTCGCGATGCTTTGCGCGGTTGGCGTGCTGCGCGCCTCCGGGGCGCTGGAAGTGGTACTCGGCGGGATACGCTGGGCGGTCGAGGGGCTGGGCTGGGACAGCCGCTTCGTCGAGGCGCTGCCCACCGCGTTGGTCAAGCCGTTCTCCGGCAGTGCGGCGCGGGCGATGCTGCTGGAGACCATGCAGACCCACGGCGTCGACAGTTTCCCGGCGCTGGTCGCCGCCACCGTGCAGGGCAGTACCGAGACCACCTTCTACGTGCTCGCCGTCTATTTCGGCTCGGTCGGCCTGCAGCGCGCGCGCCACGCGGTGGGCTGCGCGCTGACCGCGGACCTGGCCGGGGTCATCGCCTCCATCGGCGTGTGCTACTGGTTCTTCGCCTGAAGTCGCCAGGCTTCGACGTCACTGGGTGACGTCGAAGCGCAGGGTACCGATCATCTGTCCGGCCTCGGTGAGTACCTTCACCTGCCAGTGGCCGACCGGGTCGCCGGGGAAGTTCTGCTTGTGGGTCCAGGCCCGGTAGCCCTCCTTGCGGCCGCCGTGGATATCCAGGGCGATGCGGTCGAACTCCTTCCCGTTAAACATCCACACGTGATAGATGCGCTCGTCGAGGCCGCGCGGCGCGTTGATCGCGGTATAGGCGAACAGGCCCTGGCTGCGCAACTGGCTGGCGCCGACCTGCTCCAGGCTATCGCCGGGCGTGCGGCTCTGGTCGTCGAACTGGCTGCTCACCGCCACTTCGGTCAGCCACAGGGTGGCCGGCGGCACCCAGGTACGGCCGAACCAGCCGGTCAGGCCTACCGCCAGGGTCAGGCCGAGAAGCAGGAAGCCGCGCCACCAGTGCTGTAGCGGGAAGGTCACGAGCAGGCTGGGGAAGGACAGCACGACGGCGATGCCCAGCGACAACCGGTAGCTTTCCGGGGTGGTCAGGTGCAGCAGGATCGGCAGCGAGGTCAGCAACACCGCGAACAGGGTCAGGGTGTGGTAGGCGAGGAACACCCAGCGACGCCTGGACAGCCAGCGATAGTAGAGCGGATCGGTGATGGAGATCAGCGCCGCGGCGGCCAGCGTCCCTGTGAACAGCGCCTGGCCGCTGTTCCAGGTGGTGGTGATGAGAAAGAACGGCAGGACGAAGAACAGGCTTTCCTGGTGGATCAGTTGGGTCGCGTAGCGCAGCAGCGGCGCCGGGATCTCCCAGCCGAAGCGGCGGGCGAAGGTCTCCCGCAGGAGGTTCTCGAGGATCAACCAGACCCAGCTGACCAGCATGATGATTGCCAGTACCTGGGCGAAGCCCTTCTGCCGGTCGACCATGATGAAACTGAACACGCCCGAACAGAAGCCGAACAGGGCGATGGTGCGTGGATAGCGGGCCATCAGGCCGCCGACCAGGGCGATCAGTTGCTCCAGGCGGGCCTTGAGGATGGGGCGTTGTTGGTTGGGCATGGGGAACAGCGGGTTCTCGATCGGATCTGCTCGGCCAGCCGGCCGGGGCGCGCAGCATAACCCCGGCCGGGTTTCCTGGGTATGAACGAAGGACAGCTACCGCGCGGCGAATGTTTCCTTCGCCCGACAGAGGCTCCGCTCTCCTTTCGCGGAGGGCCACCAGGGAAAAAGGCGTCGCTTTCCCGACCGATGGTCGCGAAGCTTTCGGCAGCCTTTCAAACCCCTTCAATTCGCACCTTTCGGGCAATTTTAGATTGTTCGACAGGAGTTTTTACACATATGGTTACAACTCGGTCGATGGATGACGTACCCGCCTGCGTGGCCATCGACGCCGCCATGGACCGCTTCCCCGTGTCTGCCTGAGTGTGTGTCCCATGGCCTCTAATAAATCCAAAGGCGTCGCCATTTTCCGTGTGGTCAGTGGCAACTTCCTCGAGATGTACGACTTCATGGTGTATGGCTTCTACGCCACCGCCATCGCCAAGACCTTCTTCCCCGGCGACAACCCGTTCGCCTCCCTGATGCTGTCCCTCGCCACCTTTGGCGCCGGCTTCCTGATGCGGCCGTTGGGTGCGGTGTTCCTGGGCGCCTACATCGATCGCCACGGCCGCCGCCAGGGCCTGATCATCACCCTCGGCCTGATGGCCATGGGCACCCTGCTGATCGCCTTCGTTCCCGGCTATGCCACGCTGGGCGTGGCGGCGCCGTTGCTGGTGCTGTTCGGCCGGCTCCTGCAGGGTTTTTCCGCCGGCGTCGAGCTGGGAGGGGTTTCGGTCTACCTGTCGGAGATCGCCACGCCAGGACGCAAAGGCTTCTTCGTCAGTTGGCAGTCGGCCAGCCAGCAGGTCGCGGTGGTCTTCGCCGGCCTGCTCGGCGTGCTCCTCAACCAGTGGCTGAGCCCGCAGGACATGGGCGAATGGGGCTGGCGCGTACCGTTCTTCATCGGCTGCCTGATCGTTCCGGCGCTGTTCGTCATCCGTCGCTCGCTGGAGGAAACGCCGGAGTTCGAGGCGCGCCCCCACCGCCCGTCGCTGTCGCAGGTGCTGCGCTCCATCGGGCAGAACTTCGGCGTAGTGCTGGCCGGTACCGCGATGGTGGTGATGACCACCGTATCGTTCTACCTGATCACCGCCTACACGCCGACCTTCGGCAAGAATGAGTTGCAACTGTCGGACCTCGACAGCCTGCTGGTGACCATGTGCATCGGCCTGTCCAACTTCATCTGGCTGCCGGTGATGGGCGCGTTCTCCGACCGCATCGGGCGCAAGCCATTGTTGCTGGGTGCCTCCGCGCTGGCACTGCTGACCGCCTACCCGGCGCTGTCCTGGCTGGTCCGCGAGCCGAGTTTCGCCGGCCTGCTCGGCGTCGAGTTGTGGCTGTCGTTCCTTTACAGCAGCTACAACGGCGCGATGGTGGTGGCGTTGACCGAGGTGATGCCGGCGGACGTGCGCACTACCGGTTTCTCCCTCGCCTACAGCCTGGCTACGGCGACCTTCGGTGGTTTCACCCCGGCGGTCTGCACCTGGCTGATCCACACCCTGGACAACCGCGCGGCCCCGGGCATCTGGCTCAGTGGCGCGGCGCTGCTGGGGCTGCTCGCCACCCTGGTGCTGTTCCGCCGGCGCGGCAAGGAGATCGCCGAGGCCGAGCTGGCCAACGCCTGAGGCGTTTCGCCGCATGCCGTGCGTCGGCTCCCGCCGGGGCTGCGGCGGCGGCGTTGATGTCGATCAACCGGAGCTGCGCCAAACCGCGTAGACAGGAAGGAAGTGGTTGTACCGACTTCCTTCCCTTCCTGGAGATCGCATCATGTCCAATGTACAAAATGCCAGCCGGTCTTCCGCGTTCGCGGCGGTGGAGGGCGACCATTGGGTCGAGTCCCTCGACGATGGCCGCCACGTGCTGATCCGTCCCCTGCGCGAGGAGGACCGGGAGCGCGAACGCCAGTTCATCAACCGGCTGTCCCCGGCAACCCGCCACTTCCGCTTCCTCGGCGAGATCAAGGAAGCCAGCCCGGCGCTGCTCGACCAACTGATGGACATCGACTACCAGCAGAGCATGGCCTTCGTTGCCCTGGTGCACGAGGACGGTGAGCTGCGCGAGGTCGGTATCAGCCGCTACGCCGCCTGTTGCGAGGAAGGGCAGTGCGAATGCGCGGTAACCATCGCCGACGACTACCAGGGGCTGGGCCTCGACGCCGTGCTGATGCGCCATCTGATCGACGTGGCGCGGCGCAACGGCTTCCGCCAGATGTATTCGGTGGACTCGGCGGCCAACCGGGCGATGCGCGACCTGTGTTGCGCACTGGGCTTCGTCGGCCAGCGCGACCCGGACGACTCGACCCAGGTCATCCACCGCCTGGCCCTGTAGCCCGCTCAGGCGCGCCGGCGGCGCAGGCCGAACCAGAGCAGGCCGCTGGCCAGGAGACCGGCGGCGAGTAGCAACGGGTAGAGCATGTCGTCGTCGAACAGCGGCTTTTCGATGCGCAGGTAGCCTTCGCCGTCGAACAGCCGCTTCGCCAGCGCGTTCGCCTGTTGCAGGCTGACCTTCGCCAGGCGGCGCTCCTCATTGGGGAAATGGCCGTCCTCGTAGTCGGCCAGCGAGCCCCAGTAATAGTCCGCCAGCGCCGCGTTGCCCTGAGTGCTCCAGGCCAGCCTGGCGCGCTCGGCGAATTGCACCCGCTTGAAACGCCCCGGGTCCAGGCCATGCTGGCGGATGCCGTCGAGCAACTCGCGCAGGGCGGCCTCGGTGGCGGGCAGGTCGCTGCGCTCGACATCCGCGTCGAGGCTGAAGAAGCCCTGGTTGGCGAACACCTGGCGATCGGTCGATGGCCCGTAGGTGAGTCCGCGACGCACACGCAGGTCGGCGTACAGCGCGTCGTTCATATAGGCCTGGAGCAGGACCATGGCGTCCGGGTCGGCGTCGTCCGGCTCCGGATAGATCCAGTGCAGCATCGCACCCTCGCCGAATGGCCGGGTGATCAGGGTGCGCCTGGCCTCGGCATGCCCGTTGGCCGCCGGCAGCTCGCGGCGCTCGGGGAGCTCGTGGTCTTCCAGGGTGCCGAAGGTCCGGGTCAGATAGGCCGGCAGGCGCGGATCGAGGTCACCGACCAGGATCAGGGTCATGTTGCCCGGTACGTACCAGTCGCTGCGCAGCCGCTCCAGCTGCTCCGCGCCAAGCGGCGCCAGCGGCGCGCGCTGGGAGCAGGCCAGGCCCAGTTCCACCGCCAGTTGGTCCATGGCGCCACGGCCCAGGTTCTCGCGGTCGAGCCAGCGCTGCAGGTGCGAGTAATGGCCGCCGCCTTCGCGCTCGATCACTCGCTTGGCGGCGGCGATGCGCGGCTCGTCCAGTTCGGTGCGGGTGATGGTGTCCAGCAGCAGGTCGAGGACCTGCCGCTGGGTGGCGGCAGGTGCCTCGATGACGAAGGTGGTGTCGCCTTCGCTGGTGTAGGCGTTCCATTGTCCGCCGAGGGCCTGCATGCGGGCTTCCAGGTCGGCCTCGTCGCCGCCGTCCAGGCCGCTGAAGAAAAGGTGCTCGAGCAGGTGCGGCAGCTGCTTTTCACGGCACGAGAAGTCGGCGAAACCGACCCCCACCACCAGCCGGATCGAGACGTGCCGGTGCTGCTCGGTGGGCTTGAGCAGCACGCCCATGCCGTTTTCCAGCTGGAAGGCTTCGACCTCGCTGCGCTGGTCGGCGTACGACCAGGGGCAGAGCAGGCAGAACAGCAGCAGGGTGGACAACGAACGCATGGGCCGAGCCTGGAACTGAAAATACCGAGAATAGCGGATGCTTCATGACGAACCTACCCGCAGAACGGCTAATGTCGCGAACGGCGCGTTTCCGCACGCTCCTCGACGAGCGCTGGCTCGGCCAGCGGCGCCGAGGTCATGTCGTCGACCTCGTCGGCCCAGTCGTCCTCGTCCCGGCGAACGCCCTCGTCGGCGGTTCTGCTCGGCGCGTCAGGGTTGTCCAGCACGGCGTAGGCGATGGCGCAGAACAGCGAGTTGAGACGCTTCATGTCGCTGATCAGGTCCAGGTGCAGCGAGCTGGTCTCGATGCTCTGCACCACCTGCTGGTGCAGGCGGTCGACATGGGCATGGGCGTAGCGCCGTTCCTGCAGGCGGAAGCGCTGTTTGGCCCGGCGCAGGCGCTTGGCGCTGTCGAGGTCGCCGTTGAGGAACACCGAAAGGCCCAGGCGCAGGTTGGAAACCAGTTGCTGGTACAGGGTGCCGATCTCTTCCAGGCCGGTGTCGGAGAACGAGCGGCTGCGCGAGGTCTTCTTGTCCTGCACGGCGGCGAGCATGTGCTCGATGATGTCGCCGGCCTGCTCCAGGTTGATCGCCAGCTCGATGATCTCCGCCCAGCGCCGGCTGTCGCGTTCGGACAGGTCCTCGCGCGGCATCCTTGCCAGATACAGCTTGATCGCGGTGTAGAGGGCGTCGACGTCGTCGTCGAGCTTGCGGATGTCCTTGCCCAACAGCGGATCGCCGCCGCGGATGATCTGCATCAGGTTGTTCAGCATCTGCTCGACGGTATCGCCCATGCGCAGGGTCTCGCGCACCGCGTTGGCCAGCGCCAGGCTCGGCGTGTCGAGGGCGGCGGGATCGAGATGGCGCGGCCGGGCGACGTCGTCGGGAAGGGCGCGGTCGGGCATCACCCGGGTGCAGAAGCTGGCCATGGCGTTGGTCAGCGGCAGGCAGGCGAGGCAGCGCGCGGCGTTGTAGAGCACGTGGAAGGCGATCACCAGTTCGGCTGTGCTGAACTGCCAGTGATCCATCCAGTCCGCCAGCGGCCCCACCAGGGGCAGCACCAGCAGGCAGCCGGCGACCTTGAACAACAGGCTGCCGAGGGCCACCCGGCGACCGGCGGCGTTTTGCGCGGTGGCGCTGAGCATGGCCAGGATGCCGCTGCCGAGGTTGGCGCCGACCACCAGGCACAGCGCGACTTTCAGCGAGATCACCTTGGACGCGGCGAGGGTCGCGGTAAGCAGCACGGCGGCCAGGCTGGAATAGGAAATCATGGCGAACAACGCGCCGGTCAGGGCGTCGAGCATGATGTCGCCGGTCAGGCTGGAGAACAGTACCTTGACGCCCTTGGCCTGGGTCATCGGCTCGGCGGCGGCGACGATCAGCTGGAGCGCCAGGATGATCAGGCCGAGGCCGATGAACACCCGGCCGAGCTGGCCGAGGCGGGTCTGCTTGCGGCTGAGGAAGAAGATCACGCCGAAGAAGACCAGCAGCGGCGACAGCCACGACAGGTCGAGGGTCAGCACCCGCGCCATCAGTGCGGTGCCGACGTCGGCGCCGAGCATGATCGCCAGTGCCGGCGCCAGTGCCATCAGGCCCTGGGCGACGAAGGAGGTGGCCAGCAGGGCGGTGGCGTTGCTGCTTTGCACCAGGGCGGTGACGCCGATGCCGGCGGCGAACGCCAGCGGGCGTTTTTCCACGCTGCGACTGAGGATGCGCCGCAGGTCGGCGCCGTAGACCCGGAGAATTCCGCTGCGGACGATATGCGTGCCCCACACCAGCAGGGCGACGGCAGAGAGCAGGTCGAGCAGTTTCAGCATGGCGTGGCCCCCCTGGCACTACGACGAATGGCCAACCTCGCGCCAGGTTCCGCGTGCGTTGCGCCGCAGAGCCCGGACAACGGCGCCAACGGCCACGATGGAAAGGCAGCGTTCAGGCGAGTTGTAACACGAACGTCATATTTGGACAGGCGCCCCCCGCGGGAGTTCGTCCCGGCAGCCCGAGCGGCAGGGCGCCTACCCTTCATTCAAGCGTGCGCGCCGCGAAACGGCGAGGATTTTTTCGCCTTCCGTTCGATGCATGCGTTTGCGCCACAGCCCATGGAATTAGCCGACAGGAAGGGTATCCTTTGCACCTTGTGAAAAGCCCCGGTCTAGAGGGATACAGAGGAGTGGTGCGGATGCGATTTGCGGGGATCAGTGGCTGCCTCTCGGCAGCGGTGTTGGCGCTCGGGGTAGGGGGAGCGCCGGTGGTTCAGGCCGATGCGCTGGGCGATAGCCTGGAGCAGGCGCACATCCGCAAGGCGACCTTCGCCGCGCCGGCCTGGGAAGGCTATACCAACGCCGACGGCAGCGGTCTGTACTGGGACCTGCTGAAGCAGGTCTATGCGCCCTACGGGCTCGACGTGAAATTCATCAACATGCCCTGGAACCGCGCCAACAAGCTGATGACCGCGGGCTCCATGGTCGATGGCGTGCCGGGCGAGATCCCCGGCGTTGAGGGCAAGCTGTACGCCCAGTTGCCGATCGACATCGAGTACCACGGCGTGATGCATGCGGCGAAGACGCCCTTTTCCGGCCGCGCCAGCCTCACCGGCAAGCGCGTCGGCTGGCGCCATAGCTACAACCTGATCCCCGCGGAGCAGCGCGACTTCACCCTGGTCGAGTGCGTCCGCCCCGAGCGTTGCACCGAGCAGGTCCAGAACGGCGAGCTGGATTTCTTCCTCGACGAGCCGGACGAACTGGAAAAGCAGCGCAGCGAAGCGCATCTGCCGGCCGATGCCTATCCGATCGCGCAACTGCCGCCTGGCAAGGAGTCCTTCATGACCTTCGCCGACAGCGCCAGCGGCCGGCTCCTGCGCGAGGTCTATGACGCGCGGGTACGGCAGATGGCGGCGTCCGGCGAGCTGCGGGCGCTCTACCAGCGCTGGAACAGCGAGGTGCCCGGCGCCGTGCAGGCCCTTTCGGCGCAGTGATGCGCCGCTCATTTCCACCGCGGAGCCTTTCCGGGGCTTGCGCGGCGGGAATGAAACGCCTAGGATTCGCCCTTCATTTCCCCCACTCACGCACCGCAAAGGAGGTTACATCGATGATTCAGTTCTCTACCCTTTGCAGGCTGCGCCTGGCCTAACGGCCACCGAAACCTACCGCTCGACCCCCTGCACCGCTGAACGATTCCCGCCCTTGCGTCCGCGCAAGCTTCCGGCGAGAGGTCATCGGCTGCCGCGGTCACCGCTCCCCAGGTTTTCACTTCTCCGTTAGACGCCCTTCGCCCTTCCGCGAGTGCCCGCTCGGCTTCGGTCTGCCCCCCGGATCTACCGTTTCAATCACATGGATTGGATTATGGGCAACTACATCAAGCCTTTGTCCGCGGGCGTCGCACTGATCGCCTCGGACAGCACCTGGATCGAAGGCAAGGCGATCCAGCAACTGCAAACCACCGCCGAGCTGGACGGCATGCGCCGCGTCGTCGGTCTCCCGGACTTGCATCCCGGTCGCGGCTATCCGGTCGGCGCGGCGTTCTTCTCCGTCGGCCGCTTCTACCCGGCGCTGGTCGGCAACGACATCGGCTGTGGCATGGCCCTGTGGGAAACCGGCCTGGCCCCCGGCAAGCTGTCGGCGGACAAACTGGAAAAGCGCCTGGGCAATCTCGACCTGCCGCTGGACGAGACCTGGAACGATTGCATCGAAGCCCTGGAGCTGCCGGCCCGCGAGCACTGGCGCGCGCTCGGCACGATCGGTGGCGGCAATCACTTCGCCGAACTACAGCAGGTCGAGACCGTGTTCGACCAGGCTGCCCTGCACGCCCTCGGCCTCGATGCCGATCGCCTGCAACTGCTGGTGCACAGCGGCTCGCGCGGGCTCGGCCAGGCGATCCTGCAAGAGCATGTCAGCCTGCACGGCCACGCCGGCCTGCTCGACGGCAGCCTGGAAGCTTCCGCCTACCTGGCGCGCCACGCCGATGCGTTGCGCTTCGCCGAGGGTAACCGCCAGCTCATCGCCCGGCGCATTCTCGAACGCTTGCGCTGCGACGGCCTGGAACTGCTCGACGTCAACCACAACCTGGTGGCGCCGGCACAGGTCGATGGCGTCGACGGCTGGCTGCACCGCAAGGGCGCCACCCCGGCCGACCAGGGCGTGCTGGTGATCCCCGGCTCGCGCGGCGACTACAGCTACCTGGTGGAGCCTGTGCCGAGCGCGCAGAGCCTGTTCTCCCTGGCCCACGGCGCCGGTCGCAAATGGCAGCGCGGCGAGTGTCGGGAACGCCTGGCGGCGCGCTTCAGCGTCGACCAGCTGGGCCGCACGCGCCTTGGTAGCCGGGTGATCTGCGGCGACCGCCAGCTGATCTACGAGGAAGCGCCGGAAGCCTACAAGGGTATCGACTCGGTGGTCGGTGCGCTGCTCGAAGCCGGCCTGCTGCGCCTGGTCGCCCGCCTGAAGCCGGTGCTGACCTACAAGACCCGTGGGGAGTGCTGCCGATGATCCTGCTGCAACTCTCCGCGGCCCAGGGGCCGGCGGAATGCTGCCTGGCGGTGGCGAAGGCGTTCGAGCGGCTGTGCCTCGAGGCGGCGCAAGCCGGCGTCGAGGTCGAGGTAATCGAGGAGGTGGCCGGCGAGCGTCCGCGCACCTGGCGTTCGCTGCTCCTGGGGCTGCGCGGCACTGCCGCCGAAGCGCTCGCCGAGCGCTGGTGCGGCGGTATCCAGTGGATCTGCCCCAGCCCCTACCGGGCAAGGCATGCGCGCAAGAACTGGTTCATCGGCGCGGAGCGCTTCGCCGCGCCGCCGGCCAGTCTGGAGGGCGAGATCCGTTTCGAGACCCTGCGCTCTTCCGGCCCCGGCGGCCAGCATGTCAACACCACCGACTCGGCGGTGCGCGCCACCCACCTGGCCAGCGGCATCAGCGTCAGGGTGCAGAGCCAGCGTAGCCAGCACGCCAACAAACGCCTGGCGATCCTGCTGATCGCCCGGCGCCTCGCGGATCAGGCGAGCAGCGCGGCCGACGCGCTGCGCGCGGAGCGCCGCCAGGCCCACGGCCGGATCAGTCGCGGCGCGGCTCGCCGGGTATTCCGCGGCGAGCGTTTCGAGCCGGCCTGAGCGGCTCAGTCGCCGAGCACTTCCTTGCGCAGCTTCACCGGCTCTTCGCCCCGTTTGCGCGCGGCGGCGCCGCGCATGCGGATGTTCAGCGCCTCCACGGCCAGGGAGAAGGCCATGGCGAAGTAGACGTAGCCCTTCGGCACATGGACTTCGAAGGCTTCGGCGATCAGCACCGTGCCGACCACGATGAGGAACGACAGGGCGAGCATCTTCAGCGACGGGTGCTTGTCGATGAAGTCGCTGATGGCGCCGGCGCAGAGCATCATCACCAGTACCGCGACGATGATCGCCGCGACCATCACCGGCACGTGGGAGACCATGCCGACGGCGGTGATCACCGAGTCCAGGGAAAAGACGATGTCGATGATCGCGATCTGGATGATGGTGCCAATGAAGCCGCCCGCCGAACCCTTCGGTTCCTCGCCGCTTTCTTCCTCGCCTTCCAGGCCCTGGTAGATCTCCGAGCTGCTTTTCCAGAGCAGGAACAGGCCGCCGAAGAACAGGATCAGGTCGCGTCCGGAGATGCCTTGGCCGAACAGGTAGAAGAGGTCGGCGGTCAGGCGCATGACCCAGGTGATCGACAGCAACAGCAGGATCCGCGTCACCATCGCCAGGGCCAGGCCGAAGAAGCGGGTGCGTGGCTGCAGGTGCTTCGGCATGCGCCCGACCAGGATCGAGATCATGATGATGTTGTCGATGCCGAGGACGATCTCCAGGGCGGTCAGGGTGAAGAACGCAATCCAGATTTCCGGGCTGGTCAGCCATTCCATGAAGCGGTCACTCGTCTCGGTCAGTTACTGAACAGGGGGAACAGGCCCAGCAGCAGGGCCATGGCGAGGATTGCCAGGCACACCAGCACGGCCCATTTCAGGGTGAAGCGCTGGTGGTCGCCGAAGTCGATCTTGGCCAGCCCCACCAGCAGGTAGGTGGAGGGCACCAGCGGGCTGAGCAGGTGCACCGGCTGGCCGACGATCGAGGCGCGGGCCATTTCCACCGGGGTGATGCCGTATTCGGCGGCGGCCTGGGTGAGGATCGGCAGGACGCCGTAGTAGAAGGCGTCGTTGGACATGAAGAAGGTGAACGGCATGCTCACCAGCGCGGTGATGGTCGCCAGGTATGGGCCCAGCGCCGGCGGGATCACCGCCAGCAGGCTCTTGGACATGGCGTCGACCATCCCGGTGCCGGAGAGGATGCCGGTGAACACCCCGGCGGCGAAGATCAGCGAGACCACCGCGAGAATGTTCTCGGCGTGCGCGCCGATGCGCTTCTTCTGCTCCTGGATGCACGGGTAGTTGACGATCATGGCGATGCCGAAGGCGATCATGAACAGCACCGGCATCGGCAGCAGGCCGGCGATCAGGGTCGCCATCAGGACCACGGTGAGAATGGCGTTGAACCACAGCAGCTTGGGCCGGCGCGCCTCCGGATACTGCGACACGCTGATCTCCGCCAGGTCCTCGTGGTCGGTGGGCAGGTGCAGCTCGCCGAGGCGGGCGCGCTCGCGCTTGCCGTAGATCCAGGCGATGGCGAAGATCGCCAGCAGCCCGGCGATCATCGCCGGGATCATCGGCACGAAGATATCCGCGGGGTCGACGTGCAGGGCACTCGCCGCGCGGGCGGTGGGGCCACCCCAGGGGGTCATGTTGAGCACGCCGCTGGAGAGCATGATCAGGCAGGCCATCACCAGCGGGCTCATGCCCAGGCGGCTGTACAACGGCAGCACGGCGGCCACGCAGATCATGTAGGTGGTCGAGCCGTCGCCGTCGAGGGAGACGATCATCGCCAGCGCCGCGGTGCCCAGCGAGACCTTCAGCGGGTCGCCCTTGACCAGCCGGAGGATCTTGCGCACCGCCGGGTCGAACAGCCCGGAGTCGATCATGATGGCGAAGTAAAGGATCGCGAACATCAGCATCACGCCGGTCGGCGCCAGGGTGCGGATGCCGTCGAGCATCATCGGGCCGAGGCCGGCGGCGAAACCGCCGATCAGGGCGAAGGCGATCGGGACCAGGATCAGCGCGATCAGCGCGGACAGGCGCTTGGTCATGATCAGGAACATGAAGGTCGCCACCATGGCGAAGGCGAGCAGGGTCAGCATGGGTTCACTCCGGGGAAGACGGCGGACGGGCGTGCGGCGTGCGGTCAGCAGGCGGCGGGCGGGAGGCGTCGCGCGGACGGAGTGCGGCTGTAGGCGTGTGCGGAACGGGGCATGGCAATCACCATTGTTGTTTTTGTACGGGTAAGCGGGCGTCTCATGGACGCGCCGTCGTGACCGGTCTTCTGCCGGTGGTGGGCGGATGCTACGGCGGGAAGCTTTCAGGCAGCTTTCGCTGGATAACGGCGGGAAACGTGCGGGTAATTTCGGATATGTGGTCGATCAGGGCTGCCGCGTGAGGAGCGCCGCGGCCAGTTGCAGGTCGCTGTACCCGGCGTATTCCGGGGCCTGGCGCAGGACCTGCAAGGCCGCCTGGAGGTACGCGCCACGGATCGCACCGTCGCTGGCGACGAAGCTGGCGGCGTCGTCCCGCGCCTGGACGAGCTTGTCGCCCTCATCAGCGCTGGACTCCTGTGCGCTGATGGTGCTGCCGATGAACGGGCCGACGGTGGTGACGGCCGCCCAGAAGAAGGTGGCGGCGCCGGGTTCGTCGTCGAATTCGGGAAACACCTTGATGAAACCGAAGGCCGGTTGGCAGAGCAGGCAGAGCGCCGTGAGGGCGGCGGCCACGCGTCCTGTCGTCATGGGCTTCCTTGCAGCACGAGGAGTACGCCGACCAGAGTGGCGCCGGAAAGCAGCGTTTGCAAGGTGATGATGCCCGCCATCAGGTGGCCGTCGCCGCCCAGTTGGCGGGTCAGCACATAGGCGGTGGGCGCCGTCGGCAGGGCGAAGAACAGCACCAGCACGGCGCTTTCCATGCTCGGCAGGCCCAGCCCGCGAGCGATGGCGAAGGCCAGCAGGGGCATCGCCAGCAGCCGCGCCGCGCAGTTCCAGCCAAGGGCCGCGACTTCGCCGCCGAGTTCCTGGGGTTTCAGCGCCGCGCCGACGCACAGCAGGCCCAGCGGCAGGCTGGCCACCGCCAGCAGGTTGAGCAGGCGATCGCTGCCGCCGGGCAGGCCGACGCCGGCCAGGTTGACCAGTGCGCCGGCGAGGCAGGCGAGGATCAGCGGGTTCTTCAGGATCGGCAGCAGCAGCGCGCGCAGGCTGATGCCGCGCTCGGCGGTCAGCGCCCAGACCGACATCACGTTCACCGTCGGCACCATCAGCGCCAGCATCAGCGCGGCCAGGGTCAGCCCCGGCTTGCCGTACAGGCTGCCGACCGCGGCCAGGCCGAGATAGGTGTTGAAGCGCAATACGCCCTGGGCGATGGCGCCGAAGCGCCCGGCGTCCCAGCCGCGCCAGCGCTTGCAGAGCAGCAGGGCGAGCCAGGCGACGCCGAGCCCGAGCAGTACGGCCAGGGCCTGGCGGGCCAGGCCGGGGTCGTCCAGCGGCGCGGTCGCCAGGTTGCTGAACAGCAGCGCGGGAAACAGGATGAAGTAGTTCAGGCGTTCGGCGGCAGGCCAGAAGGCTTCGCCGGGAAAGTCCCAGCGGCGCAGGGCGTAACCGCCGACGATGAGGGCGAACAGCGGCCAGAGGGAGTAGAGCAGAGCGGTCACGGGCACCCCCGGATAGTGGAATCCGCTCATCTTGCGAGGTGGCTGCGGCACAGGGCAAGTCCGGCTTATGCTGGCACTCCCGCGAGGAGGATTCGCCATGCCCGAGACCCATACCGGCGGTTGCCATTGCGGCTATCTGCGCTACGCCGTCGCCGCGCCGCTGGACGATGTCGCTCACTGCCACTGCTCGATCTGCCGGCGCACCACCGGCGGCATCGTCACCACCTGGGCCACGGTGCCGCGCGCGGCGTTCCGCTGGCTGGCGGGCGAAGCGGCGGAATATGCCTCGTCGGCCAGCTGCACGCGCTACTTCTGCCCGCGTTGCGGGGCCAACCTGGCGTTGTTCACCCGGCTCAGCGCCGATACCCTGGACTTCACCGTGGCCAGCCTCGACCATCCCGAGCGCGCGCCCGCCAACCGGCATATCTGGGTCGGCAGCCGCCTGCCATGGCTACACCTCGACCCGCAGTTGCCCGAAGAGGACGAGGAGTTCATCGCCGGAGCGGACGCCCCGTGAGCGAAGACCGGAGCTGGCACCTGTAGGGTGAATAACGCAGAGCGTTATCCGCCGTCTGCGAGGCGCTGGAAGAGCGCCCGGGACCATGCGTCCTGCAGGCGCCTCCCTCAGGGCAGCATCAGCCCGCCGGCCGCCTTGTGCAGCTCGCGCAGGTGCGCGCCGACCTCCTTGATGTTGGCCTCGTTGGCTTCCAGCTCGGCGCGGCGCTCGGGATCGAGCAGGGCGCGGACCTCGCGGTCGAGGTCGTCGCTGAGCCGGCGCAGGCGCGCCTGGCGTTCGCGGGTCTGCTCTTCCAGGTGCTTCCACTCGGCGGCCTGCGGCAGGCCGTAGCCGCCCTCCAGGAGTTCCGCCGGACGACTGAGGAAGCCGCTGTCGTCGAGGATCTGCTGGAAGGTCTTGCCGGCCACTTCCAGGCGCTGGTCGCCGGCCGGCTTGTCCAGGTGGCCGAGGTACAGGCGCTTCAACTCGTCCTGGGCGAGCAGCAGCTGGCGCCGCAGCGAGGCCTGCTCGAGCAGCAGCAGCGCGGCGCTGGCGCGCAGGTCGGCCTTGGCGAACCAGGGCTGGCGCTCCCTGGCCGGCAGCGCCAGCCAGTCCTCGACCTTGTCCTGGGGGATGTGCAGGCGCTGCTTGAGCACGTCGAACATCGCCTGGTAGCGGTCGCGGAAGGAGTCGAAGCGGTAGCCCAGGCGCAGGGCTTCCTTGGGATCGTCGAGCACACTGGGATCGGCCAGCTTGCGGTTCTCCAGCATCTCGAGCACGCCGTAGGGGGTGATGCTGTCCAGGCTTTGCAGCGGTCGCCGGGGGATGCCGCTGCGCAGCAGCTTGAGGGTTTCCACCGCGCAATTGTTGGAGATGAAGTAGTACTGACCGTCGTAGCTCCAGTGACTCTGCGCGGCGCGCTCGACCAGGCTGGCGACCTCCTCGCGGTCCAGCTTCAGCGGCACCGAGGCGAGGCTGCGCAGCTCGACCTTGGTGTATTCCTCGATCACCTGCGACAGCGGCAGGACGAACAGGCGCGACGGATAGGCGCCGGTCAGGCCGTCCCAGCTGGACAATTGCAGGTCGCCGACGAAGGCGCGGTAGGACAGCACCAGATGCTGGTCGAGGTCCAGCCGGCAGTCCGGCCCGCGCGGCCGGCCGGGGGCGCAGATCACCAGGCGGAGCATGGTGTGGCCCCAGCGGCTGACCAGGTTGTCGTTGGCCTCGGCCAGCAGGTAGTCGACCTCGTAGACCCGCTCGGGGTCGAGCTGGCCCAGCGGCTGCTGGCCGAAGTCGCGGCCGGCGTTGAGGTAGGCGAAGCTCTGCGCACAGGCACTGTGTTCCGGCGCCCAGCCGAAGCGTTGCTGGTAGTAGCGGTAGAGCGCCGGGCGGCGGCAGGCGTAGCTGGGATCGAGGAGGAAGTACTCCATGTTCACCGCGACGAACTCGCGCGGATTGCTCAGCTCGTAGACGTCCGGGCTGCGCAGTACGAAGCCATTGTGCGCCTCGCGCCGCCCGCGCTGGCCGGCGCGCTGCGGCCAGCCGGCGAGATCGAGCAGGCGCGGGTCGTCGGAGAGCGTGAAGCGGCGACCGCTCTGCCCGCGGCAATCGGTGGGCTGGGCGATCCGGCCGAGGGTTTCTTCCTGGCGCGTGCAGCGGCGGATCTCGCGTTTTTCCTCCGCCGACCACAGGCGCGCGCGATCGTAGACGTGGGTCAGCTCGTGCAGCAGGGTCGCCAGCAGCTCGCGCCGCTCGGTGCCGTGCACGCGCCCGGTCTGGCGGCTGGCGGCGCTGCCGTCGGTGAGATCGGCCAGGTACTTGCGGTTCAGCGCGATGCGCTGCGGGCCACGGGCCTGGCCCATGCCGTTGGCGGGCAGGTCGTCGCGCCACTCGACCTCGATCTCGCGGTCCAGGCGTTCGCGGAAGGCCGGCGGCAGCTTGTCCGCGGCTTCGTCCAAGAGTTGCTGGCTGGCCTCGCGCTGCGCAGGGTCCAGCCCAGGCGCGTCGAGTTTCAGGCGCAGGGCCGCCGTCGCGTTGCCGGCTCCGCAGAGGGCCAGCGCCAGCAGCCAGGCGCAGGCCTTCCTCACAGGGCGAGAATGGCTTCGGCAAGTACCTGGTCGGAGGCTTCGCGGGCTTCCGGCAGACGGCTGCGCAGGGTCCGCATCGCGGCTTCCAGCTGGGCGCCGCGAATGGCGCCGTCGCTGGCGACGAAACTGGCGGCGTCGTCGCGCGCCTCGGTGACCACTTTCATGTCGCGCACGGAAGTGGTGGTGTCGGAAGTGAAGTCGATGCTGCGGTCGAGGGCGCGGACGATGATATTGCTGGTCGCGACCACCGAGCGTGCTTCCGCGGCCGTGGCGCAGAGCGCCAGCAGCAGGGCGGCGAACAGGGGGCTATGACGCATGGAGCTACGGCGCATGGAGGTTCTCCGGAACGGTGGTGATCGCCTATTGGGCAAGAATTGCTTCGGCCAGTTCCTGATCGCTGGCCGCCAGCTCGGGGTGCGCGACACGCAGCCAGCGCAATGCCGCTTCCAGGCGCGCACCGCGGATGCTGCCATCGCTGGCGACGAAACTGGCCGCATCGCCCCGGGCATCGCGTAACAATTTGTTCTCGAACGGCGTGCTGGTCAGCTTGCTGGTGACGTAAAGAGACTTCGCGGTGAACGCCGTCGTGGTATCGAAGGCGTGCGCAGCGGGCGCCAGCAGGCAACAGAAGAACAACGAGAACCGGTAACGCATGGGGTTGAGCGGAATAGGACTGGAACAGCCGCCAAGGCTAACGGAATGTGCGGCGCGGAGCCAGTGTGGCCGGTCGGCCGGGTCATCGCCGCAGCCGGGCGGCTGCGGCGGCGGGGCGGGCGACTCAGATGGTCAGGATCGCCTGGGCCAGTTGCATGTCGTTGGCGGCCAGGCTCGGCAGCTTGCCACGGATGTGGCGCAGTGCGGCTTCCAGGTGCGAGCCGCGGATGTCGCCCTGGCTGGCGACGAAGCTGGCGGCGTCGTCGCGCGCTTCGAGGACGATCTTGTCGTCGCGGAAGGAATTGGTGATGTCCGAAGTGGCATTGGAGGTCATGCCGGTAGCGCGGACCAGGGTATCCGTGGTGACCACGAAGCTGCTGGCGAACGCGCTGGAGGCGCAGGCGAGCAGGGCAGCGGCACCGATCAGGCGCAGACGTTTCATGTGAGTTGCTCCGAACGAAGTCAGCGTAGACGGCCGCATCCGCGCGGCCGTGTCAACGCTGAGACTAACCAACTGTGCGCCACGTCACCAGCGGCTCAGCGCCAGAAAGGTTTCGAAATCTCTACGTAGCGTTCGCTCGGGCTGATCGCCAGGTCGGCGAGGTCGTGTTCGGACATTTGCGCAAGATGCTTGCGCGATCGAGCATTTTGTCGCCAGGAATTCAATTTTTCCAGCAGGGCGGCGAGATGTGGATGGGCGGCCGGGAGACCGCTGGAACTCCCGGCGTGCGGGTGCGGGGATGTCCTCATCGTGCGTTCCTTCCCATCCCGGGGATGGGGGCGGGGTGTGGAACCTCATGATGCGCCGGGACCGCTGGCTTGCTCAGGGGCAACCACGCGGGAGTTGGACGGAACAGTTCGGTGGCCCCGGCAACTGTTCTGCCCGGCTGTAGCGGAACTGTTCCGGTGGCTCTACGCCTGGGCGGGCTTGCGCGCGATGATCACCTGGCTCTTGGCGACCACGGCGTCCAGGGCCTGCTTGATGGCCGGGCCGCGCGGCGAGTCGAGCAGCGCCTGCCAGGTCCTGGCCCAGTGTTCGAGGAGGGGATGGTCGGGATTGCCGAAATCGACCTTGGCCTCCCAGAACAGCAGCATCCACAGCGACCAGTAGAAGCCGTAGCGGCTGTGGCTGAGGATTTCCAGCCCGGCTTCGCGCACCAGTGCGGCGAACTGCTCCTCGCCGAGCACGCGGATGTGGTTGGGCTTGCGGAAGTATTCGTCGGCGGCGAAGTCCTTCTGCAGGTCTTCCGACGTGGGATGCGGCACGCTGAGCAGATAGAGTGCGCCGGGCTGGCCGACCCGCACCAGCTCGGCGAGGAACTGCCGCGGATCGTCGACGTGCTCGATGACCTCGGTGGAGACCACCCGGGTGGCCGTGGCGTCAGCCAGGGGCAACGGGTCGCAGTCGCTGACCAGGCATTCCAGTTCGCGGGCCGGGGTATCGGCCAGGCGCTCGCGGGTCCTGGCGATCTTTTCCGCGTCGATGTCGGCGATGATGATGCGAGCGCCGCGCATGGCGCAGAAATGAACGTTGCCGCCGTCGCCGCACCCCACGTCGAGCACGGTGTCCTCGGCGGAAATCGGAAAGCCGCTGAACAGCTCGTCGGTCTCCTGGTTGAACCAGCCGCTGAGCACCGCGTCGCGCAACCCGAGCATGTACGGGTCGACCGGCGCGGGGGCGGGTGGCACGGCGACGGGCTCGGTGGCGGGGCTGGGCGGCGAGACGATCTTCTTGAGGAAGTTCAGCATGAGGTGGCTCCGGAAGTGGTGGCGACGCGGCGGGCGGCGCTCAGGCGCTTGACCAGGCGGGAGCCCAGGTCGCGGCAGGGGCTCTCGACGAAGCGGTAGTTGAGCTCGCTGAGTACGACGATCAGGACCAGGCTGGTGCCGAGCAGCGACAGGGGCCGCTCGCCGGCGTCCCAGCCCAGGCGGAAGCAGAGTTCGCGACTGAGATAGAACGCCGGGATGTGGATCAGGTAGATCGCATAGGAGCGCGCGCCGACCCAGACCAGCAAGCGCTTCAGCGGCCCGTTGGAGAGCAGGTAGTCGCGGTCGTAGGAGGCTATCCACACCAGCAGTCCGCACAATAGCGCGATGGCGCCGATCCGCACGGCGACCAGGCTGTACGCTTCGCTGGCCAGCACGCCCAGGGCCGCGGCCACGGCGACCAGCAGCAACGGCCCGCTCCAGGCGCGGCCCAGCAGGGTGGGGTTCCAGCGGGCATAGCCAGGCTGCAGGGAGGCGAGGGCGAGCAGTACGCCGATGGCCAGGGCGTCGGTGCGCAACACCATCAGCAGCGGCGTGCGCAGGCTGAAGAACTGGACCAGCACCAGCGCCAGCAGGGCCCAGCCCAGGTAGCGACGCAGGCAGAGGACCAGCAGCGGCAGCAGGAGGTAGAACTGTTCCTCCAGGGAAAGGCTCCAGTAGACGAAGCTGGCACCGTATTCGTAGCGGTAGAAACTGTCGGCGAAGCGGAAGTTGGCGACCTGGAGGAAACCGGCGAGGCTCGCCGCGAGGTTGGCCGACAGGCTGCCGAAGGCTCCGGAGCGGTTCAGCAGCAGGCAACAGGCCAGGATCAGCGCCAGCCACAGCCAGGCCGAGGGCAACAGGCGGAAGGCGCGGCGGATCCAGAAGTACCGCGCCTGTTCCCAGAATGCCTGGCGTGTGGGCGCCTCGCGCAGTTGCGGGATGAGGGTGCGGGCGATGACGAAGCCGGAGATGGCGAAGAACAGGTCCACGCCCCACCAGAACTGGACGCGCTGGTTGATGCCGTCCAGCAGTGCCGGGGAGCCGCTGAACAGGTTGCCGTGCAGATGGTGGAATACCACGCCGAGTACGGCCAGCCCGCGCAACAGTTCGATGTCGAGGATGCGTTTGCCGCTCATGTCCGCGACGGTCCGGGGTCGAGCGGCTTGCGCGCGATGATCACCTGGCTCTTGGGCATGAAATGGTCGAGCAGGTGCTTGATCTCCAGGCCGTCGGGACGGGCCAGGAGGTTTTCCCAGAGCCGTGCCCAGTCTTCCATCAGCGCCGGGTAGGGCGGCTGGATACGGTCGCGGACGGCGCCGCCGAGCTCACGGCCGGCGGCCCGTTCGCTGGCCCAGAAGAAGATCATGCCCATCACCCAGAAGAAGCCGCTGGCCTGGCGGTGCTCGATGACCAGCCCGGCGTCCTGCACCAGGCGCGCGAAGTCGTCGCGGGAGAAGATGTGGATGTGGTTGGGCGCCCGGAAGTAGTCGGCCGGGGCGATGCCCTGCTGCAGGTGTTCGCCGACCGGGTCCGGCACGCTCAGCAGGTACTGCGCGCCAGGGCGCCCGAGACGCACGAGTTCGGCCATCACCCGCGCTGGGTTGGCCACGTGTTCGAGCACTTCCATGCACACCAGCTTGTCGGCGCAGGCGTCGCGCAGCGGCAGCGGGTCGCTGTCGCTGACCAGGCCGGTGAAGGGCCGCCGGGCCACCGCCTCGACCTGCTGCGCCAGGCTCCGCACCTTGTCCTCCTCGCTGTCGGTGAAGATCACCGAAGCGCCCTGGCGGGCGGCGAAGAGGGTGGCGACGCCTTCGCCGCAGCCGAGATCGAGCAGGGTGTCCTGGGCGCCGATGGCGAAGCCGGCGAGCAGTTCGCCGGTTTCGCTGCGGAACCAGCCATCCAGCACCGCATCGCGCAGACCGCACATGCGTGGCGACACCGGTTCGCTCGCCGCAGCGGGACGGGAACGCCAGCGTTGGAGCAGGGCGCGGATCATGCCGGGATGCTTTGCAAGGCGGCGGGGTCGCCTTGTGCCGCTTCGTCGAGGAAGCGACGCACGCGCTCCACGGCCAGCTTGCGGCTGCAGAAGCGTTCGAGGCTGGCGCTGGCATGCGCGGACATGCGTGCGTAGCGCTCCGGTTCCTGGCGAGCGACCTCGAAACTGGCCCGGTAGGCCCGGCACAGCGACTCCCAGTCGGTGATGTAGCGCAGCGTGCGGTAGGCCGCACGCGGGTCGTGGGGCCAGGCGGTGGCTTCTTCCGAGGAGTCGACGATGAAGGCGTTGTCGGCGTCGATGTAGTCGATCATCGCGGTATTGCGCGGAGCCACGGCCGGCTTGCCGCTGGACATGAATTCCATCAGCGGCAGGCATTGGCCTTCGCCGTAGGAGGTGTTCACCACGTAGCTGGTGGCCTCGACCAGCCGCTCGTAGTCCGGGTCGGCGAGGTAGCCGTGGATCAGCACGATGCGGCAGCGGTAGGACTGGTTCTTGTACAGGTGGTGAAGCATGTCGGCCAGCGCTTCGCCGACGTTGTGGTGGGTCAGTTTCAGCACCAGGGTGGCGTCGGGCTCGTCGCGGAAGGTGGCGCAGAACGCGCTGATCATGTCCTGCCAGTTCTTGCGCCCGTCGTAGGGGTTGAACACCGAGGTGTAGATGACCCCGTCGAGGCTCAGCTCGACCTGTTTCGCCGCGCGGTCCGGCAGGGCCAGGACCTCCGCCGAGGGCTCGGGGTCGGCATGGACGGCCAGGTCCAGCTGGCGGCTGTCCACCAGCAGGCCGTCCAGGCGCAGGCGCACATCCCGGGCTTCGGGACGGCCCGCCTGCTGCGAGGCGCGGTTGGCGAAGCGATCCCAGACCGGCGCCGGCACGCTCAGTACCGGGTAGTCGCGACCCATGGCGGCGCGCACCACGTCGACCGTGAAGCTGGAATGGGTGATGGCCCGTCCGCTGTGGCGCAGCACGTGTCGCCAGTCGTGGCGCGGTTCGCCGTGCCAGGTTTCGCTGGGCAGGGTGCTGAACTCCCAGGCGAACACCGGGATGGTCGGGCAGGCATGGTGGATCGGCGTGCGATGGGGCGGCGAGAAGGAGAGGAAGACGCAGGGTTCGCCGCGCTTGCGGCAGTCGTGGTAGAGGCGGTCCACCAGTTCGTCGGGATCGCTGACTTCGACCACCTGGCCGATCTCTTCCAGCAGCGGACGGAATTCCTTGAGGACGAAGTAATAGCTGTACTCCGGGCGCCCGAGGTTCTGCCGGATGGTGGTCTTGTTGGTCTCGGAGTGGATGATGATCAGCATGGAACGTTGCCTGTGGCGGTGGCCGCCAGTTCGACGCCGGGCGCAGGGGTTGCCTTGCGGGCGGAAAGGAAGGGTTCCAGGCGCTGGCGGACCACGTCGCCGGCGCAGTAGCCGCGCATGCGTTGGTTGGCCGCGGCGGACAGCTGCCGATAGCGCTCCGGCTGTTCCCGGGCCACCCGGTAGCTCTCCAGGTAGGCCTCCTTCAGGGACTCCCAGCTCGGCCGGTAGCGCCGGGTGCTGTACAACCGGCGCGAATCCTGCGGCCAGGCCGCGGGCTCCTGGCTGGAGCGGACCACGAAGCCCACCTGGGCGTCCATGTAGTCGGCCATCGCCGAATGGTCCGGAGCGATCGCCGGGGTGCCGCAGGACATGAATTCCATCAGCGGCAGGCACAGGCCCTCGCAGCGCGAGGTGTTCACGTAGTAGCTGGCGGCTCCGTACAGGCGGGCGTACTCCGCGGCGTCGAGATAGCCGTGCAGGGCGATGACCCGGCAGGCGAACGGCGACAGTTGGGAAAGCAGGGTGAGCAGTTCGACGTGGTAGGTCGTCAGGTCGCTCTGGGTCATCTTCAGCACCAGCGTGGCATCGCTGGTGTCGCGGAATGCCCAGCAGAAGGCGGTGATCAGGTGATGCCAGTTCTTGCGCCCGTCCAGCGGATTGAACACCGAGACGTAGACCACCCCGTCCACGACGACCTGCTGGTGCTGGTCGACGTCCGGCAGCAGCGCCGGCGGATGCTCGGGCTCGGCGGGCGGCATCGGCTCGGTGGCCTGGGGCAATGGCTCCGGCAGCGTTTCCAGCGCCGTTGGCGGGGGCGGCAGCGGCCGGCGCAGGTGACGGAACAGCCAGCGGCGTACCGGTATGGGTACCAGGTCGCTGACGGCTTCCCGGTACCACAGCAGCAGGTAGTGCTTGCTGATGACCAGTCGGCGCCTCCAGTCGAGAGGAACCGGCTCTGGCTCTGGTTCTGGCTCAGGGACCGGTTCGGGCTCGGGCTCGGCGGGCGTCTCGGGGAGGACCTCGAGGATCTCATCCTCGGTCTCTTCCCTGATCGGTGCGATGAGGCCGTCGGCGGAAAGGCCCAGCAGGCGGCTGTCGATGACGCAGCCCTTGAGTTGCAGGGTCTCGCCGGACTTGACCGGATTCCGTTCGCCTTGCTGGCGGATCGCGGCGAACTCCTCCCAGATCGGCGTCGGCAGCGCCAGCACCGGAAAATCTTCGCCCAGCACCCGGCGAACCGCGTGGGCAGTCTGCTCGGAGAGGGTGATGGCTGCGCCATGGCCGGCCAGGACCTGGCTCCAGTCCTGCGCCGGATCGCCGTCCCACGCCACGTCGGGAATCGACTCGAACTCCCAGGCGACCACGCACAGCATCGGGCATTGCAGGCCCCGCGCCGCCTTGTGCGGCGGGGTGAAGGAGAGGAACAGGCAGTCTTCGCCCTGTTCATGCAGTTGCCGATAGAGCGGGTCGACTTCGTCCGTGCTCTGTACCAGGTGGACCTGTCCCAGCGATTCGAGGATTGGCCGGTAGGCCTTGAGGACGAAGTAGTAGCTGTATTCGGGGCGACCGAGGTTGTGGCCGATCGAGCGCTCGTTGATATCCGAGTAAAGGATGAAATTCATGGCATCTCGTGATGAAACTGCCCGTTCGACAGCTTGGTGGTGATGAGCGAGGCCAGGCGCTGCTTCGTTGTCCGGAAGCCTTCCCGGCGGACTGGTCGACCCATCGTGTTCTTGTTCTGTTATCGCAGCCGCGACCTGTTCGATCAACAGAACAGGAGGCAGTCAAGCACGAAATCGAGAGGCATTCTAAACATACCTTTCGCAAAAACGTGAAGGCTGACGGAGAAAACGTCATGCCGTTCGAGTGAGAACCTACCGGTCACGAATAAGCGGTTGAAATTGGCGCATTCTTGGCACAGATTGGAGCGCGATAATCAGAACAACACGCTATCCGGCATGACCTCTGGAACGTCGTATTCCTAGGAAGAGCGTCGCCGAGCGTAGCATCAGATAAAAGGCCCGCTTCCTTGACTCAGCGTCTGTTCGTCACCGGGCTCTCCGGTTTCGTAGGCAAGCATCTTCAAGCTTATCTGGCAGCGGCCCACACGCCGTGGGCGCTCCTTCCCGTACCGCATCGTTACGATCTGCTGGAGCCGGATTCGCTGGGCGACCTCTGGCCGGAGCTGCCGGATGCGGTCATCCACCTGGCCGGGCAGACCTATGTGCCGGAGGCCTTCCGCGATCCTGCGCGGCCCCTGCAGATCAACCTCCTTGGCACCCTGAACCTGCTCCAGGCGCTTAAGGCGCGGGGTTTCTCCGGTACCTTCCTGTACATCAGCTCCGGCGACGTCTACGGCCAGGTGGCCGAGGCGGCGTTGCCGATCCACGAGGAACTCATCCCCCACCCGCGCAATCCCTATGCGGTCAGCAAGCTGGCGGCCGAGTCGCTGTGCCTGCAGTGGGGTATCACCGAAGGCTGGCGGGTGCTGGTGGCGCGGCCGTTCAACCATATCGGGCCGGGGCAGAAGGACAGCTTCGTGATCGCCAGCGCCGCGCGGCAGATCGCCCGGATGAAGCAAGGCTTGCAGGCCAATCGGCTGGAAGTGGGGGACATCGACGTCAGCCGTGATTTCCTCGATGTCCAGGACGTGCTGTCAGCCTATCTGCGCCTGCTCTCCCACGGCGAGGCGGGCGCCGTCTATAACGTCTGTTCCGGGCAGGAGCAGAAGATTCGCGAGCTGATCGAACTGCTGGCGGACATCGCCCAGGTCGAGCTGGAAATCGTTCAGGACCCTGCCCGGATGCGCCGGGCGGAACAGCGTCGGGTTCGCGGCAGCCATGCGCGACTGCATGACGCCACGGGCTGGAAGCCTGAAATAACCATAAAACAGTCCCTGCGGGCGATCCTGTCCGACTGGGAGTCACGGGTACGAGAAGAATGACAAGAAGTGCACTGGTAACTGGGATCACCGGTCAGGACGGAGCGTACCTGGCCAAGCTGCTGCTGGAGAAGGGCTACCGGGTCCACGGCCTGGTGGCGCGGCGCAGCAGCGACACGCGCTGGCGCCTGCGTGAACTGGGGATCGAAGGCGATATCCAGTACGAGGACGGCGACATGGCCGATGCCTGTTCGGTGCAGCGCGCGGTGATCAAGGCGCAGCCGCAGGAGGTCTACAACCTGGCGGCACAGAGCTTCGTCGGGGCTTCCTGGAACCAGCCGGTGACCACCGGCGTCGTCGACGGCCTGGGCGTGACCCACCTGCTCGAGGCGATCCGCCAGTTCAGCCCGGAAACGCGCTTCTACCAGGCCTCCACCAGCGAGATGTTCGGCCTGATCCAGGCCGAGCGCCAGGACGAGAACACGCCGTTCTACCCGCGCAGCCCCTACGGCGTGGCCAAGCTCTATGGCCACTGGATCACCGTCAACTATCGCGAGAGCTTCGGCCTGCACGCCTCCAGCGGCATCCTGTTCAACCACGAATCGCCGCTGCGCGGCATCGAGTTCGTCACGCGCAAGGTTACCGACGCGGTGGCCCGCATCAAGCTCGACAAGCAGCAGGAATTGCGCCTGGGCAACGTCGACGCCAAGCGCGACTGGGGCTTTGCCGGGGACTACGTCGAAGCCATGTGGCTGATGTTGCAGCAGGACAAGGCCGACGACTACGTGGTGGCCACCGGTGTCACTACCACCGTGCGCGACATGTGCCAGATCGCTTTCGAGCATGTGGGCCTGGACTACCGCGACTTCCTCAAGATCGACCCGGCGTTCTTCCGGCCCGCTGAGGTCGACGTGCTGCTGGGTAATCCGGCCAAGGCCCAGCGTGTGCTCGGCTGGAAGCCCAGGACCAGCCTGGACGAGCTGATCCGGATGATGGTCGAGGCGGACCTGCGACGCGTTTCCCGGGAGTAAGCCATGCTGATTCCCGTGGTGCTTTCCGGCGGCGCCGGTACCCGCCTGTGGCCGGTGTCGCGTGAAGGACAGCCGAAGCCGTTCATGCGCCTGCCCGATGGCCAGACCCTGCTGGGCAAGACCTACCGACGTGCCGCCGGGCTCCTGGCCGGGCATGGCGAAATCGTCACGGTGACCAACCGCGAGCATTACTTCCAGAGCAAGGACCAGTTCCACGCGGCCCGCCTGGGGCGGCACCGGGGACATTTCATCCTCGAACCGACCGGGCGCAACACCGCTCCGGCGATTGCCGTCGCCGCCCTGGCGCTGCAAGCCGAACATGGCGACGCGGCGGTACTGGTGGTGATGCCGGCGGATCACCTGATCCGCAACGAGGAGGCCTTCCGCGAGGCGGTGGGGCATGCCGCGCGTCTCGCCGTCGCCGGGCACCTGGTTACCTTCGGCGTGGTACCGGACGCAGCGGAAACCGGTTTCGGCTATATCGAGCTGGGCGACCGGCTGGACGAACAGGGGGCGGCCAAGGTGCGCCGCTTCGTCGAGAAACCCGATGAGGAAACCGCCCGTCGCTACGTGGAAAGTGGCGGTTTCCTGTGGAACTCCGGGATGTTCTGTTTCACGGCCTCGACCCTGGTCGACGAGCTGGCGCAGCATGCCCCGGCCCTGCTGGAGCAGGCCAGGGCCTGCCTGGCCGCCAGTGCGGCGGTGAAGATGGCCGATGGCATCCAGCATGAGCTGGCGGGCGAAGCCTTCGCCGCGCTGCCGGACATTTCCATCGACTATGCGCTGATGGAGCGCTCCGCGCGGGTCGCCGTGGTGCCGGCGGCTTTCGACTGGAGCGATATCGGTTCCTGGGGCGCGATGAGCGCGCTGCTCGACGCGGACGCAGAGGGCAATCGCGGCAGCGGCGACACCCTGTTCGTCGACACCCGCAACACCTTCGTGCAGAGCGACGGGCGCCTGGTCGCCACGGTCGGGGTCGACGACCTGGTCGTGGTGGATACTTCCGATGCGCTGCTGATCGCCCGCGCCGACCGGGTCCAGGAGGTGCGCAGGGTGGTGCAGCGGTTGAAGGACGAGCGGCACGAGGCCTATCGGCTGCATCGGACCGTCAACCGTCCCTGGGGCAGCTATACCGTCCTCGAGGAGGGGCCGCGCTTCAAGATCAAGCGAATCGTGGTCAGGCCGGGAGAGCGCTTGTCGCTGCAGATGCACCATCACCGCAGCGAGCACTGGATCGTGGTGCAAGGCATGGCCAGGGTCACCAATGGCGATGGCGCGCGGCTGGTCAACAGCAACGAGTCGACCTACATTCCCGCGGGCCACCGGCATCGCCTGGAAAACCCGGGGGTCATCGACCTGGTGATGATCGAGGTGCAGAGCGGCGAATACCTGGGAGAGGACGACATCGTCCGCTTCGAGGACCAGTACGGCAGGGTGGTCTGATGCTTCTTGGCTTGTCTCGTTCCTTGTGGGGCTATCGTGGCTTCGTTCTCGGCAGCGTCAAGCGCGAGTTCCAGTCGCGCTACCGCGGGTCGCTGTTCGGCGCGTTGTGGACGGTGCTCAATCCGCTGTCGATGATCGTCGTCTACACGGTGATCTTCTCCCAGGTGATGCGCGCGCGCCTGCCGGGGGTCGACGACGGCCTGGCCTACAGCGTCTATCTCTGCGCCGGGCTGCTGACCTGGGGCCTGTTCGCGGAAATCACCTCGCGCAGCCAGAGCATGTTCATCGAGAACGCCAACCTGCTGAAGAAGATCAGCTTCCCGCGCATCTGCCTGCCGGTCATCGTACTGCTCAACGCCGGGGTCAATTTCGCCATCATCCTCGCCTTGTTCCTCGGCTTTCTTGCCCTCAGCGGGCGCCTGCCGGGCGCGGCATTGCTCGCGCTGGTGCCGCTGCTGGCGATCCAGGTGCTGTTCGCGGCGGGACTGGGGATGATCCTCGGGGTGCTCAACGTGTTCTTCCGCGACGTCGGCCAGTTGTTCGGCATCTGCCTGCAGTTCTGGTTCTGGCTGACGCCGATCGTCTATCCGATCGGCATCCTGCCCGAGGGTATCCGCTCGCTGATCGAACTCAACCCGATGACCGCGCTGATGCGCAGCTACCAGCAGCTGTTCCTCCACGGGCAATGGCCGGACTGGCCTTCATTGCTGCCGATCACCCTGCTGGCGCTGCTGCTGTGCGCGCTCGGCCTGCGTCTGTTCCGCCAGCGGGTCGGCGAAATGGTGGATGAACTCTGATGGGACAGATACGCGTATCCGGCCTCGGCAAGGCCTACAAGCAGTATCCCAATCGCTGGAGCCGGTTGTTCGAATGGCTGGTGCCTTTCAGCCCTCCGCGCCACCACCTGCACTGGATCCTGCGCGAGGTCGAGTTCACCATCGAGCCGGGCGAAGCGGTCGGCATCGTCGGGGTCAACGGCGCCGGCAAGAGCACCCTGCTGAAGATGATCGCCGGCACCACCCAGCCGACCTGCGGCGAGATCCGCGTGGCCGGCCGGGTCGCCGCGCTGCTCGAGCTGGGCATGGGCTTCCACCCGGACTTCACCGGCCGGCAGAACGTCTTCATGGCCGGGCAACTGCTGGGCATGCAGGTCGAGGAAATCCAGGCGCTGATGCCGGAGATCGAGGCCTTCGCCGAAATCGGCGAGGCCATCGAGCAACCGGTGCGCACCTACTCCAGCGGCATGCAGATGCGCCTGGCGTTCAGCGTTGCGACTGCCCGGCGGCCGGACATCCTGATCGTCGACGAGGCCCTGTCGGTCGGCGATGCCTATTTCCAGCACAAGAGCTTCGAGCGCATCCGCAGTTTCCGCAAGGCCGGCACCACCCTGCTGATCGTTTCCCACGACCGCTCGGCGATCCAGTCCATCTGCGACTCCGCGATCCTCCTGGAGCAGGGACGGATGGCCATGCGCGGGCGGCCGGAAGAGGTGATGGACTACTACAACGCCCTGCTCGCCGAGCGCGAGGGGCAGACCGTGCGCCAGGAAATGCTCGCCGACGGCCAGGTGCGGACGATTTCCGGCACCGGCGAGGCAGCGATCCTCGACGTACGGATGGTCGACCAGCGGCAGCGCGCGCTGGAGGTGGTCGAGGTAGGCCAGGCGGTGACGCTGGAAGTCGAGGTCGAGGTTCGCCAGGACATCGAGCGGCTGATCCTCGGCTTCATGATCAAGGACCGCCTCGGCCAGCCGATGTACGGGATCAATACCCACCGCCTGGACAAGGCCCTCACCGACCTGAAGGCCGGCGAGCGCATCACCTACCGCTTCGCCTTCGACATGCGCCTGGGCAAGGGGCACTACTCGGTGGCGCTGAGCCTGTCGCGGCTGGACTCGCACCTGGACCGCAACTTCGAATGGCGCGACTACGGCCTGGTCTTCCATGTCATCAACAACCGCCAGGAAGACTTCGTCGGTTGCTCCTGGCTGGGCGCCGAAACCCATATCAGCCGCTCCGGCGAGGCGGCTCTGGACCCCACTTCCGCGGAGAGCACTCCATGAGGCGTCTGTTGGTCGAATGCACCTATGTGTTCGAGCATCCCAAGGTCAATTCCGGTATTCAGCGGGTGGTGCGCAACGTCATCCGCGAGTTGCCGGAAGCCGACGAGACGGTGGAGTGCATCCCGGTGGCAATGCTCGACGGCACCCTGTACCAGGTCCACAGCCTGGCGCCGCTGGACCCACGGCCGCATTCGCCGCTGGTACGCCTGCGCATCCTGGTGGAGCGAGCCGCCAACTACTTCTGGCTGGGCCAGCGCACCCTGGAAAAGCGCCGCCCGTTCCGTTCCTCGCCGTGGGCCCGGCGCCTTCTCTATGTAGCCTGCCGCCTGTTCGCCTTCGCCTTCCTCAGCATTCCGCTGCGCCTGCTCGACCGCATCCTCGGCAAGCAGCAGCCTGCACCCGTGCGCGCGACCCCGCTCGAACATCGGGCCGGCGACCAACTGGTCTTGCTGGACTCCTCCTGGCACGCCGATTTCTTCCCGCTGGCGGAACGCCTCAAGAGCGAGGGTGTGGGCATCGTCTCGGTGATCTACGATCTGATTCCCCTGACCCATCCGCAATTCTGCGATGCCGGCCTGGTCAAGGTGTTCAACCACTGGTTCGACTGGGTCGCGGCCACCGCCGACGGCTACGTCGCGATTTCCGAGACCATCCGCGACGAAGTGCGCGCGGAGATGCTGCGGCGCATCGGCCCGGAGAAGGTCGCGCAACGCTGGTTCGATTATTTCCACCTGGGTTCGGAGCTGGACCTGGTGGAGGACGGCGCCTCCGTCGAGCCCGACCTGCTGCGCATGTTCAAGGCCAAGGCGCCGGTATTCCTGATGGTCAGCACCATCGAGCCGCGGAAGAACCACGGTTACCTGCTGGATGCCTTCGAGCGCGCCTGGGCCCAGGGTTCGCAGGTGCGGTTGTGCATCGCCGGACGCATCGGCTGGAAGTGCGAGGCGCTGGTGGAACGGGTGCGGCAGCATCCGGAGCTGAACAAGCGCCTGTTCATGTTCAACGACCTCTCCGACAAGAGCCTGGAGTACGCATACTCCCATGCCGCATCGCTGGTCTTCCCGTCCTATGTGGAAGGTTTCGGCCTGCCGCTGGTGGAGGCCATGCAGCGCGGCCTGCCGGCGATGGGCAGCGACATCCCGGTGTTCCGCGAGATCGGCGGCGAATTCATGGCCTACTTCGACCTCGCCGATCCGCAGACCCTGGCGAACCTGGTCACCCGCTTCGAAGCCACGGGCGAGTTCCCGGCCGAGCGACCGGTCGGCGAATGGCGCTGGATCGGCTGGCACGAAGCGAGTCGGCAACTGATCGCGCGGATCCTGCTCGCCCTCGGCAAGGCCCCGACGCATGGCGAGGCAGTACATGCGGATTGCGGTTAACGCGCGGATTCTCCAGGCGCCGCGGACCGGCATCGGACATTACCTGGTCGAGTTGCTGGGCGCGTTGCAGGCGCACGCGGACTTCGAGTTTTCCCTGTTCCATGGCTGGGGCTGGAGCGGCGACCTGCCGGCGGCGGCGCTGCCCGGCTATTCGCGTCTGTCGCCCTGGCTGCGCAACCTGCCCGGAGCCTACCGGGCACGACGCTGGCTGGAGCAGCGGCGTTTCGATAGCGGTCGGCCGCCGGTCGATCTCTACCATGAGCCCAGTCTCTGGCCGCTGGACTTCGACGGGCCGATGTTGATGACCCTGCACGACCTGACCCACCTGCATTATCCGGCGACGCAACCCGCCGCCCGCTTGCGCGAAATAGAACGCCGGCTGGCGCGCGGGATGGAAAAGGCGCGGTTGATCCTGACCGACTCGCAGGCGATCGCCGACGAGGCGCAGGCGTATTTCGGCCTGCCGCGCGAGCGCTTCGTGGTGGCGCCCCTCGGCCATGCCGCGCGGTTCCGTCCGCGGGACCGGGAGTCCCTGCGCGAGCCCTTGCGCGCGCATGGCCTGGTGCCGCGCGGGTATTTCCTCTGCGTAGGAACCCTCGAACCGCGCAAGAACCTGTCGCTGGCCCTGCGCGCCCATGGGCAACTGCCGGCGGCGGTCCGCCAGCGTTTTCCGCTGATGATCGTCGGCATGCCGGGATGGGAAAGTCGCTCGCTTGACGACGAACTGCGCCAGGCGCTGGCTTCGGGGACGGTGCGGCTGCTCGGCTACCTGCCGGACGAGCGGGTCGCCGAGTTGATGTCGGGCGCTCGGGCGCTGGTCTTCCCCTCGATCTACGAAGGCTTCGGCCTGCCTGTGCTGGAAGCCATGGCCAGCGGCACGCCGGTATTGCTCACGCGACTCTCCGCAATGCCGGAGGTGGCCGGCGAGGCGGGCAGCTATATTGACCCGGATGATGCCAATGGGCTATCTGACATGCTGGTCCGCATGACCGAGGATACCGTCTACTGGGAGTGCTGCCGGGAAGCCGGCCTGCGACGGGCGGAGCAGTTTTCCTGGAAGCGTTGCGCGAATCTCACCGCTGCAGCCTATCGTCGTGCCGTGGAGGGCTGAATGCGGGTACTGCACTTCTACAAGACCTACCTGAGCGAGACGGTAGGCGGGATCGAACAGGTGATCTTCCAGCTTTGCGAGAGCAGCGGGTCGTGGGGGATCGACAACCACGTCCTGACCCTGAGCAGCGACCCGCATCCGCCTGTCGTGCCCTTCGGCGGACATGTGGTGCATCGCGCCAGGCTCGACCTGCAGCTCGCCTCCACCGGTTTTTCCCTGAGCGTGTTCAAGCAGTTCCGCGAGCTGGCGGCGGAGGCGGACGTGGTCAACTACCACTTCCCCTGGCCGTTCATGGACCTGGTGCATTTCCTCACCGGTATGAACAAGCCGAGCGTGGTCACCTACCATTCGGACATCATCCGCCAGCGCGTCCTGTTGAAACTGTACCGGCCGCTTATGGGGCGCTTCCTTCATAGCGTCGATCGGATCGCGGTGGCGTCGCCCAACTACTTCAGCACCAGCGACGTGCTCCGCCAGTACCGGGAAAAGACCCGGGTGATCACCTACGGCCTGGACAAGGCTTGCTACCCGAAGCCTGCGGCACAGCGTCTGGAGCACTGGCGAGAGAAACTCGGGCCGCGGTTCTTCCTGTTCGTCGGGGTGATGCGCTACTACAAGGGCCTGCATATCCTGCTGGATGCGTTGCAGGGCACCGATTACCCGGTGGTGATCGTCGGTGCCGGGCCGTTGCAGGCCGAGCTGTATGCCCAGGCCGCGGCGCTGGGGTTGCGCAACGTGCACTTCCTCGGGCGGGTGGACGACGAGGACAAGGTCGCCCTGCTGCAACTCAGCTACGCCATGGTCTTTCCGTCGCACCTGCGTTCCGAGGCGTTCGGCATCTCCCTGCTGGAGGGCGCGATGTACGGCAAGCCGATGATCTCCAGCGAGATCGGCACCGGCACCAGCTACATCAATATCCATGGCGAGACCGGCCTGGTCGTGCCGCCCAGCCAGCCGGCCGCGTTTCGCCAAGCGATGCGCTGGCTCTGGGAGCATCCGCAGCAGGCGGAGGATATGGGCAGGAACGCGGAGGCCCGCTATCGGCAACTGTTCACCGCCGAAGAGATGGGGCGTCGCTGGAGCGAGCTGTACCGTGAACTGCTGGAGGAAAAGGCTTCTTCCAGATACGTGAAGGCCGCTCGGTAAGGAGCGGCCTACGGTACAGTTCAGGCTGGGCCGAACCGGGGCGTTACAGTATCGCTTAGCGCCAGAACGGCTTGTTCAGCTCGGCGTAGCGCTGGGCTTCGCTGATGCCGGCGTCGGCGAGCAGGCGGGAGTCCAGGCGGGCCAGCTGGCGACGGCTCTGGATGCGGCGCTGCCACAGTTTCATGGTGCCCAGCAGGCTGCTGCTGCGGCGGTTGGAGCGAGCGATGTCGAAAGTGTTGGAACCGAGGGTACGTTCCATGATGTGTCGATCCTTCCCACTTGTGGTGGGTAGTCAGGTTGCTAGTGATTAACTGAGCAATATGATCTGACTAACAGGTCAACAAGAATAGGAACAGTTGCGGAGAATTGCGTTGGATCACCGGGGTGTGTTTCCGAACTGTATGGGTTGTTTCGGTGCGTAACTGTACCGCTCTGCACCGTCATGGTGCGTTACCGAAAGAAACAACGAAGTGTTACAGCAGGAAAAGCGGAAGGGCCGGGTCGGCGTGTTGCGATGGCGGCAAGAGAAAAGGCCGCCGAAATATGTTTTTACGTGGTTTTTTCTGCCCTGTCCAGACGCCCGGAAGAATTAATCGTCCGGGCGCTGGAAATAGTTGCGGATGAAACGGTTCAGCCTCAGCCGGCCAGCATGTGTCCACGTTCTTCCAGGTTCAGGTGCCAGGCCAGCGCCTCGCGCAACAGATGCGGCGTGTGGCCGCCTTTCGCGCAAGCCGCCTCGAAGTAGTCCAGCAGCGGTGCCTGGTAGGACGGGTGGACACAGTTCTCGATGATCACCCGGGCCCGTTCGCGAGGCGCCAGGCCGCGCAGGTCGGCGAGGCCCTGCTCGGTGACGAGGATGTCGACGTCGTGCTCGGTGTGGTCGACGTGGCTGACCATCGGCACCACGCTGGAAATGTTGCCGCCCTTGGCGATCGACTTGGTGACGAAGATCGCCAGGTGCGCGTTGCGGGCGAAGTCGCCGGAGCCGCCGATGCCGTTCATCATCTTGGTGCCGCCGACGTGGGTCGAGTTGACGTTGCCGTAGATGTCGAACTCCAGCGCCGTATTGATGCCGATGATGCCCAGGCGACGGACCACCTCGGGGTGGTTGGAGATTTCCTGCGGGCGCAGCACCAGCTTGTCCTTGTAGCGCTCCAGGTTACCGAACACGTCGGCGTTGCGCCGCGGCGACAGGGTGATCGAGCTGCCCGAGGCGAAGCGCAGCTTGCCGGCGTCGATCAGGTCGAAGGTCGAGTCCTGCAGCACTTCGGAGTACATGGTCAGGTTCTCGAACGGCGACTCGATGAGGCCGCACATCACCGCGTTGGCGATGCTGCCGATACCGGCCTGCAGCGGGCCGAGGCTGTTGCTCATGCGCCCGGCGTCGACCTCGCGCTTGAAGAAATCGATCAGGTGGTTGGCGATGGCCTGGGTCTCGCCGTCCGGCGGCAGCACGGTGGATGGCGAGTCCGGCTGGTCGTTGATGACGATGGCGACGATCTTCTCCGGCGGGATCGGGATCGCCGTGCTGCCGATGCGGTCGTCGACGCGGGTCAGCGGGATCGGCGTGCGGGTCGGCCGGTAGGTTGGGATATAGATGTCGTGCAGGCCTTCCAGGTTGGTGCTGTGGGCCAGGTTGATCTCGACGATGACCTGCTTGGCGAAGATCGCGAAGCTCGCCGAGTTGCCCACCGAGGTGGTCGGCACGATGTGGCCCTGCTCGGTGATCGCGGCGGCTTCGATGACGGCGATGTCCGGCAGCTTCAGCTGGTGGTTGCGCAACTGCTCGACGGTTTCCGAGAGATGCTGGTCGATGAACATCACTTCGCCGGCGTTGATCGCCTTGCGCAGGGTGCTGTCGACCTGGAACGGCATGCGCCGGGCGAGCACGCCGGCCTCGGTGAGCTGCTTGTCGAGGTCGTTGCCGAGGCTGGCGCCGGTCATCAGGCTGATACGCAGCGGACGTTCCTTGGCGCGCATGGCCAGCGCCTGGGGTACGGCCTTGGCCTCGCCGGCGCGGGTGAAACCGCTCATGCCGACGGTCATGCCGTCCTGGATCAGGTCGGCGGCTTCGGCCGCACTCATCACCTTGTCGAGCAGGGAGGGCAGGCGCACGCGATCACGGTACATGGAACGAACCTCAGACGACGAATTATTAGAGGCCGCCAGTCTAGGGTTTCCGCGATTTTTCGCCTTTATACCAAGGTCGAAGCGCCATTCAGCGGGCTTATGGGCGGATTGCCAGGACCACCACGCCCGCTGTCACCAGGGCTACGCCGAGCCATTGGCGCAGGTCCAGGCGTTCGCCGAGGAGGGCCACGCCGAGCAGTGCCACCAGCACCACGCTGAACTTGTCCAGCGGCGCCACCAGCGACGCCGGGCCGAGCTTGAGGGCGCGGAAATAGCAGATCCAGGAGGCACCGGTGGCCAGCCCGGAGAGCACCAGGAACAGCCAGCTGCGCGGCGGGATGCTGCCCGGGGCCTGGAACTTGCCCAGGACCGCGAGGATGCTGCCGAGGGTGACGAGGATCACCAGGGTGCGAATGAAGGTGGCGAAGTCCGAATCGACCCGGTCGAGGCCGATCTTGGCGAAGATCGCGGTCAGCGCGGCGAACAGCGCCGAAAGCAGTGCCCAGAAGGCCCAGGATGCCAGCATGTCGTCCTCCTCCGGGCCTTCTCCACGGGCTGCGCCGCTACAGGGCTTCCAGCTTGGCGTAGCCGAGCATCAGCCACTTGCTGCCTTCGCTCTCGAAGTTCACCTGCACCCGGGCCTGGGCGCCGGCGCCTTCGAAGTTGAGGATAGTCCCTTCGCCGAACAGCGCGTGGCGCACCCGCTGGCCGAGGGAGAAGGGCGTCTCCGGCACCCCGGCGCCGCTGAACAGGCTGCCGCCGGCGTTGCGCGAAGTGCCGCCGTAGGGGCGGCTGACGGTATTGGACAGGCGCACTTCCTGGATCAGCGACGGCGGGATCTCGCGGATGAAGCGCGAAACCTTGTTGTAGGTCTCGCTGCCATAGAGCCGGCGGGTCTCCGCGTAGGTCAGGACCAGTCGCTGCATGGCGCGGGTGACGCCGACGTAGGCCAGGCGGCGTTCCTCTTCCAGGCGGCCGGATTCCTCCAGGCTCATCTTGTGCGGGAACAGCCCTTCCTCCATGCCGACCAGGAACACCAGCGGGAACTCCAGGCCCTTGGCGCTGTGCAGGGTCATCAGCTGGACACTGTCCTCGTGGGCGTCGGCCTGGGTTTCCCCGGCCTCCAGGGAGGCGTGGCTGAGGAAGGCCTGCAGCGGGGTGAGGTCTTCCTCTTCCTCGCTGTTCTCGAAGGCGCGGGCGGCGCTGACCAGTTCCTCGAGGTTCTCCACCCGGGCCTGGCCTTTCTCGCCTTTTTCTTCCTTGTGGTAGCTGATCAGTCCGGACTGCTCGATCACCGTCTGGGTCATCAGGTGCAGCGGCATGTCCATGACCTTCGCCGAAAGATTCTCGATCAGCTCGACGAAGCCGGTCAGGGCGCTGGCGGCGCGGCCGGGCAGGACCTTGTTGGCGATCATCAGGCGAATCGCCTCCCACATCGACACATCGTTGCCGCGGGCGAATTCGCGGATGCTCTCCACGGTCTTCTCGCCGATGCCGCGTGCCGGCACGTTGACCACCCGTTCCAGCGCCGCGTCGTTGCCGCGGCCGTCGAGCAGGCGCAGGTAGGCCATGGCGTTCTTGATTTCGGCACGCTCGAAGAAGCGCTGGCCGCCGTAGATGCGGTAGGGAATCTTCTCCCGCAGCAGGGCTTCCTCCAGCACCCGCGACTGGGCGTTGGAGCGGTAGAGGATGGCGATCTCGCTGCGCGCCAGGCCGCCTCTGAGCGCGCTCTCGATCGACTCGACCACGTAGCGCGCCTCGTCGTGCTCGTTGAACGCGGCGTACAGGCTCAGCGACTCGCCGTCCTCGCCGTCGGTCCACAACTCCTTGCCCAGGCGTCCCTGGTTGTTGGCGATCAGGGCGTTGGCGGCCTTGAGGATCGACGCGGTGGAACGGTAGTTCTGCTCCAGGCGGATCACCTCGGCGTCGGCGAAGTCGTCGCTGAACTGCTGGATGTTCTCGATCCGTGCGCCACGCCAGCCGTAGATCGACTGGTCGTCGTCGCCGACCACCATCAGGCTGTCGCCGCCCTTGGCGAGAATCCGCAGCCAGGCGTACTGCACGGCGTTGGTGTCCTGGAACTCGTCCACCAGGATATGGCGGAAGCGCCGCTGGTAGTGCTCGAGCACGCCGGGATGGTCGCGCCAGAGGTCCAGGGCGCGCAGCAGCAGCTCGGAGAAGTCGATCACCCCGGCGCGGGCGCAGGCCGCCTCGTAGGCTTCGTAGATCTTCAGCATGGTGGCGAGGAACAGGTCGCCGCCGGGCTGGATGTGTTGCGGCCGCAGGCCCTCGTCCTTCTGCCCGTTGATGAACCACTGGGCCTGGCGCGCCGGCCAGCGCTGCTCGTCGAGGCCGAGTTCGCGGATCACCCGCTTGACCAGGCGTTGCTGGTCGTCGCTGTCGAGGATCTGGAAGTTCTCGCTCAGCCCGGCCTCGCGCCAGTGCGCGCGCAGCAGGCGATGGGCGAGGCCGTGGAAGGTGCCGACCCACATGCCCGCCGGATTGATCCCGAGCAACTGCTCGATGCGGTGGCGCATCTCCGCCGCCGCCTTGTTGGTGAAGGTCACCGACAGGATGCTGTAGGGCGAGGCGTGCTCGACCTGGATCAGCCAGGCGATCCGGTGCACCAGCACGCGGGTCTTGCCCGAGCCGGCGCCGGCGAGGACCAGTTGGCGGCCCAGCGGCGCGGCCACGGCCTGGCGCTGCGGGTCGTTGAGGGAGTTCAGCAGGAGGGAGAGGTCGTCGTTCATCGCGGCATTCTACCGGGGCGGGGAAAAGCCGGGCAAACCGGGCCGCCATTCGGCGCAGGCCGGCGCAGCGTCGGGCCTGGCTGCGGAAAAATGCTCTATCCCGGCCTTGGGCAGCCTGCCCCTGCTCGGTTATGCTCCGGCCACTTCAAGGCAAACCACTACAAGAACAAGCGCCTATGACCGTCCATGTCGAGCCCTTGGCGCTGCCGGGCGGCAGCACCGATGTACTGCGGCTCTACGCCCGCGAAATTGCCATCGAGCGTACCCGGCTCCTTTATCTCGGCTCGCGCACGCCGACCCTGCTCATGCTGCTCGGCGGCGTGACCAGCGCCTGCCTGGTGTGGGGCAAGGTCAGCAGCTGGCTGCTCGGTGGCTGGCTGGTCTGGCTGGTGTTGCTCGCCGTCCTGCGCCTGCTGCAGGTCGCCGCCTTCCAGCAGGCCGACAGCCGTCGCCAGGCCAGCCGCCACTGGCGGCGGACCTTCCTGTGCGGCGCCGGCGCCTCGGGCCTGACCCTGGCGTTCGCGGTGATCATGCTGGTCCCGGCCGATGCCTTCCTCCAGCAGGTGCTGGTGTTCGGCCTGGTGGCGGCGGCGATCCTCTCCGCCAGCGTCGCCTATGCGGTGAGCCTGCCGGCCTTCCTCACCTTCGCCTTGCCGGGCCTGCTGCCATCCATCGTTTTCCTGCTGTTGCAGCCGCATAGCCTGTTGCAGGGCTGGGGCGTGCTCGGCCTGATCCTGCTGGTGGCGCTGCTGGTGGTCGCCGGGCAGATCCACCGGCTGGTGCAGGGCGCGCTGCTGCGACGCTTCCAGACCCAGGCGCTGAACCTGCACCTGGAGCGCGTCAACGCCGAGGCCGAAGCGCTCAATCGCAAGCTCGCCCAGGAGGTCGGCCAGCGACGCCTGGTCGAACGCGAGCTGCGCGCCGCCCGCGATGCCTTGCAGCGCCGGGTGGAGGCGCGCACCGAGGAGCTTGGCGCGACCAGCCAGGCGCTCAGCCAGAGCGAGGCGCGCCTGGCCATGGCCCTGGAGGCCAGTGAACTGGGGTTGTGGGACTGGAACCTGGAGAGCGGCCGGGTCCAGCATTCCTATCTCGAGGCGGTCTTCAGCGACGCCGGGGACGGTCCCGAGGACTATCGCAGGCTGATCGAAAGCATCCACCCCGGCGACCTGCCGCGTATCCGTCGCGCCCTCGCCGAACATCTCAAGGGGCGCAGCGAGCTGTACCGGGTGGAGTACCGCGTGCGCGACCGGGAGGGCGGCTGGCGCTGGCTGGAGGATCGTGGCCGGGCCATGGCTCGCGACCCGCGGGGACGGGTGACGCGGATGCTCGGCACGCGCAGCGACATCAGCGCGCGCAAGCGCCTGGAAGAGCAGCAGCAACTGGCCGCGACAGTGTTCGAGGCGGCCAGCGAGAGCATCGTGATCCTCGATCCGGCCTACAACCTGCTGGCGGTCAACCAGGCCTTCAGTCGCATCACCGGCTATCGCCGCGAGGACGTGGTCGGGCGCAACGCCAGCCTGCTGGTGAATACCCCCGAGGCCCAGCGCCACTACCGGCAGATCCGCGCCGAGCTGCGCCAGCACGGGCAGTGGCAGGGCGAACTGGTGGATACGCGGAAGAATGGCGATCCCTATCCCCAATGGCTGCAGCTCAACCTGCTGCGCGATGGCAATGGCGAGGCGACCCACATCGTCGGTTTCTTCACCGATCTCAGTGCCCGCCGCGACGTCGAGGAGCGCCTGCGTCACCTGCTGCACTACGACGAACTGACCGGCCTGGCCAACCGCCGGTTGTTCCGCGAGCGGCTGCACGAGGCGGCCCAGCGGGCGCGCCAGGAGGAGGGCGGGCTGGCCCTGCTGCTGATCGACCTGGACCGCTTCAAGCTGCTCAACGACAGCCTCGGCCACGAGGTCGCCGACCAGTTGCTCAGGGAGATGGCCCAGCGCCTGCGGCGCACCGCGCCGGAAGCCAACACCCTGGCGCGTCTGGCCGGCGACGAGTTCGCCATCCTCCTCGATGGCGGCACCGGCGCCGCGGCCCTGTCGCGCCTGGCCGAACGCCTGCTGGTCCAGTTGCGCCAGCCGGTGAGCGTGCTCGGCCACGAGCTGATCCTCGGCGCCTCGCTGGGGATCAGCCTGTTTTCCGAGCAGGCGCGGGAAATCTCCGTGCTCATGAGCCAGGCGAACCTGGCGATGCAACATGCCAAGCAACTCGGCGGCAACACCTTCCAGTTCTTCCGCGACAACCTGCAGGACAGCACCCTCGAACGCCTGCGCCTGGAAACCCGGTTGCGCAAGGCGGTCGAGGAGGGCCAGCTGGACGTGCATTACCAGCCCAAGCTGTGCCTGGCCAGCGGCCGCCCGGACTCGGTCGAGGCGCTGGTGCGCTGGCACCATCCGGAGGAGGGCATGATCCCGCCGTCGACCTTCATCGGCCTGGCCGAGGAGTGCGGGTTGATCGGCGAGATCGGCGAATTCGTCCTGCGCCGGGCCTGCCTGCAGGCCGCCGAGTGGAGCCAGCGGGGCCTGAACCTGCGGGTCTCGGTGAACCTCTCGGTCCACCAGTTGCGCCAGGGCGACCTGCTCGACGTAGTGCGCTCGGCGCTGGCCGACAGCGGCCTGCCGGCGGTGCAACTGGAGCTGGAGTTGACCGAAAGTCAGTGGCTGGACGCCCTCGACAGTGTCCTGGCGACCTTCCGCCAGTTGCGCGAGATGGGGGTGAAGCTGTCGGTCGACGACTTCGGCACCGGCTATTCCTCGCTCAGCTACCTGAAGCGCCTGCCGCTGGACTACCTGAAGATCGACCAGTCGTTCGTCCGCGACCTGACCCAGAACAGCGAGGATGCGGCGATCATCCGGGCGATCATCGCCATGGCCCACAGCCTCGACCTGAAGGTGGTCGCCGAAGGCGTGGAAACCATCGAGCAGCGGGACTTCCTGGTGGCCCAGCGTTGCGACGAGCTGCAGGGCTACCTGATCGGCCGGCCGTTGCCGGCCCATGCCCTGGAGGAAGGTTTGCGCCAGGCTCGTTGAACGCGATCCGGCGGAGTATGCTGTAGCACTTTCGACTCCCACGAATTAAGGACGATTCATGCGCTCGAAGCCGCTTCTTCCTGCCCTCCTGCTGGTGGGCGCCGGTCTCTCCCCGCTGGCCCAGGCCAGCAGCGACGACTCCTGCTATCCCGATTGGTCGCTGGTCGGCGGCGGTGTCTGCGATACCTTGCCGTTCCTCGCCCCGGGCAACGACACCCGCGCCAACCTGCGCCTGCTGCTGGCCGACGCCGGCCACTGGCGGCTGGTGGAGGCGCCGCCGTCGGAGGAAGAGAAGCTCGAAGGCTACGGTCTGGTGCCGTTCGGCCTGTTCCGCCTGCTGCCCGGCGACGGCAGCCAGCCGCCTGCGCCGGCGGTGAGCGAGGCGGAGACACCGCCGCCTGCGCCAGCGCCCTCGCCGCTCGCCGAACTGGCCCGGCAGATGGGCGCCGCAGCGCTACCGGAAAAGATCGCCGGCGCCGAATTCTTCGAGGGCGAGGGCAGCCGCTGCCGCAGCAACGACCAGGACAGCGCGCTGGCGTTTCTTCGCCAGGTGCGTGACGCCGGGCTGGGCGAGGCGGAGACCAAGGCACTGGCCAACAGCCGCCTGGAGCTGCTCGGTGCCTGCGGCTGGGAACAAGAGGAACTGGGCGGTGTGCTCGCGCAAGGCGTCGAGTCGGCCGCAGGCAAGGCCTTCGCCACGTACCTGGAGGCTGCGGCCAACTTCTACAGCGGCCGCTTCGACGAAGCCGAACAGGGCTTCAAGGCGTTGCAGGACGTGTCGCAGCCTTGGCTGAAGGAAACCGCCCTGTACCTGCAGGCGCGCACCCTGCTCAACGCCGCCCAGCAGAACGCCTTCGACGACATGGGCTTCCCCGAGCTGCAGAACGTCGACAAGGCTCGCCTGGAACAGACCCGCAGCGCCCTCGAGGCCTACCTGCAGGCGTATCCGAAGGGGCTCTACGCCGCCTCGGCCAAGGGCTTGCAGCGGCGCGTGCACTGGCTGGCCGGCGACCAGAAGCTGCTGGCCCAGGACTATGCCACGCAATTCGCCGAAGCCGAGCAAGGGCAGCGCAACATGGCCCTGGAAGACCTGGTCCAGGAGGTCGACAACAAGCTCCTGACCGGTATCCAGCTCGGCGACATCCAGACTCCGCTGCTGCTGGCGGTGGCCGACCTGGTGCAGATGCGCGCCCACGATCCGTCGACCCCGCGCAGCTTCACCTGGGAAACACTGCAGGCCCAACAGGCCAGCTTCGCCGCGCATCCCGAACTGTTCGCCTACCTGCAGGCGGCCTATCGCTTCTATGTCGACCAGGACCCGGCGAAGACCCTCGAAGCGCTGCCGCAAAAGGTCGGCAGCCTCGACTACGTCGGCTTCAGCCAGCAGACCCTGCGTGGGCTGGCGCTGGAGCAACAGAAGGACTGGAAAGCCGCCGAGGCGCTCTGGCTGGAACTGTTGCCGCAGGCCGCGCAGCCGTACCAGAAGGGCCAGTTGCAGTTGGCCCTGGCGCTCAACTACGAGCGCAGCGGCCAGTTGGAAAAGGTCTTCGCCGAAGGTTCGCCGGTCCAGGAGCCGCTGCTGCGCAGCATCCTCCTGCGCAACGTCGCCGACGCCGCGCTGTTGCGCCGCCAGGCCAAGCAGGGGGCGACGGCGGAAGAGCGCGACAGCGCGCTGTTCACTCTCCTTTACAAGGACCTGCGCCGCAGCCGCTTCGCCGACTTCGGCAAGGACTTCGCGCTGCTCGGCGAAACCCCCTCGCAGACCAAGCTGGGCACCAGCCTCGGCTATGTCTACGGCGCCGGCAACAGCCTGGAGCTGTTCCGCTGGACGGGCGACAAGGCCGAGTCCGGCTACGTTTGCCCGGCCATCGCCGAGTCGGCCGCGGCGCTGGCCGCCGATGACAAGGACCCGAAGGGCCTGAACTGCCTGGGCGAATTCATCCTGCGCAACGGTCTCGACGGCATGCCGCTGGACAGCCAGCCCGAGGCCAACGAGCTGGGCGGCACCCCGAGCGGCTTCAAGGGCGCGGTGTACTCCCGGCTGGATGGCTATCGCCTGGTCATGGACAACCCCAAGGCACCGCGCGAAGACAAGGCCTACGCGCTGTTCCGCGCGATCAACTGCTTCGCCCCGGCCGGCTACAACACCTGCGGCCAGCAGGACATCCCGCAGGCCGAGCGCAAGCAATGGTTCCGTACGCTCAAGTCGACCTACGCCGACAGCTCCTGGGCCAAGGAACTGAAGTACTACTGGTGAGGCGCTGGCGAGCCTGGCTGGCGGGCCTGTTGCTGGGCCTGCCGCTGTTGCCGTCCGTCGAGGCCGCGGTGCGCGCCGAGGACTACGGCGCTTTCTGGCTGTGGAGCGGCGTCGCGCCGCAGCCGGTGCTGGCGCGGGCCGAGACGCTGTACATCCTGCAGGGACAGATCAGCCAGTCGCGCCGGCGCCCCGGCGAGGGCGTGCGGCTGATCGCCCAGGGCATCTCGGTGCCGCGCCTGGCGCGGGGTGAGGTCTGGGTGGTGTACCGCGCCCATACCCTGCGCTGGACGCCGCAGATCTACCAGGCCGTGCTGAACCAGGTGCAGCGCTGGAAGCGTGCCGGCAACCCGGTGGTCGGCATCCAGATCGACTTCGATGCGCGTACCCGCTACCTCGACGAGTACGTCGATTTCCTCCGCGACCTGCGCCGGCGCCTGCCCCGCGAATACCGCTTGAGCATCACCGGGCTGCTCGACTGGGGCAGCAACGCCGAGCCGGCGGCGATCAACCGGCTCAAGGGCGTGGTCGACGAAGTGGTGGTGCAGACCTACCAGGGGCGCCACAGCATTCCCAACCACGCCGCCTACCTCCCGCGGGTCAGCCGCCTGCAACTGCCGTACCGGATCGGCCTGGTCCAGGGCGGCGACTGGCAAGCCCCCGACTACCTGGAAAAGAGCCCCTGGTTCAGGGGCTACGTGGTGTTCCTGCTCAACCCTCAGTGAGCGCAGCCGCAAGCGCCCTTGCCGGCACACCCGCCGCTGCGTTCGGCCTGCGGCTGGCGGGTGTCCTGGCCGGGCTGGAGATCGCGCATCAGTAACGCGTAGCGCAGGTCCAGGCCTTCCGGCAGCGCCAGGTAGACCACGTGGCCATTGCCCGGCGCCACCTCGATGGCTTCGCCGGCGGCGTTGCGCAGGTCCTCCACGCGCAGGCTCAGGTTGCCTCGCGGAGTCATCAGTTCGACGCTGTCGCCGCGCTGGAAGCGGTTCTTCACCTCCACCTCGGCCAGTCCGTCGCGGCGTTCGCCGGTGAGTTCGCCGACGAACTGCTGGCGCTCGGACAGCGAATGGCCGTGCTGGTAGTTCTGGTACTCGTCGTGCACGTGGCGGCGCAGGAAGCCCTCGGTGTAGCCGCGGTGGGCGAGGGACTCCAGGGTGTCCATCAGACCGCGGTCGAACGGCTTGCCGGCCGCCGCGTCGTCGATCGCCTGGCGGTAGACCTGGGCGGTGCGCGCCACGTAGTAGTGGGACTTGGTACGGCCCTCGATCTTCAGCGAGTGCACGCCGATCCGCGCCAGCCGCTCGACGTGCTGCACGGCGCGGAGGTCCTTGGAATTCATGATGTAGGTGCCGTGTTCGTCCTCGAAGGCGGCCATCGGTTCGCCGGGACGGTTGCCTTCCTCGAGGAGGAATACCTGCTCGGTCGGCGCGCCGCGTCCCAGGGTCGGCTCCCGCGCCACCACGTTGCCCAGCTCGTCCTCGCGGCCCTCCACCGCCTTGTATTCCCAGCGGCAGGCATTGGTGCAGGTGCCCTGGTTGGGGTCGCGGCGGTTGATGTAGCCGGACAGCAGGCAGCGCCCGGAATAGGCCATGCACAAGGCGCCGTGGACGAACACTTCCAGCTCCATGTCCGGTACCTGCTGGCGGATTTCCTCGATCTCCTCCAGCGACAGCTCGCGGGAAAGAATCACCCGGGTCAGGCCCTGCTGCCGCCAGAATTGCACCGTGGCCCAGTTCACCGCGTTGGCCTGCACCGACAGGTGGATGGGCATCTGCGGGAAATGCTGGCGAACCAGCATGATCAGGCCGGGATCGGACATGATCAGCGCATCCGGACCCATGGCGACCACCGGCTCCAGGTCGCGCAGGAAGGTCTTCAGCTTGGCGTTGTGCGGGGCGATGTTGACCACCACGTAGAAGCGCTTGCCGAGCGCGTGGGCCTCGGCGATGCCTTCGGCCAGTTGGGCGTGGTCGAAATCGTTGTTGCGCACCCGCAGGCTGTAGCGCGGCTGCCCGGCGTAGACGGCATCGGCGCCGTAGGCGAAGGCATAGCGCATGCTTTTCAGGGTGCCGGCGGGGCACAGCAGTTCGGGGCGGAGGGCGGTGGCGGTCATGGTTCGGGCTCGCAACGACGTGGGCGCGCGACTCTAGCCGAGCGCGCGCCGGGCGATCCTGAGCCGGATCAATGTCCGCGTCATTCCAGCCAGCGTCGACCCTGCAGTTCCAGCAGCAGTTGCGCCTGTTCCGGGCCGTTGCTGCCGGCCGGGTAGGGCCGCGGGCTCTGGTAGTGCTCGCGCCAGCCGGCGAGGATCGGGTCGACCCAACCCCAGGCGGCCTCTACCTCGTCGCGGCGCATGAACAGCGTCGAGTCGCCCTCGATCACGTCCAGCAGCAGGCGTTCGTAGGCGTCCCAGCGCCGCTTGTTGCGGCTGAGGGCCTCGGCCAGGTTGAGGTCCAGCTCCACCGGTTCCAGTTGCATGCCCTTGCCCGGGGTCTTGGCCATCAGTTGCACGCTGATCCGCTCCTCCGGCTGCAACCTTATCCACAGGCGGTTGGCCGGCCCGCCGCCGCCGTCGATCAGGCTGTGCGGCACCGGCTTGAACTGGATGACGATTTCCGAGCACTTGCGCGCCATGCGCTTGCCGGTGCGCAGGTAGAACGGCACCCCGGCCCAGCGCCAGTTCTCGACCTCGGCCTGGAGCGCGACGAAGGTCTCGGTATCGCTGTCGTTGTCGACGTTCTTCTCGAAGTAGTAGGCCGGCACCTCCTGGCCGCCAATCCTGCCGGCGGCGTACTGGCCGCGTACCGTCTTGTCCTGCACGTCGAGCCCGGAGATCGGCTTCAGCGCCTGCAGCACCTTGAGCTTCTCATTGCGCACAGCCTCGGCGTCGAAACGCACCGGCGCCTCCATCGCCACCAGGCAGAGCAACTGGAGCAGATGGTTCTGCACCATGTCGCGCATCGCCCCGGCGTGGTCGTAGTAGCCGCCGCGGTTCTCCACGCCAAGGGTCTCGTTGACGCTGATCTGCACATGGTCGATGTGCGCCGCGCGCCAGACCGGCTCGAACAACGCATTGGCGAAGCGCAGGGCCATCAGGTTCTGCACGGTTTCCTTGCCCAGGTAGTGGTCGATGCGGAACACCCGCGACTCGTCGAACACCCGGCCGATGGACTGGTTGATCGCCCGCGCCGAGTCCAGCGAATGGCCCAGCGGTTTTTCCAGCACGATGCGCGCTTGCGGCCCGGCGAGGCCGGCGATGGAGAGGTTCTGCGCGATCGGCGCGAACAGGCTCGGCGAGGTCGCCAGGTAGTGCACCAGCACCCGGCCCTCGCTGCTCTTCAGGTGCCGCGCGAGACGGCCGAAGTCGGCGCTCTGCGAGGCGTCCATGGCCAGGTAGTCGAGGCGCGCGGCGAAGCCTTTCCATTGTTCGGCGGCGAACTCGCTGCGCGTCACCACCGCGCGGACGTTGCGCTCGGCGAGGGCGAGGAAGGCGGCGTTGTCCAGCGCGCTGCGGGCGAGGGCGAAGATCCGCGTATCGGCCGGCAGGCGGTCCTCCCGGTGCAGGCGATAGAGCGCCGGCAGCAGCTTGTGCAGGGCCAGGTCGCCGGTACCGCCGAAGACCAGGATGTCGCAGGACGTTGGAGTGGCTGGTGTACTCAAGGCAAGCTCCCGACGGCGTTGGCTGGGCGTGGCTGACTGTTTGTAGTATAACTACAAGGTTACTACAGAGAATCGAGTCCAGCCTGTGAACCTGCTGCAGCACATAGCCCAGTCCCGCCAACAGCTCCGCAAGTCGGAACTCAAGGTCGCCGATCATGTTCTCAACGATCCGGCGTCGGTCATGCACAGCTCCATGGCCGAACTGGCCCATGGGGTCGGGGTCAGCGAGCCGACCATCGTGCGTTTCTGCCGCGCCATCGGCTGCAGCGGCTTCCAGGACCTCAAGCTGAAGCTGGCGCAGAGCCTGGCGGCCGGCGCCAGCTTCGGCCAGTTTTCGATCCACGAGAGCGACTCGGTGGCCGACTTCAGCCTGAAGATCTTCGACACCACGCTGCACAGCCTGATGGAAGTCCGCGAGCACCTGGACACCCACGCCCTGGAGCGCGCCATCGCCGCCATCGCCCACGCCCAGCGCGTGGAGTTCTACGGCTTCGGCGCTTCCGGCGCGGTGGCCTCGGATGCCCAGCACAAGTTCTTCCGCCTGCTGCTGTCGGCGGCGGCCTACTCCGACCCGCACATGCAGGCGATGTCGGCGGTGACGCTCAAGCCCAGCGACGTGGCCATCTGCATTTCCCAGTCGGGTCGCTCGAAGGACCTGCTGATCACCGCCAACCTGGTCCGCGAGGCCGGCGCCACGCTGATCACCCTGTGCCCGAGCCAGACCCCGCTGGCCGACCTGGCCACGGTCAATCTGGCGATCGACGTGCACGAGGACACCGACATCTACACCCCGCTGACCTCGCGCATCGCCCACCTGGTGGTGATCGACGTGCTGGCGATGGGCGTGGCCATGGCCCGCGGCCCGGACCTGGTCAACCACCTCAAGAGCGTCAAGCGCAGCCTGCGCAGCCTGCGCCTGTCGCCGAAGGTGATGAAGAACCAGGAAGAGCGCGGCGAGCCGTCCTGAGGCGCCGCCGGGAAGGCATAACGCAGTCTTCACCGGCCTGCCGCCAAACCGTCACATTGCTGCGCGATGCTCGCGACTCCAGCCAGTCGGCCATGGGAGACGCGAGATGCCCCGTCATAGCGATGCCAATGCCCAGCACGTGGATTCGAAAACCCGCCGCAAGCTCGAAGACCAGCGGCGCATGCAATTCCGCCGGGCGATCGAGGACCACTGCGAAGAACTGCGCCTGCGCCAGGAACTGGCCGACTACCCCGAGCTGGTAGCCGCCGCCTACCTCAGCTCGAACCGCCAGGGCCGGCGAAGCGCCCAGCGAGCTGGCTGATCAGCGCCCGCTCCTCGCGGACGAAGGCGACGAACGCCTGGGCCACCGGGCTCAGGCGCTTGCCCTTGGCGTGCACCAGGCACCAGCTGCGATAGAGCGGCAATTCCTCCACCGGTAGTTCGCGCAGCAGGCCGTTGGCCAGTTCCTGGTGCGCCGCATGGCGCGGCAGCAGGGCCAGGCCGAGGCCGGCGATCACCCCTTCGCGGAGGGACTCCAGCGAGGCGATCTCCTGGATCTGCGAGAAGTGCGCGCGGCGTTGCTGGAAGAACTCCTCGCAAGCCTTGCGGGTGCCGGAGCCCGGTTCGCGGACCAGTAGCGGGAAGGGCTCCAGGTCCTTCAGGGCCAGCTTCGCGGCGTTGCACAGCGGATGGTCCGGCGGCGCCACGGCGATGATCGGGTTGTTCAGGAAGGGCAGGAACTCCAGGGCCATGTCCTGCGGTACCAGGGACATGATCACCAGGTCGTCGCGGTTGTCGGCCAGGCGCTTGATCACCTGGGTGCGGTTGACCACCGTCAGGCTCAGGCTGACTTCCGGATGCAGGTTCTGGAACGCCTTGAACAGGTGCGGGGTGATGTACTTGGCGCTGGACTCCACCGCCAGGCGCAACTGGCCCTGCAGCGAGCCCTTCAGATCCGAGAGCTGCATGTCCAGGCTTTCCAGGCGCTGGAACAGGTCGGTGCTGGTCTTCAGCAGGGCTTCGGCGGCATCGGTCAGGTAGAGCTTCTTGCCGACGTACTCGAACAGCGGCTGGCCGACCAGCTCTTCCAGTTGGCGGATCTGCAGGCTGACCGCCGGCTGGGTCAAGGCCATTTCCTCCGCCGCCCGGCTGTAGGAGCGGCTCTCGCATACGGCACGGAAAACCTGAAGCTGCCGTAATGTCATACGCATCAACGACTTACGCATTCCAGTCACACTCTGACCGAGATCGGTCGGGCGACTATAAAGCTTTTCTAATGGCTATCCCAATAATTATTGATTTTTGTTAATCACCCTCGCGGGGGTAGGGTAAAAGTGCGACCGGGAGCTGCCTGCCGGTCATGCAGCGACCGGAATATCCGGATCGACCGTACCAGGTTCCCAACCCCGAAGAGGGAGACCTCCGTGATCAAGAAGATCCTGATCGCCAACCGCGGCGAGATCGCCGTCCGCATCGTGCGCGCCTGCGCCGAGATGGGCATCCGCTCGGTGGCCGTCTACTCCGAGGCCGATCGCCACGCGCTGCACGTCAAGCGCGCCGACGAAGCCCACAGCATCGGCGCGGACCCGCTGGCCGGCTACCTCAACCCGCGCGCCCTGGTGAACCTGGCGGTGGAAAGCGGCTGCGACGCCCTGCACCCCGGCTATGGCTTCCTCTCGGAAAATGCCGAGCTGGCGGAAATCTGCGCCGAGCGCGGTATCAAGTTCATCGGCCCGTCGGCGCAAGTGATCCGCCGCATGGGCGACAAGACCGAAGCCCGCCGCAGCATGATCGCCGCCGGCGTGCCCTGCACCCCCGGCACCGAAGGCAACGTCGCCGATCTCGCCGAGGCCCTGCGCGAAGCCGAGCGGATCGGCTACCCGGTGATGCTCAAGGCCACCTCCGGCGGCGGCGGCCGTGGCATCCGTCGCTGCAACAGCCGCGAGGAGCTGGAACAGGCGTTCCCGCGGGTGATCTCCGAGGCGACCAAGGCCTTCGGCAGCGCCGAAGTATTCCTCGAGAAGTGCATCGTCAATCCCAAGCACATCGAGGCGCAGATCCTCGCCGATTCCTTCGGCAACACCGTGCACCTGTTCGAGCGCGACTGCTCGATCCAGCGCCGCAACCAGAAGCTCATCGAGATCGCCCCGAGCCCGCAGCTCACCCCCGAGCAGCGCGCCTACATCGGCGATCTGGCGGTGCGCGCGGCCAAGGCGGTGGGCTACGAGAACGCCGGCACCGTGGAGTTCCTGCTCGCCGACGGCGAGGTGTACTTCATGGAGATGAACACCCGGGTCCAGGTGGAGCACACCATCACCGAGGAAATCACCGGCATCGACGTGGTCCGCGAGCAGATCCGCATCGCTTCCGGGCTGGAGCTGTCGGTCAAGCAGGACGACATCGTCCATCGCGGCTACGCCCTGCAGTTCCGCATCAACGCCGAGGACCCGAAGAACAACTTCCTGCCCTCGTTCGGCAAGATCACCCGCTACTACGCCCCCGGCGGCCCCGGCGTGCGTACCGACACGGCGATCTACACCGGCTACACCATCCCGCCGTACTACGACTCGATGTGCCTGAAGCTGATCGTCTGGGCGCTGACCTGGGAAGAGGCCCTCGATCGCGGCCTGCGCGCCCTTGACGACATGCGCGTGCAAGGGGTCAAGACCACCGCGCCGTACTACCAGGAAATCCTCCGCAACCCGGAATTCCGCAGCGGCCAGTTCAACACCAGCTTCGTCGAAAGCCACCCGGAACTGACCCAGTACTCGATCAAGCGCAACCCGTCGCACCTGGCCATCGCCATCGCCACCGCCATCGCGGCCCACGCCGGCCTGTAAGGGAAGGAGCAGAACATGAGCAACACCATCCAAGCGAAGAAGACCGGCGTCACCGATACCATCCTGCGCGATGCCCACCAGTCGCTGCTGGCGACCCGCATGCGCACCGAGGACATGCTGCCGATCTGCGACAAGCTCGACCGCGTCGGCTACTGGTCGCTGGAAGTCTGGGGCGGCGCGACCTTCGACGCCTGCGTGCGCTTCCTCAAGGAAGACCCGTGGGAACGCCTGCGCAAGCTCAAGGCAGCGCTGCCCAACACCCGCCTGCAGATGCTCCTGCGCGGGCAGAACCTGCTCGGCTACCGCCACTACAGCGACGATGTGGTGCGCGCCTTCGTGGCCAAGGCGGCGGTCAACGGCATCGACGTGTTCCGCATCTTCGACGCGATGAACGACGTGCGTAACCTGCGCGTCTCCATCGAGGCGGTGAAGGCCGCCGGCAAGCACGCCCAGGGCACCATCTGCTACACCACCAGCCCGGTGCACACCATCGAGGCCTTCGTCGCCCAGGGCAAGGCGATGGCCGACATGGGCGTCGACTCCATCGCCATCAAGGACATGGCCGGCCTGCTCACCCCCTATGCCACCGGCGACCTGGTCAAGGCCCTGAAGGACGCCCTGCCGCTGGACGTGGTGGTGCATTCCCATGACACCGCCGGTGTCGCCAGCATGTGCCAGCTGAAGGCCGTGGAAAACGGCGCCGACCGTATCGACACGGCGATCTCCAGCATGGCCTGGGGCACCAGCCACCCGGGCACCGAGTCGATGGTCGCGGCGCTGCGCGGCACCCCCTACGACACCGGCCTGGACCTGGAGCTGATCCAGGAGATCGGCATGTACTTCCACGCGGTGCGCAAGAAGTACCACCAGTTCGAGAGCGAATTCACCGGCGTGGATACCCGCGTGCAGGTCAACCAGGTGCCGGGCGGGATGATTTCCAACCTGGCCAACCAGCTCAAGGAGCAGGGCGCGCTGAACCGTATGGGCGAGGTGCTCGAGGAAATCCCGCGGGTCCGCGCCGACCTCGGTTTCCCGCCGCTGGTGACGCCGACTTCGCAGATCGTCGGCACCCAGGCGTTCTTCAACGTGCTCGCCGGCGAGCGCTACAAGACCATCACCAACGAGGTGAAGCTGTATCTGCAAGGCCGCTATGGCAAGGCTCCCGGCGAGGTCAACGAGCAACTGCGGCGCCAGGCCATCGGCAGCGAGGAAGTCATCGACGTGCGCCCGGCCGACCTGATCAAGCCGGAGCTGAACAAGCTGCGCAGCGAGATCGGCAACCTGGCCAAGTCCGAGGAAGACGTACTCACCTACGCGATGTTCCCGGACATCGGGCGCAAGTTCCTCGAAGAGCGTGAGGCCGGCACCCTGAAGCCCGAGGAACTGCTGCCGATTCCCACCGGCAAGGGCGTCGCCGCCGCCGGCGCGGAAGGCACCCCGACCGAGTTCGTCATCGACGTGCACGGCGAGACCTACCGCGTCGACATCACCGGGGTCGGCGTGAAGAGCGACAACAAGCGGCACTTCTACCTGTCCATCGACGGCATGCCGGAAGAAGTGGTGTTCGAGCCGCTCAACGAATATGTCGCCGGCTCCGCCAGCGGCCGCAAGCATGCCAGCGAGCCGGGCCACGTCAGCACCACCATGCCGGGCAACATCGTCGACGTGCTGGTGAAGGAAGGCGATAGCGTCAAGGCCGGCCAGGCGGTGTTGATCACCGAGGCGATGAAGATGGAAACCGAGGTCCAGGCCGGCATCGCCGGTACGGTCAAGGCGATCCACGTGGCCAAGGGCGACCGGGTCAACCCGGGCGAGATCCTGATCGAGATTGCGGGCTGACCGCGACAGACGGTTAAAGTCCCTGGGGGAGCATGATGCTCCCCTTTTTTTATCGGCATCGGTTGCCGCGTCGGCTGGCTGTTCGCCCTGCCAGGGTGCGCCCGGCGCGCGCGCCGCCTAGAATGCCGCCTCTGCCCAACGGCGCGTCGCGCCGCAGGCGCTGACTATCGGGAAGTCCAGGTGTCGTCCTCTCCAGCTCAAACGCCCAGCCGCCGGCCCTCGCTGCTCGGCGGTTCGATGATCATCGCCGGCACCGCCGTCGGTGCCGGAATGTTCTCCCTGCCCATCGCCATGTCCGGCATCTGGTTCGGCTGGTCGGTGGCGGTGTTCCTGCTCACCTGGTTCTGCATGCTGCTGTCGGGGATGATGATCCTCGAGGCCAACCTCAACTACCCGGTGGGCTCGAGCTTCTCGACCATCACCCGCGACCTGCTCGGCCAGGGCTGGAATGTGGTCAACGGGCTGAGCATCGCCTTCGTCCTCTATATCCTCACCTATGCCTATATCTCCGGCGGCGGCTCGATCATCGGCTACACCCTGTCCAGCGGCCTCGGCGTGACCCTGCCGGAAAAGCTCGCCGGGCTGCTGTTCGCCTTGGCGGTGGCGCTGGTGGTGTGGTGGAGCACCCGCGCGGTGGACCGCATCACCACGCTGATGCTCGGCGGCATGATCATTACCTTCGGCCTCTCCATCAGCGGCCTGCTCGGGCGCATCCAGCCGGCGATCCTGTTCAACAGCGGCGAGCCGGACGCGGTCTACTGGCCCTACCTGCTGGCGACCCTGCCGTTCTGCCTGACTTCCTTCGGTTACCACGGCAACGTGCCGAGCCTGATGAAGTACTACGGCAAGGACCCGCAGCGGATCAGCCGTTCGCTGTGGATCGGCACCCTGATCGCCCTGGCCATCTACCTGCTGTGGCAGGCCAGCACCCTGGGCACCATCCCGCGCGAGCAGTTCAAGGGCATCATCGCCGGCGGCAGCAACGTCGGCACCCTGGTGGAATACCTGCACCGGATCACCGCGTCGGATTCGCTGAACGCGCTGCTCACCACCTTCTCCAACCTGGCGGTGGCCAGCTCCTTCCTCGGCGTGACCCTCGGCCTGTTCGACTACCTGGCCGACCTGTGCAGGTTCGACGACAGCCACTTCGGGCGCTTCAAGACCGCGTTGCTGACCTTCGTCCCACCGACCATCGGCGGGCTGCTGTTCCCCAACGGCTTCATCTACGCCATCGGTTTCGCCGGGCTGGCCGCGGCGTTCTGGGCGGTGATCGTTCCGGCGCTGATGGCGCGGGCCTCGCGCAAGCGCTTCGGCAGCCCGCTGTTCCGCGCCTGGGGCGGCACGCCGGCGATCGTGCTGGTGCTGCTGTTCGGCGTGGCCAACGCGGTCGCGCACATCCTGGCCAGCCTGCACTGGCTGCCGGAGTACCGTTGAGCGACCGGCAGTCCCTGCCAGGGGCTAGTCGCGCAGCGCCTCCAGCGTCTGCCGCTGGCGGCCTTCGGCGTCGAAGTTGGAAGGATCGAGCCAGCGCTCGAACGCCGCCTGTCGCGCCGGCCATTCGCTGTCGAGCAGGGAGAACCAGGCGGTGTCGCGGTTGCGCTGCTTGACCACCATGTGCTGGCGGAAGGTGCCTTCGTAGGTGAAGCCCAGGCGCTCGGCGGCGCGCATCGAACGGGCGTTGCCGGCATTGCACTTCCACTCCAGGCGGCGGTAGCCGAGGCGGCCGAGGGCGAGTTCGGCGAGCAGGTAGACCGCCTCGGTAGACCCCGGTGTGCGCTGCATCGGCGCGCCGAAGGCGATATGGCCGATTTCGATGACGCCATCCTTCGGCGTGATCCGCAGGTAGCTGAGCAGGCCGACGGCGCGCTGCGTGCGCCGCTCGCGCACGGCGAAGAACAGCGGGTCGCGGCTGGCCGCCTGGCCGGCCAGCCAGGCGTCGAACGCCGGGCGCTCGGCGAACGGGCCGTAGGCCAGGTATTCCCACAGCAACGGGTCGGCGCCAGGCCCTTGCAGGGCGTCCCACAGGTCGTCGCCGTGGCGTTGCGGATCGAGCGGTTCGAGCTTGACGAAGCGGCCGTCGAGCGGGGCGTGGGGTGGAGTGGCGACGGGGCGCCAGTTCAAGGGTTCGCGCATGGTGGGCCTCAGAGAATCCTGCGGTACTGGAGGAAACCGGACTTGTCGGCGATGCGCTCGTACAGCTTCATCGCGTCGCTGTTGCTCTCGTGGGTCAGCCAGTGCACCCGCGAACAGCCAGCGGCGCCGGCCTCGGCGTAGACATGCTCGATCAGCCGGCGCCCTATGCCTTCGCCGCGCAGGCCCTCGGCGACGAACAGGTCCTGCAGGTAGCAGTAGTCGCCGACGGTCCAGCAGGAGCGGTGGTAGATCCAGTGCACCAGGCCCACGGCGCGCTCGTCGAGCCAGGCGAGGGCGGCGTTCATCGGTTCGTCGGCGTCGAGGAAGCGCTGCCAGGTGGCGTCGCTGGTAGCGGCGGCGATCTCGGTCTTGTAGAAGCGCTGGTAGCCCTCCCACAGCGGCAGCCAGGCGGCGTGGTCGGCGGCGCCGACGGGACGAATCTGCAGGGACGTGCTCATGGCTCGGTTCCATGTCCGGATAAAGGTGCCTCCAGACTAGGCCGGGAAATGGTCCGCTAGAAGATCCATTGCTGGTCAATTCCACAGGTCCAATCCACACTGGCGCTTTCTTCCCTCCGAGACCGCCATGGCCACCGTACTGCCCTTCGACGCCGCCGGCATCCACCTCGACCCCGCCCAGGGCCTGGCCCGCCAGCTCTACGCCGCGCTGCGCGAACGGATCCTCGACGGCCGCCTCGGCAGCCGCACGCGGATGCCCGCCAGCCGTGAGCTGGCCCAGGCCCTGAAGGTCTCGCGCAACACCGTGGTGCGGGCCTATGAACAGTTGCACGCCGAGGGCTATATCGACGGGCGCACTGGCGACGGCACCTACGTTGCCGAGTTGCAGGAGATCCCAGGCAGGGCCCCCGCCGTCGCCCCGAGCGCTCCCGCGCCGCGCGGCCCGGCGGCCCTGGCGCCGCCGCCGGAAGGCGCGCCGCGAGCGTTCCGCGTCGGCGTGCCGGCCTTCGACCTGTTCCCCTTCGACACCTGGGCGCGGCTACAGGCGCGCTTCTGGCGCAACCCGCCGGCGGACTGCCTGGGCTACGGCGACCCGGCCGGCGAGGCGCGCCTGCGCGAGCTGATCGCCGCCTATCTGCGCAGCGCTCGCGGCCTGCGCTGCGAGGCGGAACAGGTGATCGTCACCCATGGCGCGCAGCAGGCCATCCGCCTGTGCGCCCAGGTGTTGCTCGAGAACGGCGATCCGGTGGCTGTGGAAAACCCCGGCTACCGCGCGGCGCGCCTGGCCTTCGCCGCGACCGGCGCGGTACCGCACGGGATCGACATCGACGCCGAGGGCCTGCGCAGCGACCGGCTCGCGGGCATTGCCGGCTGCCGCCTGGCCTATGTCACGCCGTCGCACCAGTACCCCACCGGCGTCACCCTGTCGCTGGCGCGGCGCCTGGAGCTGCTGGAGTGGGCCGAACGCGCCGACGGCTGGATCGTCGAGGACGACTACGACGGCGAGTATCGCTACAGCGGTACGCCGCTGGCGCCGCTGGCCGCGCTGGACCGACAGGGCCGGGTGCTCTACGTCGGGACCTTCTGCAAGATCGCCTTCCCGGCGTTGCGCCTGGGCTACCTGGTGGTCCCGCCGGCGCTGGTCGAGCGCTTCCGCCAGCGGCGGGCCATCGAGGTACGCCATTCGGAGGTGGGCACCCAGCGGGTCATGGCCGACTTCATCGCCGAGGGGCATTTCCAGCGCCACGTCCGCCGCATGCGCCGCGCCGCCCGCGCCCGCCGCGACGCCTTGCTGCGGGGCTGGCCAGAGGCGCCGGGTTGCCAGCCGTTGCCGGCGGTGGAGGCGGGGCTGCACCTGTGCGTGCGGGTCGACAGCCTGGCGCGGGAGCGGGCCCTGATCGCCGCAGCGGCAGCCGCCGGGGTGGAAATCAGCGCCTTGAGCGACTACTGGATGGACGACTCCAGCGTTGCGCCAGACGACCGCGCGGGCCTGGTGCTGGGCTTCGCGGCAGTACCCGAGGCGCGTATCGACGAAGCGCTGCGGGCGTTGCGCAAGGCCTGGCAGCGGGAGGCCCTGGTTGGACCCGTCGTCGCGACTGACTAGAATGCCCCCGGATCACCCTCGCGCCCAGGAGTAGCCATGAGTGTCGCCCTTTCCGCCGCGCCCGAGCGCAAGCTCGCCGCCCCCCTGATCGCCTTCGCCCTGCTGGTGCTCGGCGGGCTGTTCCTGTTCAACGCGGTCAGCGCGCGCCAGGCCATCCTCTTCATCGTCGGCGGCGCCCTGGGCCTGACCCTCTACCACGCCGCCTTCGGCTTCACCTCCGCCTGGCGGGTATTCATCCGCGAACGGCGCGGCGCCGGGCTGCGCGCGCAGATGGTGATGCTGGCGCTGGCGGTGCTGCTGTTCTTCCCGGCGCTGGCGGCGGGCAGCCTGTTCGGCCAGCCGGTGAGCGGTTTCGTCTCGCCGGTCGGCACTTCGGTGATCGTCGGCGCCTTCATTTTCGGCATCGGCATGCAACTGGGCGGCGGCTGCGCCTCCGGCACCCTGTTCACCGTCGGCGGCGGCAACGCGCGGATGCTGGTGACCCTGCTGTTCTTCATCCTCGGCTCGCTGATCGCCACCCAGCATGTCGGCTGGTGGTTCGCCCTGCCGTCGCTGCCGCCGATCTCGCTGGTCGCCGAACTGGGCCTGGCACCGGCGCTGGTGTTGAGCCTGGCGGTGTTCATCGGCATCGCCGGGGTCACGGTACGCATGGAGAAGGCCCGCCACGGCACCCTGGAAACCCCGCCGAGCGCCGAATGGCGCGGCTGGCGGCGCTTCCTCCGCGGCCCCTGGCCGCTGGTCTGGGGCGCGCTGGCGCTGGCGCTGCTCAACTTCCTCACCCTGTACCTCGCCGGACGCCCCTGGGGCATCACATCGGCCTTCGCCCTGTGGGGCGCGAAGATCGCCCAGGGCGTGGGCCTGGACGTCGGCGCCTGGGCCTTCTGGCAGACGCCGGCGAACGCCAAGGCGCTGGCCGCGCCGCTGTGGGAAGACATCACCAGCGTGATGGACATCGGCATCGTCCTCGGCGCGCTGCTCGCCGCCGGCCTGGCCGGACGCTTCGCGCCGAACCTGGACATCCCGCGCCGTTCGCTGGCGGCGGCGGTGATCGGCGGGCTGCTGCTCGGCTACGGCGCGCGCCTGGCCTATGGCTGCAACATCGGCGCGTATTTCAGCGGGATCGCGTCCGGCAGCCTGCATGGCTGGTTGTGGTTGGTGGCGGCGTTTGCCGGCAACAGCGTCGGGGTACGGGTATTGAGGCCTTATTTCTTCCCGGAGGAGCGGCGGGAGCAAGGGTTGACGGGGTGTTGAGAGGGGATATGCCTTCGTAGGACGTATGACGCGGACGTTATCCACAGGTGAGCGCAGCCACACAACACCTCGGCAACGGGGAAGATCTGCGGGCCGTTAGTGGATGGTGAAAAAAAGAAGGGACACCGCAGGTCGCCGTGTCCCTCAGAGTGTAGAGAGGGAAAGTTGGTATCCCTCTCGACCGGTGAGCGTGGCGCCGCGGCTGGGCCGGGGCGCCGGGTATAAAAGAAGGGATGAAGGGTATCCATCCCTAAAGGTCGAGGGGGTAGTACTCCCCCTCTACCGGTGAGCCTTCTTCGATCGGCTGTGCTGCGGCCCGGCTGCGTCGACAGCCGGACCTGGGCGCGCTCGATCTCGTATCGGATCAGGCGCGCAGCGGAATCAGGCGCGGCGCGATCATGTTTTCCGGCAGCAGGATGTCGGCCAGGGTGGCTTCGTCCAGCAGCTTTTCCTCGCGTACCAGTTCCAGTACGCCGCGGCCGCTCTCCAGGGCGGTCTTGGCGATCCGCGTGGAGTTCTCGTAGCCGATGTACGGGTTCAGCGCGGTGACCAGGCCGATGCTGTGCTCGACCAGTTCGTGGCAGCGCTCGACGTTGGCGGTGATGCCGGTGATGCAGTGCTCGCGGAGCATGTCCATGGCGCGTTGCAGCAGGCGGATCGAGTCGAAGATCTTGTAGGCGATCAGCGGCTCCATCACGTTCAGTTGCAACTGGCCGCCTTCGGCCGCCAGGGTCAGGGCGAGGTCGTTGCCGATCACTTCGAAGGCGACCTGGTTGACCGCTTCCGGGATCACCGGGTTGACCTTGCCCGGCATGATCGAACTGCCCGGCTGGCGCGGCGGCAGGTTGATCTCGTTGATGCCGGTGCGCGGGCCGCTGGAGAGCAGGCGCAGGTCGTTGCAGATCTTCGACAGCTTGACCGCGGTGCGCTTGAGCATGCCGGAGAACAGCACGAAGGCGCCCATGTCGGAGGTGGCTTCGATCAGGTCGGCGGCCGGTTTCAGCGGCTGCCCGCTGATGGCGGCCAGGCGCTCGACGGCGAGCTTCTGGTAGCCGGGGTCGGCGTTGATGCCGGTGCCGATGGCGGTGCCGCCGAGGTTCACTTCGGTGAGCAGCTCCGGCGCCAGGCGACGCAGGCGGTCGAGGTCTTCGCCGAGGGTGGTGGCGAAAGCGTGGAATTCCTGGCCGAGGGTCATCGGCACGGCGTCCTGCAACTGGGTGCGGCCCATCTTCAGTACGCCGGCGAATTCGACGCCCTTGGCGGCGAAGGCCTGGATCAGGCTGTCGAGGCTGGCCAGCAGGGTGTCGTGGCCGAGCAGCAGGCCCAGGCGGATGGCGGTCGGGTAGGCGTCGTTGGTCGACTGCGCCATGTTCACATCGTTGTTCGGGTGCAGGTACTTGTACTCACCCTTGGTGTGGCCCATGGCTTCCAGCGCGATGTTCGCGATCACTTCGTTCGCGTTCATGTTGGTGGAGGTGCCGGCGCCGCCCTGGATCATGTCCACCACGAACTGCTCGTGGAAATCGCCGCGGATCAGGCGGGCGCAGGCCTCGCTGATGGCGGCGTGCTTGTCTTCCGGGAGATGGCCGAGCTGACGGTTGGCGTCGGCGGCGGCCTGCTTGACCATGGCCAGGGCAACGACCAGCTTCGGGTAGTGCGACAGCGGCACCCCGGAGAGGCGGAAGTTGTTCACGGCGCGCAGGGTCTGGATGCCGTAGTAGGCGTCAGCGGGCACTTCGAGGGTGCCGAGCAGGTCTGTCTCGATACGGGAAGATGCAACGGGGGACATGACGGGATTTGTCTCAGAGGGACACGGCCAGTGCCGCGATGCCCACTAGACTAAGGATGTGACGATTTCGTGGCCAATGCTGTTAAACGCTGCCTCATGCACAAACGGCATAATGTTGGATGTGACGCTGGTATGATGGCGGACGTGTCATCGCATTACCGGAGCCTTTCCCGTCGTGAACCTCGAACTGAAGTGGCTGGAGGATTTCATCGCCCTGGCCGGCACCCGCAGCTTTTCCCAAGCGGCGGAGAAGCGCTTCGTCACCCAGCCGGCCTTCAGCCGGCGCATTCGCAGCCTGGAGGACGCCCTCGGCCTGACCCTGGTGAATCGCCAGCGCACGCCGGTGGAACTGACCGAGGCCGGGCAGCTGTTCCTGGTCACCGCGCGCAGCGTGGTCGAGCAGCTCGGCCAGGTGGTGCGCCACCTGCACCACCTGGAAGGCGGGCAGGGCGAGGTGCTGCAGTTCGCCGCCGCCCACTCGCTGGCGCTGGGCTTCTTCCCGCAGTGGATCGCGCGGCTGCGCAACGAGGGGCTGAACATCGCCAGTCGGCTGATCGCCACCAACGTCGGCGAGGCGGTGCATTCCCTGCGCGAGGGTAGCTGCGACCTGATGCTGGCGTTCTACGACCCTGACGCCGCGTTGCAGATGGATCCGGAGATCTTCCCCTCGCTGCACCTGGGGCGCACCGAGATGCTGCCGGTCTGCGCGGTGAACGCCGAGGGCCAGCCGCTGTTCGACCTGGAGAACGGCCAGAGCGTGCCGCTGCTCGCCTACAGCGCCAGCGCCTTCCTCGGTCGCGGGGTCAACCTGCTGCTGCGCCAGCGCAACCTGCGCTACACCACGGTCTACGAGACGGCGATGGCCGACAGCCTGAAGAGCATGGCGCTGCAAGGCATGGGCGTGGCCTGGGTGCCGCGGCTGAGCGTGGTCAACGAACTGGAACGCGGCGAGCTGGCGATCTGTGGCGGGCCGCAATGGTTCGTGCCGCAGGAAATCCGCCTGTACCGCTGCGCGCTGGTGCGCAAGGCGGCGATCCGCCTGCTCTGGCGCAAGCTGGAAGGTGGGCTGGGCAGCGTCGAGTAGACAGGCAAGGGCGGCGCCGGGGCGCCGCCCCGCAAGTCACATCTCGAGGACGATGCGCCCCTCGATCTGCCCGGCGCGCATCTGGTCGAGGATCTGGTTGATGTCGTCCAGCTTGCCCGGATGGATGGTCGCCTTGACCAGGCCTTCGCCGGCGAAGTCCAGGGCTTCCTGAAGGTCCGCGCGGGTGCCGACGATGGAGCCGGCGATGTGCAGGCCCTTGAGCACCACGTCGAAGATCGGCGTCGGGAAGTCGCCCGGCGGCAGGCCGACCAGGGCGATGGTGCCGCCGCGGCGGGCCATGCCGATGGCCTGGCCGAAGGCGCTGTTGGATACCGCTGTGACCAGCACCCCGTGGGCGCCGCCGATGTCGCGCTGGAGCGCCTCCACCGGGTCTTCCTGCCGGGCGTTGACCGTCAGGCTGGCACCGAGCTTGCGCGCCAGGTCCAGCTTGGCGTCGTCGATGTCGACGGCGGCGACGTGCAGGCCCATGGCCCTGGCGTACTGCACGGCGACGTGGCCGAGGCCGCCGATGCCGGAGATCGCCACCCACTGGCCGGGGCGCGCGTTGGTCTGCTTGAGCCCCTTGTAGACGGTGACGCCGGCGCAGAGGATCGGCGCGATTTCAGCGAATTCGACGTTTTTCGGCAGAATTCCGACGTAGTTCGGGTCGGCCAATACGTATTCGGCATAGCCGCCGTTCACCGAGTAGCCGGTGTTCTGCTGGCTCTCGCAGAGGGTCTCCCAGCCGGTCAGGCAGTGCTCGCAGCAGCCGCAGGCGGTGTACAGCCAGGGGATGCCGACCCGGTCGCCTTCCTTCACCCGGGTCACTCCGCTGCCCACCGCGGCGACGTAGCCGACGCCTTCGTGACCGGGAATGAACGGCAACGGCGGCTTCACCGGCCAGTCGCCCTCGGCGGCGTGCAGGTCGGTGTGGCAGACGCCGGAGGCTTCGATCTTCACCAGTACCTGCCCGGGGCCGGGCAGCGGAACCTTGACTTCCTCGATCCGCAGCGGCGCGCCGTAGGCGTGCACGACCGCGGCTTTCATGGTCTGTGGCAGGGTCATGGTCATCTCCTTGGACGGGGCTGAGCGCCTGTCGCGGTGCCTTTGACGGGCACCGCGACAGGCTGCGGAACCGGCGCGGCCGCCGCTCCCTCGGAGCGCGCCGCGACAACCAGTCTGGCCGCTCGTGGCAGGCGCGCATTGAGTTGCGGCAAGTTTCCCGCCATGGCGCGAAAAAACGGGACGGACGGTAGCCCCCGGCGCGCGCCCGGCCTGCCTTTGCGGTATACTGCGCCGCCTTCGAACCGGCACTGCCCGCCGGCTCGGCCCAGTACAAGCCACGCCCCTCGACGAAGCGTGGCTTGTTGGTTTCTGACGCGCCGGACGGCGCATTTGAGAGAGGCACGACGATGAGCGCACTGGTTGGCGTGATCATGGGTTCCAAATCGGACTGGAGCACCCTCAGTCACACCGCGGACATGCTGGACAAGCTGGGCATCCCCTACGAAGTGAAGGTGGTTTCCGCCCACCGCACCCCGGACCTGCTCTTCCAGTACGCCGAGGAAGCCGAAGGCCGCGGCCTCGAAGTGATCATCGCCGGCGCTGGCGGCGCCGCCCACCTGCCGGGCATGTGCGCGGCCAAGACCCACCTGCCGGTACTCGGCGTGCCGGTACAGTCGTCGATGCTGTCGGGTGTCGACTCGCTGCTCTCCATCGTGCAGATGCCCGCCGGCGTACCGGTCGCCACCCTGGCCATCGGCAAGGCCGGCGCGGTCAACGCGGCGCTGCTCTCGGCGAGCATCCTCGGCGCCAAGCACCCGCAGTACCACGAGGCGCTGAAGCAGTTCCGCGCCAACCAGACCGAAACCGTGCTGGACAATCCCGACCCGCGCGATGCGTGAGACAGGCTCTGAGAAGGTAAGGCTCGAACCATGAAAATCGGTGTCATCGGTGGCGGCCAGCTGGGCCGCATGCTGGCCCTGGCGGGAACCCCGCTGGGCATGAACTTCGCTTTCCTCGACCCGGCGCCGGACGCCTGCGCGGCCTCCCTGGGCGAGCACATCCGCGCCGACTACGGCGACCAGGAGCACCTGCGGCAACTGGCCGACGAGGTCGACCTGGTGACCTTCGAGTTCGAGAGCGTGCCGGCGGAAACCGTGGCCTTCCTCTCCCAGTTCGTGCCGGTCTACCCGAACGCCGAGTCGCTGCGCATCGCCCGCGACCGCTGGTTCGAGAAGTCGATGTTCAAGGACCTCGGCATTCCCACCCCGGACTTCGCCGACGTCCAGTCCCAGGCTGACCTCGATGCCGCCGCGGCCGCCATCGGCCTGCCGGCGGTGCTCAAGACCCGCACCCTGGGCTACGACGGCAAGGGCCAGAAGGTCCTGCGCCAGCCGGCCGACGTGCAGGGCGCGTTCGCCGAACTGGGCAGCGTGCCGTGCATCCTCGAGGGCTTCGTGCCGTTCACCGGGGAAGTCTCGCTGGTGGCGGTGCGCGCCCGTGATGGCGAGACGCGTTTCTACCCGCTGGTGCACAACACCCACGACAGCGGCATCCTCAAGCTCTCCGTGGCCAGCAGCGCGCATCCGTTGCAGGCGCTGGCCGAGGACTACGTCGGCCGCGTGCTGGCCCGGCTCGACTACGTCGGCGTGCTGGCCTTCGAGTTCTTCGAGGTGGACGGCGGCCTGAAGGCCAACGAGATCGCCCCGCGCGTGCACAACTCCGGGCACTGGACCATCGAAGGCGCCGAGTGCAGCCAGTTCGAGAACCACCTGCGCGCCGTCGCCGGCCTGCCGCTGGGCTCGACCGCCAAGGTCGGCGAGAGCGCGATGCTCAATTTCATCGGCGCAGTGCCCCCGGTGGCTCAGGTGGTCGCCGTCGCCGATTGCCACCTGCATCACTACGGCAAGGCCTTCAAGAACGGCCGCAAGGTCGGCCACGCCACCCTGCGCTGTGCCGACCGGGCGACGCTGCAGGCGCGCATCGCCGAGGTCGAGGCGCTGATCGAGGCGTGAGCGATTGCCGTCCGCCCATCCTTGGGTTGGCGGGCGGCACTGAACCCAAGGCTTTTCTACACTGTCCCATGGCAGGCGCAATACATGCGCATACACCCGTAAGGAGGGACTGTCATGGGATTAATCGGAACCATCATCGTCGGACTGATCGTTGGTCTCGTTGCACGCTTTCTGAAGCCAGGTGACGACAGCATGGGCTGGATCATGACCATCCTGCTCGGCATCGGCGGTTCGCTGCTGGCCACCTACGGCGGCCAGGCGATCGGCTTCTACCAGGCCGGCCAGGCGGCCGGTTTCATCGGCGCGGTGGTCGGCGCCGTCGTACTGCTGGTCATTTACGGCCTGATCAAGAAGAATTGATGGCTCTGGCCGGCCCCCGCGGGGGCCGGCGTTTCCTCACTTCGCCGGTATTCCCGCCATCATGCGCCGCTTCCCGTTCGCCCGCCTGTTGCTGCTCGCCCTGTTGTCCTCACCCCTGGCCCACGCCGAACTGCCCGAGACCGACTGGCTGGAACTGATGCCGCCGGCCGACCGCAAGGCGCTGGAAGAAATGCCCGACATCATTCACGACACCCCGGAGGCCGCCGGCACCTTCACCAGCAAGGGTGGCCTGAAGCAGTCGGACCGAAAGATGCCGGCGGTGATGTATTCGGCCAAGACCGTCGCCAGCCTGGATGGCAAGGCGATCCGCCTCGGCGGCTACCCGGTGCCGCTGGAGAACGACGCCAAGGGCCGCGTCACCGAATTCTTCCTGGTGCCCTATCCGGGCGCCTGCATCCACGTGCCGCCGCCGCCGCCGAACCAGATCGTCCTGGTGCGTTATCCACAGGGGCTGAAGCTGACCGATATCTACACCCCGCTGTGGGTCAGCGGCACGCTGAAGATCGAGCAGGTGAGCAATGACCTGGCCGATGCCGCCTACGCCATCGACAAGGCGCGGGTGAAGGTGGTGGAGGAAGCGGACCTGTAGGGCCGGCACCTGCGCAACGGTTCATGGCGGACGACGCGAGCCGCCCCGTCCGCTCGCCGTTCCGCTCAGGGCCGTTTCAGCGGCTCGCTCCAGATCTGCACGCCAAAGCTTTCGCTGCGCCCGGGGGCGACCACCATGAGGTCGTCCCAGACCCGCCCGGTCTCGATGCAGAGCATCTGCTGCCAGGCGTCGTCGGCGAACTGCGAGAGACGCCGGGACTTGTCCACCCAGGGATTCCAGACCACCGCCGAGCGCGAGTCGAGGGCGTGCAGGTGGATGCTGCGTTCCCAGCGCGGGTCCTTGATCAGCAGGTCGCGTTCGAGACCGAGGTAGATGCGGTCCAGTTCGCCTTTGACCCGTACCGCGCCGTGCTGGGTGCGTTCTTCCCAGTTCTCCAGGGTCTCGATGTAGCGCGCGCCTTCCAGGCCCTCGATGGCGATCTCGCGGCTGTCGCTGACCGCGAAGTAGGTGTGGAGTGCCTGGCTGAGCACCAGCGGCTTGCTGCCGAGGTTCTCGCTGGTGAGTCGCAGGGTCAGGCGCTCGCCGAAGCGGAACAGCATGCGCAGCGCCGCCGGGTGCGGCCAGCCGGGGAGGCCATCGGGGGCGTCGAGGCGGAAGCTGACGCAGAGGTCGCCGTCCTCCTCGGCGATGTCGTCGATTTCCCAGTCGACCGCCCGGACCAGCCCGTGGGCAGGCGCCTTCAGGCCATCTTCCACCTGGCCGCGGACTTCCTGCGGGTTGCGCTCCAGCGGACCGAACCACGGCCAGCACACCGGCACCCCGCCGCGTACCGACTGCCCGCGCCGGTAGCCGGCCTCGTCGCTGAGCCAGACCAGCGGCGGCTGTTCGTGGGGCTGGTAGCTGAGCAGTTGCGCGCCCTGCTGGGCGATCAGCGCCTCGCCATGGGCGGTGTGGATGCGCCAGCAGGCCAGGTCGTCGACCTGTACCTGTTCGACGCGGTTGATCGGGCTATCGGTGCTCATGGCGGTCTCCGGGACGCGAATGGATGGCAGCAGTATCACCGATCCATTTTATCGCCGGCAGTTCCCCCGGATAGCGCCAACGAAGACGCGGCCCGTAGGCCGCGTCGGTTGTTGCCGGTGGTTCAGGCCGCGCGGAACAGGTTGTGCGGGTCGATGACGAATTTCTTCGGCACCCCGGCGTCGAACTCGCCGTAGCCTTTCGGCGCATCGTCGAGGGTGATGACTTCCACCCCGACGATGTCGGCGATCTTGATCCGGTCCCACATGATCGCCTGCATCAGCTGGCGGTTGTACTTCATCACCGGGGTCTGGCCGGTATGGAAGCTGTGCGACTTGGCCCAGCCCAGGCCGAAGCGGATGCTCAGGGCGCCGTGCTTGGCGGCCGCGTCCACCGCGCCCGGGTCTTCGGTGACGTACAGGCCGGGGATGCCGATCTTGCCGGCGACCCGGGTGATGCCCATCAGCGAGTTGAGCACGGTGGCCGGGGCTTCCTGCTGCGAGCCTGAATGGCCGTGGCCGCGCGCCTCGAAACCGACCGCGTCGACCGCGCAGTCGACCTCCGGCTCGCCCAGCAGAGCGGCGATCTGTTCGTGCAGCGGGGTGTCCTTGGACAGGTCGGCGATCTCGAAGCCCTGTTTCTTGGCATGGGCCAGGCGGGTCGGGTTGACGTCGCCGACGATCACCACCGCCGCGCCGAGCAGGCGTGCCGAGGCCGCCGCGGCCAGGCCGACCGGACCGGCGCCGGCGATGTAGACCGTGCTGCCCGGGCCGACGCCGGCGGTGACCGCGCCGTGGTAGCCGGTGGGGAGGATGTCCGAAAGGCAGGTCAGGTCGCGGATCTTCTCCATCGCCGCTTCGCGGTTGGGCAGTTTCAGCAGGTTGAAGTCGGCGTAGGGCACCAGCACGTATTCGGCCTGGCCGCCGACCCAGCCGCCCATGTCGACGTAGCCGTAGGCGCCGCCGGCCCGCGCCGGATTGACCGTCAGGCAGACGCCGGTGTGCTGTTCCTTGCAGGTACGGCAGTGGCCGCAGGCGACGTTGAACGGTACCGAGACCAGGTCGCCGATCTTCATGGTTTCCACGCCACGCCCGATCTCCACCACCTCGCCGGTGATCTCGTGGCCCAGCACCAGGCCTTCCGGCGCGGTGGTGCGGCCGCGCACCATGTGCTGGTCGGAGCCGCAGATGTTGGTGGAGACCACCCGCAGGATCACCCCGTGGTCGATCTGCCGGCCCTGCGGGTCCTGCATCTTCGGATAGGGAATGTTCTGCACCTCGACCTTGCCCGGGCCGAGATAAACCACACCACGATTGCCAGACATACGCGTTTCCTCTTTGTCGTTGTGGGTACAAATGCGCGGCGTCCACGGCCGCGCGGCTTTGCACTGGAAAGTCGTCTGTTGCGCGACAGGGCCGGAGAATGCTGGCAGCCGGCGGGCTGTCGGTGTTGCTCGGGACGCGAGGCCGTGGGAAGCGCCCCTCTCCCTGGCGCTCTTCCTTCAGCGAGGGTTGGGGAGAGAGGGCGCGCTTACAGCACCACGGTCCGATTGGCGTTGAGGAATACCCTCCGCTCGATGTGGTAGCCCACCGCCCGCGCCAGGGTCAGGCACTCGATGTCGCGGCCCTTGGCGATCAGGTCCTCGGGGTAGTGGGCGTGGTCGACCGTCTCGACGCCCTGGGCGATGATCGGCCCTTCGTCGAGGTCGTTGTTGATGTAGTGGGCGGTGGCGCCGACCAGCTTCACGCCCTTCTGGTAGGCCTGGTGGTACGGCTTGGCGCCCTTGAAGCCGGGCAGCAGGGAGTGATGGATGTTGATCGCCCAGCCGTCCAGGCGCCGGCACAGTTCCGGCGACAGCACCTGCATGTAGCGAGCGAGGATCACCAACTCGGCGCCACTCTCTTCGAGTACCTGCCAGACCCTGGCTTCCTGGGCCGGCTTGTCGTTCGGGTCGAGCGGGAAGTGGTGGTAGGGAATGCCGTGCCAGCGCGCCAGCGGCTCCAGGTCCGGGTGATTGGAAATCACTGCCACCACGTCCATCGGCAACTGGCCGATGCGCTGGCGGTAGAGCAAGTCGTTCAGGCAGTGGTCGGCCTTGGAAACCATGATCGCCACCTGGCTGCGGTAGCCCGGCGCGGTCAGCTCGGTACGCATGCCGAACGGTGCCACCCGTTCGGCCAGTCCGGCGTGGAAGGAGGCTTCGTCGAAGCCGTCGCCGGCGCGGAACTCCACGCGGATGAAGAAGCGTTGCGCCAGGCGGTCGTCGAACGAGTGGTGCTCGGTGACGTAGCAGCGCTGCTCGAAGAGGTAGCGCGTCACCACGTCGACGGTGCCCAGCAGGCTGGGACTGTCGGCGGTGAGGATCCAGGTGTCGGGGGTACGGCTCATCGCGAGGCTCCGGGTCCGGTATCCCCTCCCGGGGAGCGGGGAAGGCTACTCATGCCGCTACCTGCAGGCCGTATTCGGCGCTGGCGTCCTGCAACCAGAGCCAGAAGTAGTCGGCGAAGCTGCGGCGCACGACCAGCTCCCAGGTGTCCTCGCCGGTATGGCGGATCACGCATTGCGACTTGGCGAAGATGCTGCCGACCGCCTTGCCCACCGGGAAGTTGCTCGGATGCACGTCGTAGCTGGTGGATTTCATCAGCAGTTCGCGGACGTTCGCTCCGCTCAGTTCGAGCAGTGTCTGCCCGCCGCTGACGTTGACCACCGCGTAGTGCAGCTCCTCGCCCAGGGCCTGGCGCAGGCGCTGTTCGACGGCATATTCCTCGCCGCCGGGGACGATCAGCAACCATTCGTCCGGGGCCAGCCATTGCAGCGAGGTCTCGCCGCTGGCGACCAGGGTCAGGGCCACCGGCAGTTCCAGGCCGAGGGCCTGGTGCACGGCGGCGGCGAAGGCCGGGTCGGCGGCATCGCCGCGCAGCACCAGGTGGCCGAGCAGCTTCTTCTCGCGCAGGACGATACCGGCCTTCGCGGCGGTCTTGCCGGCGAGCTTGTGCAGCTCGGCATGGTGCAGCGGCGATTCGGCGTGGACGCCGGGTTCGGGGCGTTGCTGGTAGACGTTTGCCTTGCTCATTCGTTTTCACCTTGGGGCGCCGCGCGCCCTGGTAGCCTGTCTGCCTTCTCCCTTCGGGGAGAGGGCCGGGGAGAGGGGCGAGCCCCTCTCCGGTCAATCCACGTTCTGCCGTTCCCCTTTCGGGTCGTAGAACACCGAGGAACAGATCTCCGCCTCGATGAAGCGGCCGTCCGCCAGCGGCGCGTAGACCTTCTGGCCCATGCGCTTGAGGCCGCCTTTCACCACCGCCAGGGCGAAGCCGTGGCCGAGGCTGGCGCTCATGTAGCTGGAGGTGACGTGGCCGACCATCTTCATCGGGATCGCCTGCTGGGTGTCGAACACCAGTTGCGCGCCTTCGGGCAGTACCTCCTGCGGGTTGCTCGGCCTGAGTCCGACCAGTTGCTTGCGATCCTCGCGCAGGCAGTCGGCGCGGTTCATGCCGCGCCAGCCGATCCAGGAGAACGGCTTGCTGCGGCCCACCGCCCAGCCCATGTTGAGATCGTCCGGGGTGACCGAGGCATCGGTGTCCTGGCCGACGATGATGAAGCCCTTCTCGGCGCGCAGGACGTGCATGGTCTCGGTGCCGTAGGGCGTCAGGCCGTACTTCGCGCCGTGCTCGGCGAGCGCTTCGAGCACGCCCATGGCGTAGTCGGCCTGGACGTTCACCTCGTAGCTCAGCTCGCCGGTGAAGGAGATGCGGAACACCCGCGCCGGCACCCCGGCGACCTTGCCTTCCTTCCAGGTCATGAAGGGGAAGGCATCCTTGTCCAGGTCGATGTCGGTGACTTCGGCGAGCAGCTTGCGGCTGTTCGGGCCGGACAGGGTGAGGGTCGCGTAGTGGTCGGTGACCGAGGTGAAGTACACCTTCAGCTCCGGCCATTCGGTCTGGTGGTACAGCTCCAGCCACTCCAGTACGCGGGCGGCGCCGCCGGTGGTGGTGGTCATGACGAAGTGGTTGTCGGCCAGGCAGGCGGTCACGCCGTCGTCGAAGACCATCCCGTCTTCCTTGCACATCAGGCCGTAGCGCGCCTTGCCGACGTCGAGCTTGGTCCAGGCGTTGGTGTAGACCCGGTTGAGGAACTCCCGCGCGTCCGGGCCCTGGATGTCGATCTTGCCCAGGGTCGAGGCGTCGAGCAGGCCGACCGCCTCGCGCACCGCGCGGCATTCGCGGGCCACGGCGGCGTGCATGTCCTCGCCCCGGCGCGGGAAGTACCACGGCCGCTTCCACTGGCCGACGTCTTCGAACTCGGCGCCGTTCTTCACGTGCCAGGCGTGCAGGGCGGTGAAGCGCACCGGTTCGAACAGGTGCCCGCAGTGGCGGCCGGCGACGGCGCCGAAGGTCACCGGGGTGTAGTTCGGACGGAACATGGTGGTGCCGGTGTCGGCGATGCTCTTGCCCTGGGCCCGCGCGGCGATCGCCAGGCCGTTGATGTTGCCCAGCTTGCCCTGGTCGGTGCCGAAGCCCAGCGCGGTGTAGCGCTTGACGTGCTCGATGGACTCGAAGCCCTCGCGGCAGGCCAGTTCGATGGCGGCGGCGGTGACGTCGTTCTGCGGATCGACGAACTGCTTCGGTGCGCGTGCCGTGGGCTTCTCGTGGGGCACCTGGAACAGCGCGACGGACGCTTCCTCGCGGCGCGGCTGGACCTTCGGCAGGCTGCCGGCGGCGGTCTTGTAGCCGGCGTCGAGGGCGGCGCGACTCCCGGCCTGGTAGCCGTCGGCGAGCACCTCGGCGAGCCCGAACACGCCGTTCACGGCGCCGGCGCAGATGCGCTTCTGCAGGCCTTCGCCGGGGACGAAGGCGAGGATTTCCTCGCGCCACTCCGGCTTGCCGCCCAGGTGCGAGGCCAGGTGCACGACCGGGCTGTAGCCGCCGGAGCTGGCGATCAGGTCGCAGTCCAGCCATTCGCCGCCGCTGGCGCGCATGGCCTGCAGGTCGATCCGGGCGACCTTGGCGCCGCTGACCCGCTTGCCGCCGCGAGCCTCGATCACCGAACTGCCAGTGATCACCCGCATACCGCGTTGGCGTGCTTCCTCGACCCACTCGCCGCGCGGATTGGCCCGAGCGTCGGCGATGGCCACCACTTGCAGGCCGGCTTCCTGCCAGTCGAGGGCGACGCGGTAGGCGTAGTCGTTGTTGGTGGCCAGCACCAGTTTCTTGCCCGGTGCCACGCCGTAGCGCCGTACATAGGTGGAAACCGCGCCGGCGAGCATGTTGCCGGGCAGGTCGTTGTTGCCGTAGACCAGCGGCCGCTCATGGGCGCCGGCGGCCAGTACCACGCGCTTGGCGCGTACGCGGTGCACGCGCTGGCGGACCTGGCCGAGCGGGGCGACCTCGCCGAGGTGGTCGGTGCGCCGCTCGTGGATGGTGAGGAAGTTGTGGTCGTGGTAGCCGTTGACCGTGGAGCGCGGTAGCAGGATGACTTCCGGCAGGCCTTGCAGCTCGGCCACGGCGTCCGCGACCCACTCGGCGGCGGGCTTGCCGTCGAGGGTCTCGCGGGTGTCCAGCAGGCTGCCGCCGAACTCTTCCTGCTCGTCGGCGAGAATCACCCGCGCGCCGCTGCGAGCGGCGGCGAGGGCGGCGGCCAGGCCGGCCGGGCCGCCGCCGACCACCAGCACGTCGCAGTGGTGGTTCATCCAGTCGTAGCTGTCCGGATCGACCTCGGTCGGCGCGCGGCCCAGGCCGGCGGCCTTGCGGATGTACTTCTCGTAGGTCATCCACATCGACTGCGGGTACATGAAGGTCTTGTAGTAGAAACCAGGCGGCATCAGCTTGCCGCCGACCTTGCCGAAGATTCCCATCAGGTCGTTCTGCACGTTCGGCCAGCCGTTGGTACTGGTGGCCACCAGGCCGCCGTAGAGGGCCTGCTGGGTGGCGCGTACGTTGGGGATCTGGGTGGCTTCGCGGGAGCCGATCTGCAGGATCGCGTTGGGCTCCTCGGCGCCGGCGGCGACGATGCCGCGCGCCCGCGAGTACTTGAAGCTGCGGCCGACGATGTCGACGCCGTTGGCCAGCAGCGCGGCGGCCAGGGTGTCGCCGGCATAGCCCTGGTAGTGCTGGCCGTTGAAGCTGAAGGTCAGCGGGCGGTTGCGGTCGATGCGGCCGCCGCTGGACAGGCGATTGATCTGGCTCATGCCGGTTCCCCTTGTACGGCGGGTTTCTTCTCACCGTCGGCGACGACGCTGGGCTGCTCGCCGATCAGGTAGGTCTCGAGGATCTCGTAGGTCACCGTATGGCGGGTGACGTTGAAGTACTTGCGGCAGCCGGCGGCGTGCACCCACAGCTCGTGATGGAGGCCGCGCGGGTTGTCGCGGAAGAACATGTAGTCGCCCCATTCCTCGTCGCTGCAGGCGTTCGGGTCGAGCGGGCGCGGGATGTGGGCCTGACCCTTGGCGTGGAATTCCTCTTCGGAACGCAGTTCGCCGCAGTGGGGGCAGAAGATATTCAGCATTTTGTAGCCTCCGGAAACTGTTCTTGCCGGTTGACCGGCACCCTCTTCCTGACGGGCGAGGGGCAGCGGATTTCGCCCTTCGGGCGGCTTTTGTCAGTGCGCCACTGCCGCCGCGCCGTGCTCGTCGATCAGCGCACCGCTGTGGAAGCGTTCGATGGAGAAGGGCGCGGCCAGCGGATGCGGTTCGCCCTTGGCCAGGGTGGCGGCGAAGACGTTTCCGGAGCCGGGAGTGGCCTTGAAGCCGCCGGTGCCCCAGCCGCAGTTGAAGAACAGGTTCTGCACCGGAGTCTTGCCGATGATCGGGCAGGCGTCCGGGGTGGTGTCGACGATGCCGCCCCACTGGCGGTTCATGCGTACCCGCGAGAGCACCGGGAACATCTCGACGATGGCTTGCAGGGTGTGCTCGATCACCGGGTAAGAGCCGCGCTGGCCGTAGCCGTTGTAGCCGTCGATGCCGGCGCCGATGACCAGGTCGCCTTTGTCCGACTGGCTGATGTAGCCATGCACGGCGTTGGACATGATCACGCTGTCGATGATCGGCTTCAGCGGCTCGGAGACCAGCGCCTGCAACGGGTGCGACTCCAGCGGCAGGCGGAAGCCGGCGAGCCTGGCCATGTGCCCGGAGTTGCCGGCGGTGACCACGCCGACACGGCGCGCGCCGATGAAGCCGCGGTTGGTCTCGACGCCGATCACCGCGCCGTCCTGCTTGCGGAAGCCGGTGACTTCGGTCTGCTGGATCAGGTCCACGCCGAGGGCATCGGCGGCGCGGGCGAAGCCCCAGGCCACCGCATCATGGCGGGCGACGCCGCCGCGACGCTGGATGGTCGCGCCCATGATCGGGTAGCGGGTGTTCTTGCTGCAGTCCAGGTAGGGAATCTCCTCCGCCACCTGCTGCGCGTTCAACAGTTCGCCGTCGACGCCGTTGAGGCGGTTGGCGCTGACCCGGCGCTCGCCGTCGCGCATGTCCTGGAGGGTGTGGCAGAGGTTGTAGACCCCGCGCTGGGAGAACATCACGTTGTAGTTGAGGTCCTGGGACAGGCCCTCCCACAGCTTCATCGCGTGTTCGTAGAGCAGCGCGGACTCGTCCCACAGGTAGTTGGAGCGCACGATGGTGGTGTTGCGCGCGGTGTTGCCGCCGCCCAGCCAACCTTTCTCGACTACCGCCACGTTGCTGATGCCGTGTTCCTTGGCCAGGTAGTAGGCGGTGGCCAGGCCGTGCCCGCCGCCGCCGACGATGACCACGTCGTAGACCGGCTTCGGCGTGGGCGTGCGCCACATGCGTTGCCAGTTCTCGTGATGGCTCAGTGAATGCTTTAACAGGCCGAAGCCGGAGTAGCGTTGCATGTGGATGCTCCTGAACTGTTGCTCCCTCTCCCGCGGAGAGGGTTGGGCCGGGGCGCGTCGGGCTCCCCGACCGTCTTCGGGGGGCTCAACGATAGACCGGGAAGTCCGCGCAGAGACCGGCGACCTGGGTGGCGACCTTGGCCTCCACGTCGGCATCGCCGAGGTGGTCGAGGATGTCGCAGATCCAGCCGGCCAGTTCGCGGCTCTGCGCTTCCTGCAGCCCGCGGGTGGTGATGGCCGGGGTGCCGATGCGGATGCCGGAGGTGACGAACGGGCTCTGCGGATCGTTCGGCACGGCGTTCTTGTTCACCGTGATGCCGACCCGGCCGAGGGCGGCGTCGGCTTCCTTGCCGGTCAGGCCCTGGCGCACCAGGCTGATCAGCATCAGGTGGTTGTCGGTGCCACCGGAAACCACGTCGTAGCCGCGCCCGATGAACACCTCGGCCATCGCCTTGGCGTTGCGGATCACCTGCGCCTGGTAGTCCTTGAAGCCCGGCTCCAGCGCTTCCTTGAAGCACACCGCCTTGGCCGCGATCACGTGCATCAGCGGGCCGCCCTGGGCGCCGGGAAATACCGCGGAGTTGAGCTTCTTCTCGATCTCCTCGTTGGCGCGCGCCAGGATCAGGCCGCCGCGCGGGCCGCGCAGGGTCTTGTGGGTGGTGGTGGTGACCACGTCGGCGAAGGGGATCGGGTTCGGGTAGAGGCCGGCGGCGACCAGGCCGGCGACGTGGGCCATGTCGACGAACAGGTAGGCGCCGACCTTGTCGGCGATGGCGCGGAAGCGCGGGAAGTCGAGGGTCTTGGAGTAGGCGGAGAAGCCGGCGACGATCATCTTCGGCTTATGCTCCACGGCCAGGCGCTCGACTTCGTCGTAGTCGATCAGCCCGGTAGCGGTGTCCAGGCCGTACTGCACGGCGTTGTACAGCTTGCCGGAGGAGGACACCTTGGCGCCGTGGGTGAGATGGCCGCCGTGGGCCAGGCTCATGCCGAGGATGGTGTCGCCGGCGTTGAGCAGCGCCAGGTACACCGCGGCGTTGGCCGAGGAACCGGAATGCGGCTGGACGTTGGCGTAGTCGGCGCCGAACAGCTGCCTGGCGCGGTCGATGGCCAACTGCTCGACCTTGTCGACGTGTTCGCAGCCGCCGTAGTAGCGCTTGCCCGGATAGCCCTCGGCATATTTGTTGGTCAGGCCGCTGCCCTGCGCCTGCATGACCCGCTTGCTGGTGTAGTTCTCCGAGGCAATCAGTTCGAGATGGTCTTCCTGGCGGGCCTCTTCGGCGTCCATCGCGGCGAGCAGTTCGTCGTCGTAGCCGCGGATCTGGTCATGCTTGCTGAACATCGCTGGGTCTCCCTGCGGCGCCGGAACCGCGCCGGAATGGCTGCAACGGGACACGCGGTCCCTTTGCCAGCGATGGTATGACCGGCCCTGCCGGCCCAGATGCCTATGCACGCCACGGGGAGGTGCGTTTGCGACATGGCGGTGGGATTCGGCAACCGATGCGGAACGCCCCGGGCTGGCGCTAAACTGCGTGCTCTTCGTCTTGCGAGAACACCATGAAACGCCCGCTGATCTTCCTTTCCGCCGTGCTGCTCGGCGCATCCCTGCAAGGGTGCGGGGGCGGCGATGAAAAGCAGGCCGCCGCGCCTGCGCTGCCGGCCGATTCCTGCACCGGCCATGAACTCGAAGTGGCCTTGCCGCCGGCCGGCAAGCCACTGTTCGGCTACGACTTCCTCTCCCGCCAGTGCGGCTACAACGATGCCACCGTGGTCTTCGGCGCCGCCGACGGCAGCAAGCGCCTGGAGATCGTCCTCACCGACACCGGCCTGCCGGCGCCGCCGACCGAGGGCGACGCGGTGGCCTATCGGGCGGCGCAGGACAAGCTGCGCGAGATGACCCAGACCAACCTGACCCTGCTCCACAAGACCCGCGAGACCGCCCTGAAGAACGGCACCGCCGAGCGCTTCGGCGGCGAGGACTACCTGCCGCTGATCGATACCACGCGAATGGGCGACCCGTTGGGGGTGATGGTCCCGGCCAAGGGCGAGGAGGGCGTCTCGACCCTCAGCGGAGTGATCAAGAACCGCTACGTACTGACCCTCAGCACCCGCGACATGCCCAATGGCGGCAGCGCCACGGCGATGCGCCAGGTGCTGGTGCCGTTCGTCGAGCAGATGAAGCTGACCAAGCTACCCTGACAGACTGTGCCGGCACCTACCCGTACCGGCGCGACCGCACGGAGCCCCACGAGGGCTCGGCAACCGTTCCATCCGAGGCCCACATGACCGATAACACCCAACAGTTCGCCAGCGACAACTATTCCGGTATCTGCCCCGAAGCCTGGGCGGCGATGGCCGAAGCCAACCGCGGCCACGAGCGCGCCTATGGCGACGACCAGTGGACCGCGCGCGCTTCGGACTACTTCCGCCAGTTGTTCGAGACCGATTGCGAAGTGTTCTTCGCCTTCAACGGCACCGCCGCCAACTCCCTGGCCTTGGCCGCGCTGTGCCAGAGCTACCACAGCGTGATCTGCTCGGAGACCGCCCACGTCGAGACCGACGAGTGCGGCGCGCCGGAGTTCTTCTCCAACGGCTCCAAGCTGCTGCTGGCGCAGACCGAGGTCGGCAAGCTGACCCCGGCGTCGATCCGCGACATCGCTCTCAAGCGCCAGGATATCCACTATCCGAAGCCGCGCGTGGTGACTCTCACCCAGGCCACCGAGGTCGGCACGGTGTACCGCCCGGACGAGTTGAAGGCGATCAGCGCCACCTGCAAGGAACTCGGCCTGCACCTGCACATGGACGGCGCGCGCTTCTCCAACGCCTGCGCCTTCCTCGGCTGCTCGCCGGCGGAGCTGAGCTGGAAGGCCGGGGTCGACGTGCTCTGCTTCGGCGGCACCAAGAACGGCATGGCGGTGGGCGAGGCGATCCTGTTCTTCAACCGCGACCTGGCGGAGGACTTCGACTACCGCTGCAAGCAGGCCGGCCAACTGGCCTCGAAGATGCGCTTCCTCGCCGCGCCCTGGGTCGGCGTACTGCAGGACGATGCCTGGCTGCGCTACGCCGATCACGCCAACCGCTGCGCGCGGCTGTTGGCCGAACTGGTGGCCGACGTTCCCGGCGTCAGCCTGATGTTCCCGGTAGAAGCCAACGGCGTGTTCCTGCAGCTTTCCGAGCCGGCGATCGAAGCCTTGCGCGCGCGCGGCTGGCGCTTCTACACCTTCATCGGTGAAGGTGGCGCGCGTTTCATGTGTTCCTGGGATACCGATATCGAGCGGGTCCGCGAACTGGCGCGGGACATCCGCCTGGTGATGGGCGCCTGAGTCCACTCTCGGCCGCCTCCATGAACCGGGGCGGCCGCTCTTTCCTCATCTCCTGTGGATAACTCTGTGGGCTAACTGTTCGGGAGCTATGCAAAAGTGCCCCCGGCAACACCCTCCCTATCTCCGTCGGGGGTGTTGAAAGCCTTTATCCACGCGGTTCCACTCCCATGGCAGGAGAACCTGGCCAATCCACAAACACTGTGGAGTCGAATGTGAATAACGTGTTCGCAGTCGCTTCCGCGCGGCGCCCTGCCGGGCTCTTCGGAGGTTGGTCGGTTTTTGAGCGAAAACAGCCGTTTGTGAAAGGACGATGAAGGTTCAGGTGAAAAGCGCTGACGAAACGGTGACGGGCATTGTCCCTGCGGGACCCAGACAGGCCTGTGGATAGAAAAGCAAGGAGCGAAGTGGGGGCAAATGCCGCAAACCCCCTGCACGGACGTAACGGCTTGAGGAAAAAGACAAAATTCTCCCGCTCCGATGGCGCTGGAACGGCGGTTGCGGCCGCCGCCGGGAATTTCCCCCAATTCCTGTTGAGGTCAGTGTGCAGAGCCTGTTTATAGAATGCTGGGAGCCAGAGGGCCCGCGCCTTCCAGGCTATTGGTCAAGAATTGAGCGGATTTTCTGTCAACAGGCTGCCGGCTTGCTTTAGGGGGCATGTGCACAAACGCAGGGTTGCTCACAAAAGGCCTGGAAAGCCTTGTGGACAACCTGTATGGATAGTTCTGTAAGCCTTATAGGGTAAGGCTTGCATGGACTTGGTCAATAAATGGTCAGGCCGGGCGGGAAGGGATGAAGAGCCAGAATAGGCCAGGTTTTTTCTTCATCCTGTGAATATTTTTCTGGTTTTCCCCAAGGGGAGTGTAAAGCCCTGTGGAAAAATTGTTCGCTCACGCTTGGGGCGGCCGGACGGCGGGGTCTCTGGCGGATTGATCGTTAAATGAGCAGGAGACTGCGCCTAGCGCGCGCGGAGGAGAAGCGCGATTCACCCGGAGGGGTAGGCGGATGTGCTGGCGGAGCCCATGCGCCAGGGCGAGTGGACATCGTCGGTATAGCGATCGTTGACCCGCGGGGTATCAGGGGGTGTCATGGACCACACGGTCTGTGGATAAGTCTGTGATCAACCTACCCTCGAAAGGCCTCTCCAGAGATCGGCAAGGGCTTTGTTCCTGGAGCCTGAAACCAACTTGAAGTTTTCGTTTTTACCTTTAACTTCAAATGCTTACAATCGATCTTCGAGAACGCCCAGGTGGCGAGAAGACACCTGTATGGAATTCCAGTCCGAATGTGGACAACCTTGGCGCCCTGGTGTTTTCAAGTATGAGAAGGACAGAGCTGCGCGATGGCTCTGGTGGTTGGCCGGAGCCTTGATTACCCTTGGCTTTTGCCAGGAAAGTGGGATGGATCATGGATGATCGGATGTCAGACAAGCCGCTCGGCCGCTTGTTGCTCGAAGGCCTCGGCGAGATCGCCTGGATCGCCGTGCTGGTGGCCCTTGGCGTCCTCCTGCCGTTGCCGCTGGTAGCGCTGGGTTGGGCGCTGCTGCTGGGCGCCGAGTGGGCCATGGATCGTTGGCGCGGCAAGGTGCCGTATCGCCTGCAACAGGCGCTGTTCTTCTGGGTTCTGGGTGGCGGCATCGCCCTGGGCCAGGCACTGCCGGGCTTCTGGCTGGGACTGGGCGGTGGCTTGCTGGCGGTGATCGGCGGCGTGCTGCTGCAGATCCGTTTCGAGCGTGGCCTGCGCCTGGAGCGCCAGGCTCCGCAGGCGCTGGACGTACCGCTGCCGGCGGGAGGTAGCGCCTGGGGCGGCGAAGCGCCCGAGCGAACCCCCGAGGGCGAGCCGATCCGCCTGTTCGACGGCGGCGAGATCGCCATGGGCGGCCCGCTGGTATGCCACTACCTGATGCCCGACGGTTGCTTCATCCCCGACTGCAATCCTTCGGCACGCTTTTCCAGCGATGGCCGCCACTTCGTTTCGCCGATACCGAGCCGAGGCGCGTGGGGCCTGGCGATCTTCGACCGGCAGGAGCGGTTGCTCTACCGCTGTGCCGTGGACAACTTCTGGGAGCTGGACAGCGTCACCGAGCGCGAGGTGATCGGCCGGCACAGCCCGCTGACGTCCAACGCACCGCAGCGCCTCGAGCTGCAGGCGCTCAAGGCCGGCAGCGAGGCCGAGGCCTTCGTTGCCATCGGTGACCTCTGGCTGCCCGAAAGCGAATGGCAGCGCTGGAGCGGGGATCTGCGCGCGCAACCGCTACCGTCCCCGCTTGGCGGGCCCGCGCTGGAAATCCTCCCCTGGCTGCCGGCCAGCCTGCTGGCCCTGGACGATCCTTTCGCGCCGCTGCGCGCCAACCGCGGCGAGCTGTGGATAAACGGCGAGGCCAGCGGCCTCTACCTGTCGCGGGAAGCGCCGCCATTGGCTTGGAACGATGACGGCCGGGCGCTGGCGCTGCAGGCAGCAGGCGAGCCCCTGGGGCAGGATACCTACTGGCTTTGGCGAGAGGACGGCGGTCTGCGTGCGCTGGGCGCGCCGTGGTTGGCGTTGCCCGCCGAGCCCCATGCCGGCGGGCCCGAATTGCTCGGGCTGGAGGATGGCTGGCTGCGTTTCGGCCTGGACCTGGCGCAACCCTGCCTGACCTACGAACGCTACGGCACGCTGGGTTCGTACAGCCATTCCAGCCTCTACCTTCTGCACGCTCGCGATGCGGACGACCGGCCGCGCTGGCGCGAGGCCGACATGCCGCGCCTGGACCTGTTGCTGCCCCTGGATGGCGCGGCCGGCAGGCCGGGATGCCTGTTGCAGAGCGCACCGCTGGCCGATGGCAGCCGGGCCGTCTGGGAGTGGTTGCGCGACGATCAGGAGGCGGAGCGCGGCGCCTATGCCTTGCGCCTGGGCGACTGGCGCCTGGATGGCGAGTGGACGCTCGACCACCGCGTGTCCGATTGCGGTCGCTACCTGGCCCTGGTGGCCTTCGCCGAGGCGCCGACCCTGCCGCAGCGCCTGGCCATACTCGATAGCCGGGAGCGGCGTCTGGAGTGGCTCGCTGAGCCGCTGGCCGATCTACACCTGCAAGGTTTCATCGATGGCCAGGTGCATCTGCTCCACCTGCTCGGCCGCAACGCCTACCAGCCGCCGGGCGGGCCGGGCGAAGGCGACCCCGGCCTGTTGCGCCGCTTCGACGAAGGCTTGCCCGAGCCCGGCGCCTGGCACGCATTCGGCCGCTTCCACGACGACTGGCGGCATTACTACGAGCAGGCGCGGGTGGCGTTCGAGGGCACGGCCTGGCGGCTGTGCCCCGCGTCGCGCTGGCTGGACGCACCGCCGCGGCCCTGGAGCGACGGCGACTTCGTCTTGCCGTCAGTGGGCGCGAAGGACGCCGCCTGGGGCTTCGGTTTCCACTACGAGGGCATGCACCGCGACGAGGACGTGCGCGCCGGGTTCAGCCGCGACGGCTACCTGCTGACCGCGTCGGGCATCGGCTTGGGCAACCTGGCGGCGCCAATGATCTGGTCGGCGGACGGTCGCTACCTGGCGCTGACCCGGCACGTCCAGCGCTACGAGGAAAGCGAGCTGAAGCGGGACCAGTGGCGCCTGCTGCTGCTCGACGTGCAAGAGCGGACGTTGCGTCGCTACCGCGACGACCTCGGCGAGTACCCGTGCTTCGACAGCTTCGACGACGACCTGTGCTTCCGCTGCGCGGGGACGGGGCGCTACGTGCTGGCCCTGGACTCGCTGCTGAAGGCTCCCGCCGAGTCGCTACAGGCCTGCGCCGGACGCTGGCTGCCGGCCGAGGAGCTGCCGCGGCGGCGCTACTGGGAGCGCCTGGCGTTTCCCTCGCGTCCTCAGTAGTCGATGACCACGTCGCCCTTGGGCACGCTGCAGCAGGAGAGGATGTAGCCTTCGGCGACATCCTCGTCGGTGATCCCGCCGTTGTGCTCCATCTCCACCTCGCCGGCGGTCTTCATTACCTTGCAGGTGCCGCAGATGCCCATCCCGCAGGCCTTCGGAATGTGCAGGCCGAGCTTGGCGGCGGCGGCGTGCACGGTTTCCCCGGGGCTGACGCGGATGCTCTTGCCGGTGGCGGTGAATTCCACCTGGTGCTGGTCGGCGACCGGTACCTCCGGCGCCTCGGCGGCTTCCGCGGCCAGTTCCCTGACGTCGGCGCGGACCTCCGGCGGAGTCGGCCCGAAGGCTTCCTCGTGGTAGCGGCTCATGTCGTAGCCGTGGCCCTGCAGCAGGTGCTTCACCGCGCTCATATAGGGCGTCGGGCCGCAGCAGAAGATTTCCCGCTCGAGGAAGTCCGGGGCGATCAGTTCCAGCATGCGCAGGTTCAGGTAGCCACGGTAGCCGGCCCAGGCTTCGCCGAGGCCGTGGCGCTCGCAGATGATGTGCAGGCTGAAGTTGTCGATCCGCGAGGCCATGTGCTCCAGCTCGCGGTGGTAGATGATGTCCTTCGGCGAACGGGCGCTGTGGACGAAGACCATGTCGACGTTGGCGTTGGTGTCGAAGAACCAGCGCGCCATGGACATTACCGGGGTGATGCCGACCCCGCCGGAGAGGAACAGCACCTTGTCGGCCGGGAAGTCGATGGCGTTGAACAGGCCGACCGGACCGTGCACCGGTAGCTCCTGGCCTTCCTTGAGGTTGTCGTGCAGCCAGTTGGAAACCCGCCCGCCCGGCACCCGCTTGATGGTGATGGAGAAGCTGTAGGGCACCGAGGGCGAGCTGGAGATGGTGTAGGAGCGCATCACCGGCTCGCCGTCGATCTCCAGCTCCAGGGTGACGAACTGGCCCGGCTTGAAGAAGAACAGGATCGGCTGGTCGGCCATGAAGCAGAAGGTGCGCACGTCCCAGGTTTCCTGGATGACCTTGACGCAGCGCACGAGGTGCCGGCCGTTGGCCCAGGTCTGGGTGGTGACCGGATTGAGGAAGTTGCTCGACATGATGATCTCTCCGCGCGCACGGGGCCGAACGATGGCCTGATGGGGCGGATTGTGCGCATCGCCGTGGCCGCTCATTTACCTGCCAGCGACATTTACATGCTTATCGCGACCTGCCTGCTGGGGCGCGGCCCGGAGCGTCGGAAACGGATGCGGTCATGTCGCCCATGGATAAGGTCGGCGGCGGGCGCGGGCCCACACTCCAGACCAGCCGAGACGAGGGTTTGCATGAACCCCGGGAGGGTAGAGCCCGGACGTGTAGAGCGACTGACCTTCATTCCCGCCACGGCGGGGCCCGTCCATCGGCAGGGCGGGATTCCGGACGCCGCGCCGGGATGAGGAAGGCTGTGAACGCCACCTTGCGTAGCAACCGTATCAGCCACTTTTTCCGCCGCCACCCGCGCGGGGGCGGCATGAGGAGTTACCGATGGACGTCACTTCCACCCTGAGTCTCGGCGATCCCCTGGAACCGGCCCGCAAGGCCACCGCCGACATGCTGCGCAGCCGCGACCACAGCTTCTCGCTGCCGCAGCCCTTCTACTGCGACCAGCGCCTGTTCGAGATCGACATGCAGGAGATCTTCCACAAGGAATGGCTGATCGCCGGCATGACCTGCGAGATTCCCGCCAAGGGCAATTTCCTCACCCTGCAGATCGGCAAGAACCCGGTCCTGGTGATTCGTGGCGCCGAAGGCCAGGTGCATGCCTTCCACAATGTCTGCCGGCACCGCGGCTCGCGCCTGTGCGTGAGCGAGAAGGGCAAGGTGGCCAAGCTGGTCTGCCCCTACCACCAGTGGACCTACGAGCTGGATGGCCGCCTGCTGTTCGCCGGCACCGAGATGGGCGCCGACTTCGACATGAAGGAGTACGGCCTGAAGCCGATCCAGGTGAAGACCGCCGGCGGCTACATCTTCATCAGCCTGGCGGAGAACCCGCCGGCCATCGACGACTTCCTGGCGACGCTCGAGCACTACATGGAGCCGTACGACATGGAGAACGCCAAGGTGGCGGTGCAGACCACCATCCGCGAAGCCGCCAACTGGAAGCTGGTGATCGAGAACAACCGCGAGTGCTACCACTGCAACGGCTCCCACCCGGAACTGCTGAAGACCCTGCTGGAGTGGGACGACGTCACCGACCCGCGCGCCAGCCAGGCGTTCAAGGACCAGGTGGCGGCCTGCACCAGCGCCTGGGACGCCGAGAAGATCCCGTACGCCCACGCCAGCTTCGGCCTGCGCAATCGCATCGTGCGCATGCCGCTGCTGGACGGCACCGTGTCGATGACCATGGACGGCAAGCAGGGCAGCAAGAAGCTCATGGGCCGGATCAAGAACCCCGACCTCGGCTCGATGCGCATCCTGCACCTGCCGCACTCCTGGAACCACTGCATGGGCGACCACCTGATCGTCTTCACCGTGTGGCCGATCAGCGCCCAGGAAACCCTGGTCACCACCAAATGGCTGGTGCACAAGGACGCGGTGGAAGGCGTCGACTACGACGTGGCGCGCCTGCGCGAGGTATGGGACGCGACCAACGACCAGGATCGCCGGCTGGCCGAGGAGAACCAGCGCGGGATCAACTCCGACGCCTACCAGCCTGGTCCATACTCGAAGACCTACGAGTTCGGCGTGATCAATTTCCTCGACTGGTACAGCGAGCGCATGCTGAACAACCTCGGCGAGGAGTCCGCCCACGTGCGCAAGGTGGCCGGCAGCTAAGCCGGACGAGGCGCCCCCTGGCGGGGCGCCGCTGCGGAGGAAAGGTCATGGACAACCTGCTGTTCTACGTCAGTTCCGCTTTCGTCAGCCTGCTGCTGGCCTGGAACCTGTTCGCCTGCTGGCGCCGCCAGCGGCCGCCGGAGAAGTCCCGGCCCTGAGCCCGCGCGCTCGCCACGCCTCGCCTCGCCTCCCGCTTCCGCCCCCTGACAGCCTCCCGGCAAAAGGACTAAGGTGGGAGGACTCAACCTGAACGGGCCGCTCAAGGGCGGCCTCTGGAGGCAAGCGTGGAAAACAATCCCCTGTGGGCCGAACTGGGCAAGCACTGGAAACTGGTGGCCCTGCGCGGCGTGGCGGCGCTGGTGTTCGGCGTCCTGACCCTGCTCTCGCCGGCCCTGGCGCTGACCGTGCTGGTGCTGTTCTGGGGCGCCTACGCGCTGGTGGACGGGGCGTTCGCCCTGATCGCCGCGTTCAACATGCGCAGCGACGGACAGTTCAACTGGCCGCTGGCGCTGGTCGGGGTGATCGGCGTGGCGGCCGGCCTGGTTGCGTTCTTCTGGCCGCAACTGACCGCCATCGGCCTGCTCCTGATCATCGCCGGCTGGGCGCTGGCGATGGGCATCTTCCAGATCGTCGCGGCGATCCGCCTGCGCAAGTCGATCCAGAACGAGTGGTGGATGATCCTCTCTGGCGCCATCTCGGTGCTGTTCGGCGTGCTGATGATCGCCAACCCCGGCGCCGGGGCGCTGGCGGTGGTCTGGGTGATCGGCGCCTACGCGGTGTTCTTCGGCGTGCTGCTGGTCATGCTCGCGCTGCGCCTGCGCAAGACTTCGACCCTGAAGGCCTGAGGCGGTGGCGGCGAAGCCGGCGGAGGAAACGCGCTGGTGCCTGTGGCGCCAGGACGACAACGGCAATGCCTTCGTCATGCGCCGCGACCTGACGCGCGACGAGGCCTGCGCGCTGGTCAAGGACTACCAGGCGCGCGGGCATCGGCAGCTGTATTGGGCGAGTCCGCAGGCGCGCGACTAGATCGATGCCCCGGCGATCCGCTCGACCAGCGCCTCCAGGCGCTGCTCCACCGCCCGCAGGCGCGGCGACTCGCCGTCGTTCGCGCCGAGCTGGCGGGCGCAGAGGTTGAGCGCGGAGAGCACCACCAGCTCGTTGCTGGTGACGTAGGGAAACTTGCGCTTGTTGGCGTCCACTTCCGCCTGCAGCAACGCGGCGGCGTCCGCGAGGGCCCGTTCCTCGCCGGCCGGCACGCGGATCGAATAGTCCCGGCCGAGGATCGACAGGACCTGGACGCCGTCGCGGCTCATGCGCTAACCGGTTGCTGCGCGCTGAGGCGCTCGACCAGGGCTTCCAGGCGGGCCTGGGTGCCGCTCTGCTTTTCTTCCTGCTCGAGCATGGAGAGTTGCAGGGTTTCGTTTTCCTCGGTGGCCTGGCGCAGCTGCTGCTGAAGCTGGTCGTGGCTGTCGCGCAGGGCCTGGTTCTGTTGCAGTAGCTCGGCTACCAGGGTTTCCAGGCGTTCCAGGGTGTTCTCCAGCATGATCTCGTCCCAGTCGTTCAAAGGGCGCGCAGGATAAAGAAAAGCGCCTGCCGAAGCCAGGTCCGTGGTCGGTTGCCAGGCTTCGGCACCCGGCTTCACCAGTGAAAGCTGCCGCCCAGCGAGTAGTGCCCGGGGTCGGCGACGAAGGGATCGCGATCGGTGGCCGGCGGGCAGTTGCGCCGCTTCAGGCAGTCATCGGCGCGCTCGGCGTAGCTGCGTTCGTCGCCGCTGACGCGGACGTCCGGAAGGATGCCGGAGAAGGAGGGGTAGCCCTGGGCGCAGCCGACCAGGAACAGGAACGGCAGGAAAGGGAAGAGGCGTCGGCTCATGGGGATACTCCGGTGGGCGGGGATCATTGGGGTTGCTCGACGATGCGGCGGATGGTGCCGCCGCAGATGTCGGTGAAGCAGCGGTCGTAGTCGGAACCGCAGTTGAAGTTGCCGGAGCCGCCGAAGCCGTTGTAGCCGAACGAGGAGGAATAGCCTGGTGCCAGGCATTCCTTGCGCGCCTGCTTCTTGCTCTTGCCCTGGCTGCAATAGTGGTAGCTGCGCCGTTCCGCTTCGCGCAGGCGGTTTTCGTTCTGCCATTCCAGGCGCGCGAGGCTTTCGCACTGGCTCTGTTGCGTGCGGCACTGGGCGACGCAGGTGCGTCCCGCCTCGCTTGGCGGCATCACGTACTGGTAGCGGACGGAGGGGCCGCAGCCCGAGATCAGGGCGAGCGCGAGCGCAACGCCCGAGAGGTTCAGGTGTCTGTTCATGGTTTCTGGTTGGGAAAGGGTGGAGCGGGGATCAGTCGTCCGCGACGTATTCCAGGATGTCGCCCGGCTGGCAGTCCAGGAAGGCGCAGATCTTCTCCAGGGTGTCGAGGCGGATGCCCTTGACCTTGCCGTTCTTCAGCAGGGACAGGTTCTGTTCGGTGATACCGATGGCTTCCGCCAGCTCCTTGGAGCGGACCTTGTTCTTCGCCAGGATGACGTCTAGTCGGATGATGATCATGGGGTCGTCATATGAAGGCTCTTACTTCTTCGTCCAGTTTCCTGGCTTCGCTCATCATCAGGCCGAACGAGCAGAGAAAGATCGCCTTGAGGAACTCGTAGGCCGCTTCGGAAGTGAGTCCTATCGAAACGCTCAGGACACGCTCGCCGTCGGGCAGGTCGAGAGATAGTACAAGACCTTGCAGCGTATTGATAAATGGCTGGAGCAAGAGTGCCAGGAAGGACAGCAGGCCGATGTGCACCAGGGTCCTGGCGTTGCGCTGCGACCAGCGTTCGCCCTTGGCCAGGCGGCGGAAGAACAGGCCGGTGAGCGCCAGGCCGAACGCGGAAAGCAGGGTCGGCAGGTAGTCCAGCAGCATCAGCAGCGCCCGGCTGCTCCAGGACAGGACGAAGCCGTCGCTGGCCAGGCGCGGCATTTCATCGCTCCAGGCCTGCAGGTAGCCCTGCTCGCTGAGGCCGGAGAACCAGAGGTGGGTGTTCGCTCCGAGTTCGATGCAGGCCATGCCCCAGGCCAGGATGGCGCAGAGCATGCCGAGCAGATAGAGCTTGTGGTTGCTGAGATGCGTGGACAGCGCCATGCCGGGTTCCCCTGTGTGTTTCGCGTCTGGATGGCGAAACTAGGGAATAAATTATCGTAATACAATAATTTATCGTCACCACGTCATAACTTGTGATCTGGCGCACAGTGCGTTCTGACCCGCTTCAGCGGATCACGCCTTCCTCGCGCAGGAGCTTGAAGATGGCTTCGGCGCCGGCTTCCGCCGAAAGATCCTTGAGTACCTGCCCGGTACCGCCGGAGGCCTTGGCGGTGGCGGCTTTCATTCGCTCGGCGCCGGTCTTCGCCTTGATTACCTTGAGCCGCTTCGGTCGCGGCCGGGCCGGTTGCAGGCTGTCTTCGGCGAGCAGCGGGTCGTCGACCACCTCCACCTCATGGGCCTCGATCTCGCCACGCCTAGCCGGGCCGAAGGCGCTCTGCCGGGCCACCGGCGCGGCGTTGTCGACGCTGGCGACGAACGGCAGGCGTACCCGCAGTCGGCGTCGCTGGCCGCGAGGCAGAGCCTGGAGGACCTGGGCGCTGCCGTCTTCGACCTTCTCGACCTCGGCCAGGCCGACCACCAGTGGCCAGCCCAGGCGCTCGGCGAGGAGGAAGGGCAGCATCCCGGAGCCTTCCCCGGTTTCCGCCTGGCTGCCGGTGAGCACCAGTTGCGCGCGGGAGTCGCGCAGGTGCTCGGCCAGTGCGGGCAGGGCGTCGGCGCCGGCCGGCTGTTCCAGCACGGACAAGCGTTCCAGGCCCATGCCGAGATAGCCGCGCAGCGCCTCGGCGTGCGGGTCGCCGGCGTGCAGCACTTGCAGGCGCGGGCCGCTCAGGCGCAGGCCGAGTTCCACCGCGCGGGCGTCCTGTTCGGCGCGGCGCGGGCGTCCGGAGGCGGGGTGGGCGCCGATGGAGACCAGCGCGACGATGTTCAGCTCAGTCATGGTTCGATACCGATGAAAGGTACGTGGAAGCGGGTTCAGGCCGCATCGCGGGCGGCGCCGTTGCGGTGTGCCTCGGCCAGGCGGATCAGCGCGCGGAGGATTTCCGTCGAGTCGCCGATCACCGAGAGATCGGCGCGCTTGATCATGTCGCAGCCGGCGTCGCGGTTCACCGCCACCACCTTGTCGCAGGCGCCGATGCCCTGCAGGTGCTGGATCGCCCCGGAGATGCCCACCGCCAGGTAGACCCGCGCGGTGACCCAGGTACCGGTGGCGCCGACCTGACGGTTGCGCGGCATGTGCCCGTCGTCCACCGCCACCCGCGAGGCGCCCTCGGTGGCGCCGAGGGCGGCGGCGGCCTGGTGGAACAGCGCCCAGTCCTGCACGCCGTTGCCGCCGGAGAGAATGAACTCGGCCTCGGCCATGGGGATCCGCGCCGGGTCCACGGCCACCGGGCCGAGGTCCTCGATGCGTGGCAGGTTGCGCGCCACCTGCGCGGCCATGTGCAGCTCGCGAGCCTCATGGCGGGTTTCGCTGACCGGCTCGGCGCATTCCGCCGCGGCCAGCAGCAGGCGCGGCAGGGCGCGCTGGATGTCCTCGCGGCCGGCGCCGGCGCGGCCGATGCAGCGGCCGTTCTCGACCTGCCAGACGCGTCCGGCCGGCCGTTCGCCGAGCGCGGCGGCCAGGCGCCGGCCCAGTTCGCCACCGCCGTTGCGACTGTCCGGGAACAGCCAGTGGCGCGGGGCGAGCTGGTTCTCCAGGTTGCGCAGGGCGAGTATTCGCTGCTCGGGCGCGTAGCCGTCGTACTCGCCGCCGGCGAGGTGCAGCAGACGGTCGACGCCGGCGCTGTCGAAGGCGCTTTCCTTGTGTTCGCCGAACACCACGGCGAGCACCGCGCCGTCGTTGCCGGCGAGCTTGCGGGCCAGTCCGAGGAGGTCCTTGTCGTGGCTGGAGAGACGGCCGCCGACCATGTCCGGGACCACCGCGACGAGGAATGCCGGTTGCTCGACCACATGCAGCGGCAACTGCGCTTCCTGCACTGCGCTGGCGCGGCGCGCGCCGCTGCCCTGCTGGCCGCCGGAGCGATCGATGCGGCGGATGCCGTTGGGGCCGACGAAGCCGACGGCGTGCGGGTTCTTGCGGACCACGCCGTGGGGGCCCATCCAGCGCACCTCGCCGCCTTGGGCGGAGTGCATGGCCGCATGCAGCGGATGCAGGCGGTTGCGGGCGATCCATTCGGCGCGTGGATCGCGACGGACGATGTCGTTCATGCGGAATGCTTCCTGTGGCTGCGGCTACCCGATCCCGCGGCCCCCTCCCTGGAGGGAGAGGCCGCTATCCGTGCTGCCCCGGTCAGCAGCGGATTCGATGTGAAGCTCGACACTCTCATCAATGCACCTCCGCCACGGCTTCACGCCGCACCGGCTTTTTTGCCGGCGCTTCCGCCTGCTCTATCAGCGCTTCCGCCACCAGCTCGGCGATGTCCTTGATCTCCGGCCGCGGTGCCACCACGCCTTCGAGCATCGCGGTGCACTGCGGGCAGCCGACGGCCACCAGCTCGGCGCCGGTCTCGCGGATGTCGGCCATGCGCATGTCGGGAATCCGTTGCTTGCCGGGGATGTCGGTGATCGGCGCACCGCCGCCGCCGCCGCAACAGCGCGAGCGGAAGCCGGAGCGTTGCATTTCCTTGACCTCAATGCCGAGTGCGCGCAGCACGTTGCGCGGCGCCTCGTACTCGCCGTTGTAGCGGCCCAGGTAGCAGGGGTCGTGGTAGGTGACGCTGCCGGCCTTGCTGCGGCCCGGTTGCAGCGTGCCGGCGCGCAGCAGTTCGTCGATGAAGGTGCTGTGGTGCAGTACCTGGTAGTCGCCGCCGAGGGCGCCGTATTCGTTCTTCAGCACATGGAAGCTGTGCGGGTCGCAGCTGACGATGCGGGCGAAGCGGTATTTCGCCAGGGTCGCGATATTGCGCCTGGCCAGGTTCTGGAAGGTCGCCTCGTCGCCCAGCCGGCGCGCCACGTCGCCGCTGTCGCGCTCCTCCAGGCCGAGCACGGCGAAGTCCACCGCGGCCGCCTTGAGGATCTTCACGAAGGCGCGCAGGGTGCGCTGGTTGCGCATGTCGAAGGCGCCGTCGCCGACCCAGAACAGCACGTCGGCGCTCTTTTTCTCGCTCATCAGCGGCAGGTTCAGGTCGGCCGCCCAGTTCAACCGGCCGCCGGGGGCGAAACCGCCGGGGTTGTCGGTGGCGATCAGGTTGTCCAGCACCTCGGCGCCCTTGTTCGGCGTGGCGCCTTTCTCCAGGGTCAGGTGGCGGCGCATGTCGACGATGGCGTCGACGTGCTCGATCATCATCGGGCACTCCTCGACGCAGGCCCGGCAGGTGGTGCAGGACCACAGGGTGTCGGCGTCGACCAGGGCTTTGCCATCCAGCGCGACGATCGGCTGGTGCGGGCCGCCGCCGTGCTCACCCAGCGGTTTGCCTGGATAGGGGCTGCCGGCGAACTTCGCGTCGTTGCCGCCGGCCAGGCCGATGACCATGTCCTGGATCAGCTTCTTCGGGTTCAGCGGCTGGCCGGCGGCGAACGCCGGGCACATCGCCTCGCACTTGCCGCACTGCACGCAGGCGTCGAACCCGAGCAACTGGTTCCAGGTGAAGTCGCTGGGCTTTTCCACGCCCAGCGGCGCCTGCGGATCGGCCAGGTCGAGCGCCTTGAGGCCGGTGGAGCGGCCGCCGCCGAAGCGCTCGGCGCGGCGGTGCCAGGCCAGGTGCAGGGCACCGGCGAAGGCATGCTTCATCGGCCCGCCCCAGGTCATGCCGAGGAACAGCTCGGACACGCCCCAGGCCACGCCAATGGCGAGGAGGCCGGCGAGGAACCAGCCGCCGAAGCCTTCCGGCAGGATCCCGGCCACCGGCAGGGTGGCGAGGAAGAAGCTCGCGGCGAACGCCAGCAGGCTCTTCGGCAGGCGCATCCAGGGGCCCTTCGACAGCCGCGACGGTGGGTCGAGGCGGCGGCGGGCGACGAACAGAGCGCCGACGAACATCAGCGCCGTGGCCGCCAGCAGGGCGAAGCCGAGGATCCGGCCGTGCAGCCCGAAACCGTGCACCAGGATCGCCAGCAGCGCCGCCAGGACGAAGCCGCCGGCGGTGGCGACGTGGGTCCTGGACATGTACCTGTCGCGCTCTACCACATGGTGCAGGTCCACCAGGTAGCGACGCGGCATCTGCATGAGGCCGCCGATCCAGTCGACCTTGGCGGGTCGGCCGCGGCGCCACATGAGGAAGCGCTTCGCAGCGCCGAGCACGGCAAGTGCCAGGGCGGCGAAGAGCAGGACGGGGAGGAGGGTGTCGAGCATTTCTGGTCTCCCTGCGGGACGTCAGGCGGCGCTGGATCGGCCTCCTCTCCCGCTTGCGGGAGAGGAGGGCCGGCCGTGCCGGTCGGAAGCCACGAGGCGTATCTTAGAAATCCTTGCACAAGCGCAGCGCGTCATAGATCGCCGCATGGGTGTTGCGCTGGGCCACGCAGTCGCCGATGCGGAACAGCAGGTAGCCTTCTCCGGGCTGGCTGAGGCAGGGCTGCGGCTGGATCGCGAACAGCGCCTCGACGTCGATCTGGCCCTTGTTCCGCGAGCCCTGCTTGAGCGCGTAGTAGAGGCTCTCGTCGGGGCGCACGCCGTTCTCCACCACCACCTGGTCGACCACCCGCTCTTCCCGCGCGCCGGTGTATTCGTTCTCCAGCACCGCCACCAGCTTGTCGCCCTCGCGGTAGACCTTCTCCAGCATGAGGTCGCCGGTCATGATCACTTCCTTGGGATACATGCTGCGGTAGTAGGTGGGGAAGGTGGTGCCGCCGATGGCCACGCCCGGCTTGATGTCGTCGGTGACGATCTCCACCTGGGCGCCCTTGTCGGCGAGGAAGTCCGCCACCGACATGCCGCTGAACTCGCAGATGGTGTCGTAGACCAGCACGTTCTTGCCTGGCTCGACCGTGCCGTCGAGCACGTCCCAGCTGCTCACCACGAGGCCGTCGGCGGCGCCCCAGTGTTCGTTCTGCTCAAGGAACGGATGTCCGCCGTTGGCCAGCACCACCACGTCCGGGCGCAGGTCGAGGATGGTCTCGGGGTCGGCCGCGGTGCCCAGGCGCAGGTCGATGCCCAGGCGCGCCAGCTCCAGTTGGTACCAACGGGTGATGCCGGCGATCTGGTCGCGTTGCGGCGCCTTGGCGGCGGTGGTGATCTGGCCGCCGAGCTGCTCCTTCTTCTCGAACAGGGTCACGTCGTGGCCGCGCTCGGCCGCCACGCGGGCCGCTTCCATCCCGGCCGGCCCGCCGCCGACCACCACCACCTTGCGCTTCGGTCCGGCGGACTTCTCGATGATGTGCGGCACGCCCATGTATTCGCGAGAGGTCGCGGCGTTCTGGATGCACAGCACGTCCAGGCCCTGGTACTGGCGGTCGATGCAGTAGTTGGCGCCGACGCACTGCTTGATCTGGTCGACCTGGCCCATCTTGATCTTGGCGATCAGGTGCGGGTCGGCGATGTGCGCGCGAGTCATGCCGACCATGTCCACGTAGCCGCCTTCGAGGATCCGCGTGGCCTGGTTCGGGTCCTTGATGTTCTGCGCGTGCAGCACCGGCACGTCGACCACTTCCTTGATGCCGGCCGCCAGGTGCAGGAACGGCTCCGGCGGGAAGGTCATGTTGGGGATGACGTTGGCCAGGGTGTTGTGGGTGTCGCAGCCGGAGCCGACCACGCCGATGAAGTCGAGCATGCCGGTATCGCTGTAGTACTTGGCGATCTGCTTCATGTCCTCGTGGGACAGGCCGTCCGGGTGGAACTCGTCGCCGCAGATGCGCATACCGACGCAGAAGTCCTCGCCGACCTCGGCGCGCACCGCCTTGAGCACCTCGAGGCCGAACTTCATGCGCCCCTCGAAGCTACCGCCCCATTCGTCGGTGCGCTTGTTGACCCGTGGGCTCCAGAACTGGTCGATCATGTGCTGGTGCACGGCGGACAGCTCGACACCGTCCAGGCCGCCTTCCTTGGCGCGGCGGGCGGCCTGCGCGTAGTTGCCGATGACCCGCCAGATCTCCTCCACCTCGATGGTCTTGCAGGTGGCGCGGTGCACCGGCTCGCGGATACCCGACGGCGACATCAGGGTCGGCCAGTGGTAGCCGTCCCAGCGCGAACGGCGCCCCATGTGGGTAATCTGGATCATGATCTTGGCGCCGTGCTTGTGCATGGCGTCCGCCAGGTTCTGGAAGTGCGGGATGATCCGGTCGGTGGACAGGTTCACCGAACTCCACCACTGCTGCGGGCTGTCGATGGCGACCACCGAGGAGCCGCCACAGATGGCCAGGCCGATGCCGCCCTTGGCCTTTTCCTCGTAGTACTTCACGTAGCGCTCGGTGGTCATCCCGCCGTCGGTGGCGTAGACCTCGGCGTGGGCGGTGGAGAGCACGCGGTTGCGGATGGTCAGCTTGCCGATCTGGATCGGCTGGAACATTGCTTCGAAGGCCATGACCCTTTCCTCGGCTTACAGGGGTTTGACGACGAACAGGCCGTCTTCGTGACCGTCCTCGGCGCCGCTGTAGACCTGTTCGGCCACGGTGCGCAGGCTGCTGCCGCGGGCGGCGAGGATCTGGTCCATGGCGCCGGCGAACCAGCCGGTGAACATGTAATCGACCTTGCGATTGACCTTGCCGTAGACGTAGACGAAGGCGGAGTGCCGCAGACGCACCTCGGCGGTGCCTTCCTCGAGGTTGATCCGCTCGATCTCGAACAGGCCCCAGCCGCGCTGGGACAGGCGCTTCATGTAGTGCTCGAACACCGCCACGCCCTCCAGGCCGTGACATTCGGCTTCCTTCTCGCACCAGTGCCAGGCGGACTTGTAGCCGGCCTTGTAGAGGATCTCGGCGTAGGCGTCGGCGCCCAGCACTTCCTCGATGCCCATGTGGTTGTTGACGAAGAAATGTCGCGGTACGTAGAGCATCGGCAGGGCGTCGGTGGTCCAGACGCCGGTCTCGCTGTCGACTTCGATGGGCAGTTGGGGGGCGTGTTTGGCCATGGTGTAAGCTCCGATTCTTTTGACTCCCTCTCTCCCTTCAGGGAGAGAGGCGGGGAGAGGGAAGATGGGTGCGATGCAATGCCCCTCCCTTGAGGAAGAGGCGACGAGTCGGGAGTGGGCCGGGAGTTACTCGCCCCAGACGTCGCGCAGGACCCTTACCCAGTTCTCGCCCATCACCTTGCGCACCACGCGCTCGGGCATGCCGCGCTTGAGCAGGGTCTCGGTGAGGTTGGGGAATTCGCCGACGGTGCGGATGCCCAGCGGGTTGACGATCTTGCCGAAGTTGGTCAGGCGCCGGGCGTAGCCCTTGTCGTGGGTCAGCCACTCGAAGAAGTCGTGGCCGTGGCCCTGGGTGAAATCGGTGCCGATGCCGATGGCGTCCTCGCCGACGATGTTCATCACGTACTCGATGGCCTCGGCGTAGTCGTCGATGGTCGAGTCGATGCCTTTCTTGAGGAACGGCGCGAACATGGTCACACCGACGAAGCCGCCATGATCGGCGATGAACTTCAGCTCCTCGTCGGACTTGTTGCGCGGGTGTTCCTTGAGACCGGACGGCAGGCAGTGGGAGTAGCAGACCGGCTTCTTCGATTCGAGGATGACTTCTTCGGAAGTCTTGCTGCCGACGTGGGAGAGGTCGCACATGATGCCGACCCGGTTCATCTCCGCGACGATCTCCCGACCGAAGCCGGAGAGCCCGCCGTCACGCTCGTAGCAGCCGGTGCCGACCAGGTTCTGGGTGTTGTAGCACATCTGCACGATGCCCACGCCGAGCTGCTTGAACACCTCGACGTAGCCGATCTGGTCCTCGAATGCGTGGGCATTCTGGAAGCCGTAGAGGATGCCGGTCTTGCCCTGCTCCTTGGCCTTGCGGATGTCCGCGGTGCTGCGCACCGGGATCACCAGGTCGCTGTTGTCGCGGATCAGCTTGTTGCTGGCGACGATATTGTTCACCGTCGCCTGGAAGCCTTCCCATACCGATACGGTGCAATTGGCGGCGGTCAGGCCGCCCTTGCGCATGTCCTCGAACAGTTCGCGGTTCCACTTGGCGATGATCAGACCGTCGATGACGATGCTGTCGGCGTGCAATTCGGCTGGGCTCATCTGGCATACCCCTTTCAGGCTGGGCGCGCCGGGACTTGTGCCGACGCTTTGGGGGCAGCATATCGTCGGGGCCCGGCGCGACCCGGCCCGAAAACGACCAGGGTCGTGCCGAAAGCGTCAAGCGTGCGACCGCAACGACGGAGGGCAATGTCGCGGATGGAACAGGCGCTGGCCGCCCGGGGCCGCCAACGGGGAGTGCGCGCGCTCCTGCCGGCGCGGGTTCAGAGGCCGAGTTCGCTGAGCGACGGATGGTCGTCCGGCCGGCGCCCCAGCGGCCAGCGGAACAGCCGCTGGTCCTCGCGGATCGGCAGGTCGTTGATGCTGGCGTGACGTTCGTGCATCAAGCCCTGCTCGTCGAACGCCCAGTTCTCGTTGCCGTAGGAGCGGAACCAGTTGCCCGAGTCGTCGTGCCATTCATAGGCGAAGCGCACGGCGATACGGTTGCCGGTAAACGCCCAGAGTTCCTTGATCAGCCGGTACTCCTGCTCGCGCTGCCACTTGCCGCTGAGGAATTCGACGATCCGCTCGCGGCCGCGGACGAAGGTCGAGCGATTGCGCCAGACGCTGTCGGGACTGTAGGCCAGCGAGACGCGCTGCGGGTCGCGGCTGTTCCAGCCGTCCTCGGCGGCGCGGACCTTCTGCGCGGCGGTTTCGGCGGTGAAGGGGGGAAGCGGGGGACGGACGTCGCTCATGGCGGGCTCCTCGGTCTGCGGTGGTTTTCGATGGGAACAGCGTAGGGCAGGGCGAGCGCGGCCGAATGACGTCGATCCCACGGATCCTGCCAATCCCGCCTCGCCCCCTGGCTGTTTGCCAGGCTGGCCAGACCTACCCCGGAGAGGGCTATGATGGCCGCCACCGGAGTGGACAAGGATCGACCTCGCGCAATGACCTCCACCACCTACCTCGGCCTGCTGCTGGTCGGCATCCAGGTACTCGGCTTCGTCGCCGCCATCCATGCCGTGCTCACCGTGCGCACCGCACAGGGCGCGATCGCCTGGGCCACCTCGCTGGTATTCATGCCGTACCTGACCCTGCTGCCGTACCTGGTGTTCGGTCGCAGCCGTTTCGACGCCTACATCGAGGCGCGGCGTCAGGCCAACCGCGAGATGCACCTGGCGGCCGCCGAGCTGGACTGGCGTCCCTGGGTCGAGGAGGCCCTGGCGGCCCGCCAGGTCAGCGGCTACAAGGGGCTCAAGGCGCTGGTGCGGATGACCCGCACGCCGACCCTGGCGAACAACCGGGTGCGCCTGCTGGTCAACGGCGAGGCCAGCTTCGAAGCGATGTTCAAGGCGATCTCCGCCGCCCGCCAGGTGATCCTGGTGCAGTTCTTCATCGTCCGCGACGACGCCCTCGGCCAGCGCCTCCAGCAACTGCTGCTGGAACGCGCGGCCAACGGCGTCGAGGTGTTCTTCCTCTATGACGCCATCGGCAGCCACGCGCTGCCGCACCGCTATGTCGAGCGGCTGCGCCAGGGCGGCGTGCAGGTGCACGGCTTCAGCACCGGCAGCGGCATGCTCAACCGCTTCCAGGTGAATTTCCGCAACCACCGCAAGGTCGTGGTGGTGGATGGCGAGTGCGGTTTCGTCGGCGGGCATAACGTCGGCGTCGAGTACCTCGGCGAGAAGCCGCCGCTGGCGCCCTGGCGCGACACCCACATGGAACTGCGCGGGCCGGCGGTGGCGTGCCTGCAGGAAAGCTTCGCCGAGGACTGGTACTGGGCGACCCACAGCCTGCCGCCGCTGATCCTGCCGCCGCAGTACGACAGCGAGGGCGCGCTCTGCCAGGTGGTCGCCAGCGGCCCGGCGGATGCCCAGGAAACCTGCTCGCTGTTCTTCGTCGAGATGATCAACGCCGCCCACGAGCGGGTCTGGATCACCTCGCCGTATTTCGTTCCCGACGAAGCGGTGATGGCCGCCCTGCGCCTGGCGGTGCTGCGCGGCGTCGACGTGCGCCTGCTGATCCCCTCGCGCCCGGACCACCGCACGGTGTATGCCGCGTCCAGCCTCTACGCGCTGGAAGCGATCCGTGCCGGGGTCAAGGTGTTCCGCTACCAGCCCGGCTTCCTCCACCAGAAGGTGGTGCTGGTGGACCGCGACACCGCCGCCGTCGGCAGCGCCAACCTGGACAACCGTTCGTTCCGGCTGAATTTCGAGGTGATGGTGGTGACCGTCGACGAGGGCTTCGCCGGCGAGGTGGAGGCGATGCTCGAGGCGGACTTCGCCGAGTCGCTCGAATTCACTCCGGAAGACCGCCGCAGCGTGCGCCGCCTGCAGCAACTGGGGATGCGCGTGGCGCGGCTGGTCTCGCCGATCCTCTGAAAACCTTCGCGGACTCTGTACGTCGGCAAAACCGCGTTGGAAACGGCTTCGGAAAACTCGGTTGCCGTTCGGAGACTCCGCTTCCCCGGCTGTTTTCGCCCGGTTTCTCCAGCTCGCCAGATCGTCGGCAGGTCCTGAGCGACGCCTCTGCCGCCCGCCGACCGCGCGGGCGTGCAGCTTTTCCCTAGCCAGCGACTACAAAAATCATAATTTCGCTATTCCCCGGCTCTGAACAGAATGCGGCCATCACGCAACCGCAGAACAAGAACGACCAGAGTCCGAGGAACCGAGCCATGACCGACCTGAATCGCACCGCCTTGCCCTCGCGCACGGACGGGACCGTGGAAAAGACCGACACCCTCGTCGTCGGCGCCGGCCAGGCCGGCGTGGCGATGAGCGAGCACCTGAGCCGGCTCGGCGTGCCGCACCTGGTCCTGGAGCGCAACCGCATCGCCGAGGCCTGGCGCAGCGGACGCTGGGACTCGCTGGTGGCCAACGGCCCGGCCTGGCACGACCGCTTCCCGGGAATGGAATTCGACATCGATCCCGACGGTTTCCCCGGCAAGGACCAGGTGGCGGCCTATTTCGAGGCCTACGCGAAGAAATTCGACGCGCCGATCCGTACCGGCGTCGAGGTGAGGAAGGTGGTGCGCAATGTCGGCCGCCCCGGCTTCACCGTGGAAACCTCCGCCGGGACCATCGAGGCCAACCGCGTGGTCGCCGCCACCGGCCCGTTCCAGCGTCCGGTGATCCCGCCGATCGCGCCGCGCGACGAGCGTATCCGGCAGATCCACTCGGCCCACTACTACAACCCGCAGCAGCTGCCCGAAGGTGCGGTACTGGTGGTCGGCGCCGGTTCGTCGGGGGTACAGATCGCCGACGAGCTGCAACGTGCCGGGCGCCAGGTCTACCTCTCGGTGGGCGCCCATGACCGTCCGCCGCGTTCCTACCGCAACCGCGACTTCTGCTGGTGGCTGGGCGTGCTCGGCGAATGGGATGCGGAAGTCGCCAAGCCCGGACGCGAGCATGTGACCATCGCCGTGAGCGGTGCCCGCGGCGGACATACCGTGGACTTCCGTGCCCTGGCGCATCAGGGCGTGACCCTGGTCGGACTGACCGAATCCTTCGTCGACGGCGTCGCGACCTTCCGGCCGGACCTGGCGGAGAACCTGGCGCGCGGCGACGAGAACTACCTGGCGTTGCTCGACGCCGCCGACGCCTATGTCGCCCGCAACGGCCTCGACCTGCCGGAAGAGCCCGAGGCGCGCCGCCGGCTGCCGGACCCGCAGTGCGTGACCGATCCGATCCTCGAACTGGACCTGGCCGAGGCCGGGGTGGGCAGCATCATCTGGGCCACCGGCTATGCCGTCGACTTCGGCTGGCTGCAGGTCGATGCCTTCGACCGCGACGGCAAGCCGCGCCACCAGCGTGGTGTGTCCAGCGAACCCGGCGTGTATTTCATCGGCCTGCCCTGGCTGTCGCGGCGCGGCTCCTCGTTCATCTGGGGCGTCTGGCACGACGCGCGCCATGTCGCCGACCACATCGCCATCCAGCGCAAGTACCTCGCATACCGCGACGCCGCCCAGCGCCAGGAACAGGACCGCGCCTCGCAAGCTCCGCAAACCAGCCTCCAGGAAGTCAGCTGATGCCTACCCATACCCGCATTCGCATGTTCAACACCAAGGACACCTACCCCAACCAGTCCCTGGACAACGATCTCTGCCAGGCCGTGCGCGCCGGCAACACGGTGTACGTGCGCGGCCAGGTCGGCACCGACTTCGACGGCAACCTGGTCGGCCTCGGCGATCCGCGCGCCCAGGCCGAGCAGGCGATGAAGAACGTCAAGCAACTGCTGGAGGAAGCCGGCAGCGACCTCTCGCACATCGTCAAGACCACCACCTACCTGATCGATCCGCGCTACCGCGAGCCGGTCTATCGCGAAGTCGGCAAGTGGCTCAAAGGGGTGTTCCCGATCTCCACCGGACTGGTGGTCTCGGCCCTCGGCCAGCCGCAGTGGCTGATGGAGATCGACGTGATCGCGGTGATTCCCGACGACTGGCAGCAATGAGGAGGCGCGCGCCATGACCTTTTCCATCGTCGGCCGCTGCGCCGAAACCGGCCAGCTGGGCATCGCCATCAGCTCGTCGAGCATCGCCGTCGGCGCCCGTTGTCCCTGGCTGCGCGCCGGCACCGGCGCGGTGGCTACGCAGAACATCACCCTGCCGGCGCTCGGCCCGCAGATCCTCGACCGCCTCGACCAAGGCCTGGCCCCTGGCGAAGCGCTGGACCAGGCGCTGAGCAGCAACGGCTATGGCCAGTATCGCCAGGTCACGGTGATCGACCAGCACGGCCGCACCGCGTTGTTCACCGGCCGCGAGGCGCTCGGCGTCCACCATGCGCGGGCCGGCGAGCAATGCGTGGCGGCCGGCAACCTGCTGGCCGCGCCGGAAGTGATCGAGGCGATGGTGGATGCCTTCGAGAACGCCGAAGGCCTGCTCGCCGAGCGCCTGCTGGCGGCGATGGGTGCCGCGCTGGCCGCTGGCGGCGAAGCCGGGCCGGTGCATTCGGCGGCGCTGTCGGTGGTCGGCGACCTGCTCTGGCCGGTGGTCGACCTGCGCGTCGACTGGGCCGAGCACGACCCCATCGACCAGCTCGAGCGACTGTGGCTCGCCTACAAACCGCAGATGCAGGACTATGTGACCCGCGCCCTCGACCCGACCCGTGCGCCGAGCTACGGCGTGCCCGGCGACGAGTGAGCGGGTCGTTCCCTTCCTCGACGGCGCAGCGCGAGACCTGCGCCCTGGAGCCCGACATGCCCGGCAGCCGCGACATCCTCGCCGACCTGGTGGCCTTCGACACCGTCAGCCGCGAGTCCAACCTGGCGCTGATCGACTACGTCCGCGACTACCTGGCGGGTTTCGGCGTCGACAGCGAACTGTTCTTCGACGCCGACGGCCGCAAGGCCAATCTCTACGCCACCATCGGCCCCGCCGACCGTGGCGGCGTCTGCCTTTCCGGGCATACCGACGTGGTGCCGGCGGACGGCCAGGCCTGGAGCGTGCCGCCGTTCCGGCTCAGCGAGCGCGATGGCCGCCTCTACGGGCGTGGCACGGCGGACATGAAGGGCTACCTGGCCTGCGTGCTGGCGGCCGTCCCGGCGTTCCTCGCCGCGCCGTTGCGCCTGCCGGTGCACCTGGCGTTCTCCTACGACGAGGAGGTCGGCTGCCTGGGCGTCCGTTCGCTGCTCGCGGCGCTGGAGCGGCGTCCGCACAAGCCGTTGCTGTGCATCATCGGCGAGCCCACCGAGCTGAAGCCGGTGCTCGGCCACAAGGGCAAGCTGGCCATGCGCTGCGAGGTGCACGGCGCGGCCTGCCATTCGGCCTACGCGCCGCAGGGGGTGAATGCCATCGAATACGCCGCGCGGCTGATCGGCCGCCTCGGCGAGATCGGCGCGCGCCTGGCGGCGCCGGAGCGCCACGACCGGCGTTTCGACCCGCCCTATTCGACGGTGCAGACCGGACTGGTCCAGGGCGGCCGGGCGCTGAACATCGTGCCCGCCGAGTGCCGCTTCGACTTCGAGGTCCGCGCGCTGCCGGCGGACGACCCGCGGCAGGTCGCCGAGGAACTCCGTGACTATGCCGAAAGCGAACTGCTGCCGCGGATGCGTGCGGTAGAGCGAAGTACCGATATCCGCTTCACGCCGCTATCGGCCTATCCCGGCCTGCTCACCGCAGACGACAGCCAGGCGGCGGAGCTGATCGGCCTGCTCAGCGGTTCGACGGATTTCTCCACCGTGGCCTTCGGCACCGAGGGCGGGCTGTTCCACCAGGCCGGTATCCCGGCGGTGATCTGCGGTCCCGGCAGCATGGACCAGGGCCACAAGCCGGACGAGTTCGTCAGCCTCGCTCAGCTCGAGGCGTGCGACGCCCTGCTGGCGCGCCTGGCGGCGTGGCTGCGGGAGCCTTGAGCGGCAGCACCGCGCGGTCCTGGCTGGGACTGGCGGCGAAGCGCGTGCGGTAGCTGCGGGAGAAGTACGAAGGCGACTCGAAGCCGCAGGCCAGGCTCACCTGTAGCACGCTGAGGTCGGTCTGGCGCAGCAACTGGCGGGCCTTGTCCAGGCGCAGGCCGAGGTAGAAGTTCGAGGGCGTGTCGTCCAGGTGCACGCGGAACAGCCGTTCCAGCTGGCGGCGGGTGACCTGGATGCGCTCGGCCAGCTCCAGGGTGGTCAGTGGCGGCTCGGTATGCCGCTCCATCTCGCCGATCACCTGCACCAGCTTGCGGTTGCTCACGCCATAGCGGGTCGCCACCTGCAGGCGCTGGTGGTCCTGGCGCGGGCGGATGCGGCCGAGCACGAACTGCTCGGAAACCTGCACCGCCAGTTGCGGACCGTGGGCCTGGGTGATCAGGTCGAGCATCAGGTCGATGGAGGCGGTGCCGCCGGCCGAGGTGATGCGCGGACCGTCGATCTCGAACAGCTCCTGGGTCACGCTCAGTTGCGGGTAGGACTCCTGGAAGGCGTCGATGGCTTCCCAGTGCAGGGTCGCGCGGCGCCCGTCGAGCAGACCGGCCTCGGCCAGCACCACGCTGCCGGTATCGATGCCACCGAGGGTCACGCCGTTGCGGTCGAGCTTGCGCAGCCACTGCACCAGTGCCGGGGTGACCGCCCGCAGCGGCTCGAAACCGGCCACCACGAACAGCAGGTCGCCTTTCTTCAACGGCTCCAGCGCGCCGTCGCTGTTCACCGACATGCCATTGCTGGCCAGCACCGGACCGCCGTCGGCGCTGAGCACGTGCCAGCGGTAGAGGTCGGCGTGGAAGCGGTTGGCTACTCGCAGTGGCTCCACGGCGGAAACGAAGCCCATTACCGAGAAGCCGGGCAGCAGGAGAAACCAGAAGTCCTGGGACATGGGGCGCTCCGGGGTTGAGGTTGCGCAGCCTGTGTGTAGCGCAGGCCCGCCGCGCTTGGCAATGGTCAGGTCGCTGCAGTGCAAGAGCTGGTCGCCGCAGTGCGCTTCGCCGCCGTCCCGGCTGCGTACCTTGGTCGCCAGGGTCGGTCTCGCAAGGGGCCGGCGCCCACCTCGCAGAAAAACAATCAATAGCCGCACGAGGGGAGACCGATGAAGACGACGATTCGCCAGCTGGGCTGCGCCCTGCTGATCCTGGCCAGTGGCGCCGCCCTGGCCGCAGAACCCGAGCAGTGCCGTACGGTGCGCCTGGGCACGGTGAACTGGACCGACGTGGTCGCCAGCAGCGCCGTGGCCGAAGCCTTGCTCGACGGCCTGGGCTACCAGGTGAAGCAGACCAGCGCCTCGCAACAGATCGTTTTGGCCGGCCTGGCCGACAAGCAGCTGGACCTGTTCCTCGGCTACTGGCAACCGACCATGCAGCCGGTCGCCAGGCCTTACCTGGACAAAGGCCGGATCGAAGTGATCGAGCCGCCGACCCTGGCCGACGCGCAGTCCACCTATGCGGTGCCGAGCTACGTCGCCGAGGGCGGGCTGAAGACCCTCGCCGACATCGCCCGCTTCAAGGACAAGCTTGGCGGCCGCATCTACGCCATCGAGCCGGGCAGCGGCTCGAACCGCATCACCCGGAAGATGATCGACGACAACCGTTTCGGCCTGAAGGGCTTCCAGCTGGTGGAGTCCAGCGAGGCCGGGATGCTCACGGCGGTGAAGCGGGCGATCAAGCGTAAGCAGTGGGTGGTGTTCTTCGGCTGGAAGCCGCATCCGATGAACCTGCAGATCGACATGACCTACCTCACCGGCAGCGAGGATGTGTTCGGTCCCGACGAGGGCGCGGCCACCGTCTCCACCATGACCGCCGCCGGCTACCAGGCGCAGTGCGGCAACGTCGCCCGGCTGCTGCACAACCTGCGTTTCAGCAGCGCCCAGGTCAGCCAGGTGATGGAGCCGATCCTCGATCGCACCCAGCCCCTCGACGCCGCGCGCCAGTGGCTGAAGGCCAACCCCGAGCCGCTGAAGGCCTGGCTGGATGGCGTGAGCACCTTCGACGGCAAGGACGGCCTGGCCGCGCTCCAGGCCTCGCTGAAGTAACCCGCACCTATCCGTTCCGCCCGGCGTGGCCGGGCGGGGCTTCGTACACCCCGAATACAGGAAGCTACCACCGTGAACCATGAAGTCATCGTCACCTGCGCGGTGACCGGCGCCGGCGATACCGTCGGCCGGCATCCGGCGATCCCGGTCACCCCGAAACAGATTGCCGAGGCCGCCATCGAGGCGGCCAGGGCCGGCGCCACCGTCGCCCACTGCCACGTCCGCGACCCCGCCACCGGCAAGCCCAGTCGCGACGTGGCGCTGTACCGCGAAGTGGTCGAGCGCATCCGCGAAAGCGACACCGACGTGATCATCAACCTCACCGCCGGCATGGGCGGCGACCTGGAGATCGGCAAGGGCGAGCAGCCCCTGGAGTTCGGTGCCGGCACCGACCTGGTCGGCCCGCTGGAGCGGCTCAGGCATGTCGAGGAGCTGTTGCCGGAAATCTGCACCCTGGACTGCGGCACCCTCAATTTCGGCGACGGCGACTACATCTACGTCTCCACCCCTGCGCAACTGCGCGCCGGCGCCCGGCGCATCACCGAGCTGGGGGTCAAGGCCGAGCTGGAAATCTTCGATACCGGCCACCTCTGGTTCGCCAAGCAGATGCTCAAGGAAGGGCTGCTGGAGGACCCGCTGTTCCAGATCTGCCTGGGCATTCCCTGGGGCGCGCCGGCCGATACCACGACCATGAAGGCGATGGCCGACAACCTGCCGCCGGGGGCGACCTGGGCCGGCTTCGGCATCGGCCGCACGCAGATGCCGATGGTCGCCCAGGCCATGTTGCTGGGCGGCAACGTGCGGGTCGGCCTGGAGGACAACATCTGGCTGGACAAGGGCGTGCCGGCGAGCAACGGCAGCCTGGTGGAGCGCGCCCTCGAGATCATCGAGCGCCTCGGCGGGCGCGCCCTGAGCCCGGCGGAAGGGCGCCGCAGGATGAACCTGAAGCCGCGCTGATTTCTTCCTCCCCGCCCCGTCGGGGGCGGGAACAACCTCTGGAGATGTCCATGTCCTTCGTCACCGAGATCAAGACCTTCGCCGCCCTCGGTAGCGGCGTCATCGGCAGCGGCTGGATCGCCCGCGCCCTGGCCCACGGCCTCGACGTCGTCGCCTGGGATCCGGCGCCGGGCGCCGAAGCGGCGTTGCGCGCGCGCGTCGCCAATGCCTGGCCGGCCTTGCGGAAACAGGGCCTGGCGCCCGGCGCGGCGCAGGAGCGCCTGCGTTTCGTCGCGAGCATCGAGGAATGCGTGGGCGACGCCGATTTCATCCAGGAGAGCGCCCCCGAGCGGCTCGACCTGAAGCTCGACCTGCACGCCAGGATCAGCGCCGCGGCGCGGCCCGACGTGCTGATCGGTTCGTCCACCTCGGGCCTGCTGCCCAGCGAGTTCTACGCCGAGGCGAGCCACCCCGAGCGCTGCCTGGTCGGTCACCCCTTCAACCCGGTCTACCTGCTGCCGCTGGTGGAGGTGGTCGGCGGCGAACGCACCGCTGTCGAGGCCGTGCGGGCGGCGATGCGGGTCTACGAGTCGCTGGGCATGCGTCCGCTGCACGTACGCAAGGAAGTGCCCGGCTTCATCGCCGACCGCTTGCTCGAGGCGCTCTGGCGCGAGGCGCTGCACCTGGTCAACGACGGCGTGGCCACGACCGGCGAGATCGACGATGCGATCCGCTTCGGCGCCGGCCTGCGCTGGTCGTTCATGGGCACCTTCCTGACCTACACCCTGGCCGGTGGCAACGCTGGCATGCGCCACTTCATGGCGCAGTTCGGCCCGGCGCTGCAATTGCCCTGGACCTACCTGCCGGCGCCGGAACTCACCGAGGCCCTGATCGACCGGGTGGTGGAGGGCACCGCCGAGCAGCAGGGCGCGCGCAGCATCGCCGAGCTTGAGCGCTACCGCGACGACTGCCTGCTGGCGGTGCTCGGGGCGATCAGGGAAACCAAGGCCCGGCACGGCTTCGCCTTCGCCGAGTGACATGACGCGCCTTCCGCCCCGCCGGGCGGAGCGCAACCACGGAGCCTGCCATGAGCCAAGCCCTGACGACCTACGAGACGCCGGTCCTGCCCGAGTGGGTGGACTACAACGGCCACTTGCGCGATGCCTTCTACCTGCTGGTGTTCAGCTACGCCACCGATGCGCTGATGGCGCATATCGGCCTGGACAGCCAGAACCGCGACGCCAGCGGACACTCGCTGTTCACCCTGGAATGCCACCTGAACTTCCTCCACGAGGTGAAGGAGGGCGCCAGGGTCGAGGTGCGCACGCAACTGCTCGGTCATGATCGCAAGCGCCTGCATATCCACCATGCCCTGTACCTGCCTGGCAGCGGGCAGGCGCTGGCGCTGAGCGAGCAGATGCTGCTCCACGTCAGCCTCGACGGCCCGCGCTCGGTACCGTTCGCAGGCGAGGTGCTGGCGCGGGTCGAGGCGCTCGCCGAGGCACATCGCGCGCTCCCCGTGCCGGAAGGTGTCGGTCGGGTGATCGGCCTGCCGCCGGTGCGCTGAGCGCGATGGCTGCGAAGTATCCGCTGTCTCCGGCGATGTGGCGCTTCGTCGAGCACAGCCGGGCGTTCGCCAGCGACAGTCCGCGCCTGGATGCGCAACGTGCGGCCTACGCGCGGATGTGCCAGGCGTTCGCGCCGCCGCGCCCGGCCGGTTTGCGGGTGCTCGACTCCTGCTTGCCGGCCGCGCCGCCGGTGCGCGTGCGCCGCTATCGCCCCGACCGCCCGGCACCGCCCGGTGGCTGGCCGGCGCTGCTCTACCTGCACGGTGGCGGCTGGATGCTCGGCGGCCTCGATTCACACGATTTCATCTGCGCCGACCTGGCTGCGCGCCTGGGCCTGCTGGTGCTGGCGGTGGATTACCGACTGGCGCCGGAGCATCCATTCCCGGCGGCATTGCAGGATTGCCTGCGTGCCTGGCAGGCGCTGAGCCTGGGCGAGCTGGACGAAGCGCTGGATGGGCGACGCCTGCTGGTGGCCGGCGACAGCGCCGGCGGCAACCTGGCGGCGGCGCTGTGCCTGGCCCTGCGCGATGGCGGCGCGCCGTCGCCGGCCGCGCAGATATTGCTCTATCCCTTGCTGTCCGCCGCGCCATCGCCCTCGCGGATCGACTGCGCCGACGCGCCGTTGCTCGGCCTCGGCGATGTGCAGGCGTGCCTGGACGCCTACCTGCCGCTGGCGGCGCTGCACCGACAGCCGCTGGCGCTGCCCCTGGAGGCCGCTGATTTCACTGGCCTGCCGCCGGCCTTCGTGGCGGTCGCCGAATTCGATCCGCTGCGCGACGACGGCGAGCGCTATGGCGCAGCGCTACGCGCGGCGGGTGGCGAGGCAGGGTTCTATCCGGGAAGCGGGCTGGTCCATGGCTGCCTGCGCGGCCACGGCATCGACGAGGTGGAAGCCCTGCACGAGGCCTTGCGACGGGCCGTGCAGGGCTTCCTGGCGGAGGACTCAGGCGAGCGCCAGGCGGGTGAGGAATCCACCGCCGAGCACCAGCCAGGCGAATAGCAGGGCGGCCAGCAGCAGCGGCTTGAGGCCGGCGCGGCGGATCGCCGAGAGGTGCGTGCCGAGGCCGAGGCCGGCCATCGCCATGGCCAGGAGGAAGGTGTCGAGGTCGTTGACGTGGCTGACCAGCGCCGGCGGCAGGCTGACCAGCGAGTTGAGCCCGGCGACCAGTACGAAGCCGACGGCGAACCAGGGAATGGTGATCTTGGTCGCGCCGCTGTGCTGCCGGCGGTGCGCCTTGTCGCGTGCCAGCCAGGCCGAGAGCAGGATCAGGAAGGGCGCCAACATCATTACCCGGACCATCTTGGCGATCACTGCGGTATCCGCTGCCTCGATGCCGATCGAGCGACCCGCGGCGACCACCTGGGCCACCTCATGCACCGTGGCACCGATGTACACGCCCCAGGTGCCAGGGTCGCGCGGCAGCAGCCCCCAGTCCTGGTCGAGCTGGAACAGCGCCGGATAGAGGAAGATGCCCAGGGTGCCGAACACCACCACGGTGGAGACCGCCACCGCGACCTGTTCGGCACGGCCGCGCACCACCGGCTCGGTGGCCATCACCGCGGCGGCGCCGCAGATCGAACTGCCGGCGCCGATCAGCAGGGTGGTGGTGCGGTCCAGGCCGAACAGCCGGGTGCCGAGCAGGCACGCCAGGCCGAAGGTGCTGGCGAGCATCAGGGCGTCCAGCAGCACGCCGTGCAATCCGACGCCGGCGATGTCCTGGAAGGTCAGGCGCAGGCCGTAGAGGATGATCCCGGCGCGCAGCAGGATCTGCTTGGAGAAGCCGACGCCGGCGGCGCTGCCGGCGGCGATCCGAGGGTACAGGGTGTTGCCGACGACGATGCCGAGCACGATGGCCAGGGTCAGCGCACTGATGCCGTTGTGCTGCAACCATTGCGAACGACCCAGGAGGATCGCCGCGCCGGCCAGGGCGGCGCTGAGCAGCAGGCCGGGGATGAGTTTCTGGACCTGGGCCAGGGGTCTGGTACCGGTCTTGACGGGGAGGGTGTGCATCCTTCGCTCCTCAGGTGAGGTCACGGGACGCAGGTTAGGTAGCGGGCATGAATTTGTGAAACGAATAGTTTCTGTATTAAATACCTGAAAAACAGGTAGGTGAGTCCATGGCCCTCAGTTTCCGTCAGCTCCAGATCTTCTGTGCGGTGGCTCGCTGCGGCAGTACCACGGCGGCGGCGGAATCCATCTCGCTGTCGCAATCGGCCACCAGCGCCGCGCTCAACGAGCTGGAGTCGCAGCTTTCCACGCGCCTGTTCGACCGGGTCGGCAAGCGCCTGCAACTGAACGAGGTCGGCCGCCGCTTCCTGCCCCAGGCATTGCGCCTGCTCGACGGGGTGGCGCAACTGGAGCAGCAGTTCGCGGTTTCCGCCGCGCCCCAGGCGAGCCTGACGGTGGCGGCCAGCAGCACCATCGGCAATTACGTGCTGCCACGCCTGCTGGCCTCCTTCGAGCGGGAGCAGCCGGGGGTGAGGGTCAACGCCAGCATCGGCAACACCGGTTCGGCGGTGCAGGACGTGGTGACCTTCGCGGCGGACATCGGCCTCATCGAAGGCCCCTGCCACGAGCCGGGCCTGCGGGTGGAGCCCTGGCTCGAGGACAGCCTGATCGTGGTGGCGGCGCCCGGCCACCCGCTGGCCTTGCGCACCCAGGTCTCCCGCGAGGCCCTGCGCCGGGCGCGCTGGCTGCTGCGCGAGCCCGGCTCGGGCACGCGCGAGGAGGTCAGCCACGCCCTGCTGGGCCACCTGCATTACCTGGAAGACAGCCTGGACCTGGGCAGCTCCGAGGCGATCAAGCACAGCGTCGCCGCCGGGCTGGGCATCAGTTGCCTGTCGCGCTGGGTGGTCGAGGAACAGTTGGCCTCCGGCGCGCTGGTCGAACTGCGCAGCAGCCTGCCGCCGTTGCGCCGGCGCTTCTACATGCTGCGCCAGCGCGACAAGTTCCTCTCGCCGGGCTTCGAGCGTTTCTGGGAACACTGTCGGGCGGGACTCGGCGCCGGCTAGCCGGCTTCCGGCAAAAAAATCCCCCTGCCGCGCCCGACGCGCGGAGGGGGATGAAAAAGGAGCCAGGAACGGCCCTCAGTGTGAGTCTGGCGTTTTCCGGAAGCCGTCCGCTGCATTCCGCAAGCCGCTGGAGGTGATTGTGGCGGTGTCGCTGACGGTCGAATTAGCCGAAAACGACCTGCCCATGTCCAGGCGGGACAGCCCCCTTGCCGGGAGCGACGTGGGCTCAGCAGAATCGATGGCAATCCCCATCGAAGGAGCTGCCGCGATGATGCACGCCGATCTGATCGACCAGGACGATTTCCGCGAACGCCTGCAGGCGCTGGGCTTCAGCGTGCCGCCGGACTCGACTCCGGAGCAGGCCTGCGAATACGCCGTGCGCGGCCTCAGCCCGGAGCGCGCCCAGGCGCTGCGGCGGCTGGTGGAGGACATGCTCGGCGGGCACGCCACGCTGCTGCCGGCGGTGCGCGAGGCGATTTCCCGGCAACTGCTGCCGGCGCTGGTGCCGCGGGGCTGACAAGGCCCTGCCCGCCCCGTGGACGGGGCGGGCAGGGACGCGCGGTCAGATCCGCACGCTGGCGAAGGTCGACTCGCCCTGCGCCTGGCTCAGGGCCGACAGCGCCGAGGAGTTGGGCATCAGCGCCAGGTCCTGCGGGATCGGCATCAGCACCACCGGCTGGCCCAGCGGCTGGCCCTGGCGCTCGTCACGCGGCGGGATGCCGAAGTACTCGCGGTAGCACTTGGAGAAGTGCGGGGTGGAGACGAAGCCGCAGACCGAGGCCACCTCGATGATCGACATGGACGTCTGCTTGAGCAACTGGCGGGCGCGGATCAGGCGCAGCTTCAGGTAGTAGCGCGACGGCGAGCAGTGCAGGTACTTCTGGAACAGCCGCTCGAGCTGGCGACGCGAGACGTTGACGTAGACCGCCAGTTCGTCGAGGTCGATCGGTTCCTCCAGGTTGGCCTCCATCAGCGCGACGATCTCCTGCAACTTCGGCTGGTTGGTGCCGAGCATGTGCTTGAGCGGCACGCGCTGGTGGTCCTGCTCGTTGCGGATGCGCTCGTAGATGAACATCTCGGAGATCGCCGCCGACAGCTCGCGGCCATGCTCGCGGCCGATCAGGTGCAGCATCATGTCCATCGGCGCGGTGCCGCCGGAAGAGGTGAAGCGGTTGCGGTCGATGGAGAACAGGCGGGTGCTCATGGCCACCCGGGGGAAGGCTTCCTGCATCGCCGCCAGGCATTCCCAGTGCACGCTGCAATCGTAGCCGTCGAGCAGGCCGGCGCGGGCCAGCGCCCAACTGCCGGTGCACACCGCGCCGAGGCGCCGACCCTGGCGGGCCTGGGCCTGGAGGAAAGTGACGTGCTCGCGGGTGACGCTGCGCTGGATGCCGACGCCGCCGCAGACGATCACGCAATCCACCGCCGGGGCGTTGTCGGTACCGGCGTCGGGGGTGATCTGCAGGCCGTCGCTGGCCCAGACCTGGCGGCTGTCCAGGCTCAGCGTATGCCAGCGGTAGAGTTCGCGTCCCGAGAGCTGGTTGGCCATGCGCAACGGTTCCACCGCCGAGGCCAGGGAGATCAGGGTGAAGTTATCCAGCAGCAGGAAGCCGATGGACTGCGGATTTCGGTTCTGTGGCGGAACTCCGGGCGCGTACGTGGTCATGGGTGTATCTCCTCACGCTGAGCAAGCAGGCCTCTCACGAGGCTTTTTTTATGATTGTTGGAATTTCCGGGTGGCTGCTTGGGCCACGCCGTCGGCGTTGCTTGTAACCAGAGCAAGGCAAATGCCATGCCTATATTGATTGGGCGTTCAATCAAAAAAGCCGGAAGGCTTTAGCCCGGCATTTCCACTCGGGCCTGGCACAACGACAGCATGGGCGACGGCTGGCGGCGCGCCGCGCGCCTGGGCATTTCGGTAGCACCAGGGCGGCCCCCGGCGAGAAGGCGGGGCAGCGGCCGTGGCGACAAAGGTAACGACGGGCGGCGAGCCGTTACCCCGCAGTGTGACGGATGGCGACCGCCCGGTCACGCGTCATATGCGCCAAAAAGTGGCGTCTCGATCGTTTCGTGAGCAATTCCGGTTCAGCACTCGATGGCGTTCACCGCCAGGCCCCCGCGCGAGGTTTCCTTGTACTTGTCGTGCATGTCGGCGCCGGTGTCGCGCATGGTGCGGATCACCTTGTCCAGCGAGATGAAATGCTGGCCGTCGCCGCGCAAGGCCATTTGCGCCGCGTTGATGGCCTTCACCGCGGCGATCGCGTTGCGCTCGATACAGGGCACCTGGACCAGCCCGCCAACCGGGTCGCAGGTCAGCCCGAGGTTGTGTTCCAGACCGATCTCGGCAGCGTTCTCGACCTGCGCCGGGGTGGCGCCGAGGACTTCCGCCAGGCCGGCGGCGGCCATCGCGCAGGCCGAGCCGACCTCGCCCTGGCAGCCGACTTCGGCGCCGGAGATCGAGGCGTTCTTCTTGCACAGGATGCCCACCGCGGCGGCGGCCAGCAGGTAGTCGACGACGTCGCGGTCCTGGGCGTCGGGATTGAACTTCATATAGTAGTGCAGCACCGCCGGGATGATCCCCGCCGCGCCGTTGGTGGGCGCGGTGACCATGCGTCCGCCGGCGGCGTTCTCCTCGTTCACCGCCAGGGCGAACAGGTTGACCCATTCCATGGCGCTGAGGGTCGAGCCGATCACGTTGGGCTTGCCGATCTCCTGCAGGTTGCGGTGCAGGCGCGCGGCGCGGCGTTGCACGTTGAGCCCGCCGGGAAGGATGCCTTCGTTGCGCAACCCGTTGTCGACGCAATCGCGCATCGCCTGCCAGATGCGCCGCAGGCCTTCGCGGATATCGGTCTCGCTGCGCCAGATGCGTTCGTTGGCCAGCATCAGCTCGGATACCCGCAGGTTGTGGCGCTTGCACAGCAGCAACAGTTCCTCGGCGCTGGAGAAGTCGTAGGGCAGCACCGTGTGGTCCTGGTCGAGCTGTCCCGAGGCGGCCTGTGCCGCATCGACCACGAAGCCCCCGCCCACCGAGTAGTAGGTCTCCTGGTGCAGTTCGTCTTGCTCGCCGTAGGCGACCAGGGTCATGGCGTTGGGGTGGTAGGGAAGGTTCTCGTCGAGCAGGCGCATGTCGCGCACCCAGTCGAACGGTACCGCCACGCGGCCGTCCAGTTGCAGCAGGCCGCTATCGAGCAGCGCGGCCATGCGCGGGGCGATCTGGGTCGGGTCGATACGATCCGGCCATTCGCCCATCAGGCCCATGATCACCGCGCGATCGGTGCCGTGGCCGACGCCGGTGGCGGACAGCGATCCGTACAGGCGCACTTCGAGACGCCGCACCGCCGACAGCGCCTGGCGTTGGCGCAGGGCAGCGGTGAACAGCGCGGCGGCGCGCATGGGGCCGACGGTATGCGAACTGGACGGGCCGATACCGATCTTGAAAAGGTCGAACACACTGATAGCCATGCCGGCCTCCGGGATTGCCGCGGCATCCGTGCCTGCGTAGTGGGGGTGGCGGCTCCTCCGCCCGCGATTCCTGCGCATCATCGGGCTTTCCCCGGGGCGGGCCACATCCGCCACCGACCCGGCCATGTCCAAAAGCGCCGCGTCCGCGCCCGGATCGGGGAACCTCTGCGGCCGAGGGGCGTCTGCACCTGCACGGCGTCGGAATGAGAACGGGCTCGCGCCGCTCCGAAAACGGCATCCGCTGGTCGCCGGCAAAGACCACTATGATTGAATGCGACACAGCGGGTACTGAATGCGACCCCGCCTGCACTGGTTGCGACCCACCCTGTAGGCGACGGATGCGTCCTGTTTCATGATCGTTCACGAATTGCCCGCTGAGGGCCGCTACCGGTCGGCCCGATACAGACAGACCGCCGCGCCCTTCGGGGTAGCGCCGGCGCCTTACCCTGCAGAGGAGTTCGCTATGAAAGGTTGCAAGTCTTGGCTGCTGGCCGTGTCTCTGTGCGCACCGCTGGCAGCCCAGGCCGCGGAGCCCGAATCCTGTGCGTCGGTGCGTTTCGCCGACGTCGGCTGGACCGACATCACAGTGACCACCGCGGTCACCCGCCAGGTCCTCGAGTCCCTCGGCTACAAGACCAAGGTCAATCTGCTCTCGGTGCCGGTGACCTACCGCTCCCTGGCCAACAACGACCTCGACGTATTCCTGGGCAACTGGATGCCCACCATGACCAACGACATCAAGCAGTACGCCGAGAAAGGTACGGTCGAGACACTGCGCGCCAACCTGGAGGGCGCCAAGTACACCCTGGCGGTTCCCCAGTACGTCTACGACGGCGGCCTGCGCAGCTTCGTCGATATCGCGAAGTTCTCCGACAAGCTGGGCAACAAGATCTACGGCATCGAGCCGGGCAACGACGGCAACCGCGTCGCCCAGAGCATGATCGACAAGAACGCCTTCGAACTGGGCAAGTTCAAGTTGGTGGAATCCAGCGAGGCGGGCATGCTCTCGCAGGTGCAGCGGGCCATCCGGCGCAACCAGTGGGTGGTGTTCCTCGGCTGGGAGCCGCATCCCATGAATACCCGCTTCCAGATGAAGTACCTGGAAGGCGGCGACGACTTCTTCGGCCCCAACTATGGCGGCGCGACCATCTACACCAACGTGCGCAAGGGCTACGCCCAGGAGTGCGCCAACGTCGGCCAACTGCTGAAGAACCTCAGCTTCACCCTCGAGATGGAGAACAAGCTGATGGACGCGGTACTCAACGAAAACAAGAAACCCGAGGAAGCCGCTAAGGCCTGGTTGAAGGATCACCCGGAACAGCTGGATGCCTGGCTGGCCGGTGTCACCACGCGCGACGGGCAGCCTGCCGCAGCCGCGGCCAAGCTGGCGTTCGCCAAGTAGGCGACCGGTCGTTCATTTCCCGCTCTTGATGGACCCTGATTATGTTCCTGACTGATCACAAGCTCCCGCTGGGAGAGCAGATCGCCGGTTTCGTCGACTGGCTGACCCTGCATGGCGCATCGTTCTTCGACAAGATCTCCGACACCCTGGAGTTCCTCATCCATGGCGTCACCAACGGCTTGCTCTGGTTCAACCCGCTGGTGCTGATCGCCTTGCTGGTAGGGCTGGTGCATTTCATCCAGCGCAGCTGGGGGCTGACCGTGTTCGCCCTGGCCTCGTTGCTGCTGATCCTCAACCTGGGCTACTGGCAGGAGACCATGGAGACCCTCGCCCAGGTGATATTCGCCACCCTGGTGTGCATCGCCGTGGGCGTGCCGCTGGGCATCGTCGCCGCGCACAAGCCGTGGTTCTACACCGCGCTGCGGCCGCTGCTGGACCTGATGCAGACGGTGCCGACCTTCGTCTACCTGATCCCGACCCTGACCCTGTTCGGCCTCGGCGTGGTGCCGGGCCTGATCTCCACGGTGATCTTCGCCGTCGCCGCGCCGATCCGCCTGACCTGCCTGGGTATCCAGGACGTGCCGGCGGAGCTGCTCGACGCCGGCAAGGCCTTCGGCTGCTCGCGCTGGCAACTGCTGACGCGCATCGAGCTGCCGCACGCGATGCCGAGCATCGCCGCCGGCATCACCCAATGCATCATGCTCTCCCTGTCGATGGTGGTGATCGCCGCGCTGGTCGGCGCCGATGGCCTCGGCAAGCCGGTGGTGAACGCGCTGAACACCGCCGACATCTCCCTCGGCTTCGAAGCCGGCCTGGCCATCGTCCTGCTCGCCATCCTGCTCGACCGGGTGTGCAAGCAGCGCGCCGTGAAGGGGAAATAAGCCATGACCGCGATCCGATTCGACCATGTGGACGTCATCTTCGGCACCCACACCAAGGAAGCCCTGAAGCTCCTCGACCAGGGCCTCGGCCGCGCCGAGATCCTCAAGCGCACCGGCCAGGTGCTCGGCGTCGAGGACGCCTGCCTGGACGTCAACCGCGGCGAGATCTGCGTGCTGATGGGACTTTCCGGCTCCGGCAAGTCGAGCCTGCTGCGCTGCATCAACGGCCTGAACAAGGTCAGCCGCGGCAAGCTGCTGATCGAGCACGAAGGTTCGCAGGTGGACATCGCCAACTGCTCGCCGGCGACTCTCAAGGCCATGCGCACCAAGCGCATTGCCATGGTGTTCCAGAAGTTCGCCCTGATGCCCTGGCTGACGGTGGCCGAGAACGTCGGCTTCGGCCTGGAGATGCAGGGCCGTCCGGCCGCCGAGCGGAAGAAGCTGATCGACGAGAAGCTCGAGCTGGTCGGTCTCTCGCAGTGGCGCGACAAGCGTCCCGACTCGCTCTCCGGCGGCATGCAGCAGCGCGTCGGCCTGGCTCGCGCGCTGGCGATGGATGGCGACATCCTGCTGATGGACGAACCGTTCTCCGCCCTCGACCCGCTGATCCGCCAGCAATTGCAGGACGAACTGCTGGTGCTGCAACGGCAACTGCACAAGACCATCGTGTTCGTCAGCCACGACCTCGACGAGGCGCTGAAGATCGGCACCCGCATCGCGATCATGAAGGACGGCCGGATCATCCAGCACGGCAAGCCGGAAGAGATCGTGCTGAGCCCGGCGGACGACTACGTGCGTACCTTCGTCGCCCATACCAACCCGCTCAACGTGCTGTGCGGCCAGAGCCTGATGCGTGGCCTCGACCAGTGCATCCGGCAGAACGACGAGATCTGCTTCGACCAGGGCCGCGACTGCTGGATCGGTCTCAGCGAAGGAGACGTGCTCAAGGGCGCGCGCCAGGGCAGCAACGTCATCGACCTGCAACGCTGGCGCCAGGGCGACCCGGTGGAGAAGCTGCGCCGCGAACCGACCCTGGTGGATGTCAGCATCCGTATGCGCGATGCCCTGCAGATTCGCTACCAGACCGGCCACAAGCTGGTCCTGCAGGAGCAGGACAAGGTGGTCGGGGTGCTCGGCGACAGCGAGCTGTATCACGCGCTGCTGGGCAAGAACCTCGGCTGATCCCCCAAGGCCCGCTCGGGGCCGCTGCGAATGCCCGGCGCTGCCGGGCATTCGCGTTTATCCTCCGCGCTTTTTCCGTCTGTTCTTCCTTTCGCACGCTCCCGCGCGCCGGTTCCTGCGGCATGCGCCGGGCGCCGGGCGGCAGAAAAGAAAGGCCCGGCGAAACGCCGGGCCAAGTACGCACCTGATTGGCGAGGGCGCCCTAGCGGCGCCGGATTCAGGTCTGGTGCTGGGTTGGCGCCGGCACTGGCTGGTAGGTGCGGCGGTCGCCGACCTGGGCCTCGTAGTCGGCGCGCATGGCCTTGTGCAGGCCGAACATGAACAGGATCAGCACCGCCGAGAACGGTAGCCCGGCGAGCACCACGACGGTTTGCATCGCCGTGAAGTTGCCGGCGAACAGCAGGCCGATGGTGACTAGCGTGACGACGGCCGACCAGAGGATGCGCAGCCAGTTCGGCGCGTCCTCGTCCAGCTCGCCGCCGCTGCGCGAGAGATTGGCTAGCATCACCGAGCCGGAATCCGCCGGGGTGAGGAACAGCACGAAGCCGACGAAGATCGACAGGCCGATGACGATCTTCGACAGCGGATAGTGTTCCAGCAGCAGGTAGATCGACATCGACGGCTGTTCCAGCGCGGCCTTGCCCAGGTCGGTCGCGCCGTGGTTCATCACCAGGTCCAGGGCGCTGTTGCCGAATACCGACAGCCAGGCCAGGGTGAAGCCCAGCGGGATCAGCAGCACCCCGCAGACCAGTTCGCGCACGCTGCGACCGCGGGAGATGCGGGCGATGAACATACCGACGAAGGGCGCCCAGGAAATCCACCAGGCCCAGTAGAACAGGGTCCACAGGCCCAGCCATTCCTCGCTCTTGCCGGCGCCGGCACCGGTGTAGACGTAGAGGTCGAAGGTTTTCAGCACCAGGCCGTCGAGATAGTCGCCGAGGTTCTGTACGAAGCCGTTGAGCAGTTCCAGGGTTGAACCGCAGACCAGCACGAACAGCAGCAGCGAGCTGAACAGCACGATATTCAGGTTGGACAGCCGGCGGATGCCTTTCTCGACACCGGAGACCGCCGCCAGGGTGGCGACCAGGCTCATCACCAGGATCACCGCCAGCAGGGTGCCTTTGCTGTGTGGCATGCCGGTCAGGTACTCGAGACCGGACGACACCTGCAAGGCGCCGATGCCCAGGTTGGTCACCAGCCCGAGAAGGGTGACGAAGATGCCGAAGCAATCCACCGCGTGGCCCGCGGCGCCTTTCACCCAGCGCTCGCCGAGGATCGGATAGAGCGCCGAGCGCAACGCCAGCGGCTGGCGATGGCGGTAGGCGAAATAACCGACGGCGAGGCCGACCAGGGCATAGATTGCCCAACCGTGCAGGCCCCAGTGGAGGAAGGTCAGTTGCAGCGCCTGGCGCGCCGCCTGAGGGCTGCCGGGAACGCCTTCGGGTGGATGGTAGAGGTGGTCGATCGGCTCGGATGCGGCGAAGTAGAGCAGCGAGATGCCGATCCCGGAGGAGAACAGCATGCCGGCCCAGGCGCCGTAGCTGAAGTCCGGCTTTTCATGCTCCTCGCCGAGCTTGAGGGTGCCGAAGCGCGAGAAGGCCACCCAGGCGACGAAGAACAGGTAGGCGCCGATGGCCAGCATGTAGTACCAGCCGAAGCTGTGCGACAGCCACGCCTGGATGCGGCCGAGCAAGGCTCCGGCGCTGTCGGGATAGAGGATGAGGGCGGCGGTCAGAACCAGGATCAGTGCGGTCGAGCCGAAGAACACGATCGGATTCAGACGTACCTGCTCGTTTGTTTTTATTGGCGAAGCAGTACTCATTGGAGGATGACCCCATGGCAGTGAAAGCATGGCGGCTTATGGCCGCGGACTACAGACACAGCATTGCCACCCCACTTGAAGCCCGGATTCTGCGATCCTTGGCGGACTTCGGCGACGAGGTGATGAACGGCGCGGGCCAGGTTGCACGCAGGCTGGGGCCGCTCATGGACGCCGAGCTTATTCTTAGTTGATTGAACGTTCAATAAAAACAAAATAGACTGGCCACCAATGACGTCGGTCGGTGCCCGCACGCACCCATCGACGAGAGGAGATAGCAATGCCCAAGGTCGGTATGCAGCCCATCCGCCGCTCGCAACTGATTCACGCCACCCTGGAGGCGGTCGATCAGGTCGGCATGGGAGACGCCAGCATCGCCCTGATAGCCCGCCTGGCGGGTGTTTCCAACGGCATCATCAGCCACTACTTCCAGGACAAGAACGGCTTGCTGGAAGCGACCATGCGGCACCTGCTCAGCGCCTTGAGCAAGGCCGTACGCGAACGCCGCGCGGCGCTCTACGACGACAGTCCGAGGGCGCACCTGCGAGCGATCGTCGAAGGCAACTTCGACGACAGCCAGGTCAATGGTCCGGCGATGAAGACCTGGCTGGCGTTCTGGGCGACCAGCATGCACCAGCCGGCACTGCGTCGATTGCAGCGGGTCAACGACCATCGCCTGTATTCGAACCTGTGCTACCAGTTCCGCCGCCAGCTCTCGGCGGACGACGCCCGCGCCGCGGCACGCGGCCTGGCGGCCCTGATCGACGGCCTGTGGTTGCGTGGCGCGCTGACCGGCGACGCCTTCGATACCGACGAGGCCCTGAACATCGCTTACGACTACCTCGACCAGCAGTTGGCAAAACAGTCGGGGTAGGGACGAAAACCCCCGCGGCGCCGCCTTGCGCCTGCGATACCGATAAGAGAGGACTGCAACATGGCCCGATTCGAAGAACAGAAGCTCTACATTGGCGGTCGCTACGTGGAGGCCAGCAGTGGCGCCACCTTCGAGACCATCAACCCGGCCAACGGCGAAGTGCTCGCCAAGGTCCAGCGGGCTTCCAGGGAAGACGTCGAGCGGGCCGTGCAGAGCGCCGTCGAGGGGCAGAAGGTGTGGGCGGCGATGACCGCCATGCAGCGCTCGCGCATCCTCCGTCGCGCCGTCGACATCCTCCGCGAGCGCAACGACGAACTGGCCGCCCTGGAAACCCTGGATACCGGCAAGCCGCTGGCGGAAACCCGCTCGGTGGACATCGTCACCGGCGCCGACGTGCTCGAGTACTACGCCGGCCTGGTCCCGGCCATCGAAGGCGAGCAGATTCCCCTGCGCGAAACCAGTTTCGTCTACACCCGCCGCGAGCCGCTGGGCGTGGTCGCCGGCATTGGCGCCTGGAACTACCCGGTGCAGATCGCCCTGTGGAAATCCGCCCCGGCCCTCGCTGCCGGCAACGCGATGATCTTCAAGCCCAGCGAAGTCACCCCGCTGACCGCCCTCAAGCTGGCCGAGATCTACACCGAGGCCGGCGTGCCGGACGGCGTGTTCAACGTGCTCACCGGCAGCGGACGCGAAGTCGGCCAGTGGCTGACCGAGCACCCGCTGATCGAGAAGATCTCCTTCACCGGCGGCACCTCCACCGGCAAGAAAGTCATGGCCAGCGCTTCCAGCTCGTCGCTGAAGGAAGTGACCATGGAGCTGGGCGGCAAGTCCCCGCTGATCATCTTCCCCGACGCAGACCTCGACCGCGCCGCCGACATCGCCGTCATGGCCAACTTCTTCAGCTCCGGTCAGGTCTGCACCAACGGCACCCGGGTGTTCATCCACCGTTCCCAGCAGGCCCGCTTCGAAGCCAAGGTACTGGAGCGCGTGCAGCGCATCCGTCTCGGCGACCCGCAGGACGAGAACACCAACTTCGGCCCGCTGGTCAGCTTCCCGCACATGGAAAGCGTGCTCGGCTACATCGAGTCCGGCAAGGCGCAGAAGGCTCGCCTGCTGTGCGGCGGCGAGCGTGTGACCGATGGAGCGTTCGGCAATGGCGCCTACGTCGCGCCGACCGTGTTCACCGATTGCAGCGACGACATGACCATCGTCCGCGAGGAAATCTTCGGCCCGGTGATGAGCATCCTGGTCTATGACGACGAAGACGAGGCGATCCGCCGCGCCAACGATACCGAGTACGGCCTCGCCGCCGGCGTCGTGACCCAGGACCTGGCCCGCGCCCACCGCGCCATCCATCGCCTGGAAGCCGGCATCTGCTGGATCAATACCTGGGGCGAGTCGCCGGCGGAAATGCCGGTCGGCGGTTACAAGCAATCCGGTGTCGGTCGCGAGAACGGTCTCACCACCCTGGCTCATTACACTCGCATCAAGTCCGTGCAAGTGGAGCTGGGCGACTACGCCTCGGTGTTCTGAGCCTCGACGCAGCGCTCGAACCCCTAACCAGGCCGGTCCCAGGCAACGCTCCCTGACACCGGCCATTCCGAACTTCCAGACACCGGCGCGCCAGCGTCGCGGCCGGTGTCATGCCGAGAAAAGAGGAAGGCCTGCATGTCCCAGGAATTCGACTACATCATCATCGGAGCCGGCTCTGCCGGTAACGTACTCGCTACCCGCCTCACCGAAGATGCCGACGTCAGCGTCCTGCTGCTCGAAGCCGGCGGTCCCGACTACCGCTTCGACTTCCGCACCCAGATGCCGGCGGCCCTTGCCTTCCCGCTGCAGGGGCGGCGCTACAACTGGGCCTACGAGACCGACCCCGAGCCCTACATGAACAACCGCCGCATGGAGTGCGGTCGCGGCAAGGGCCTGGGCGGCTCCTCGCTGATCAACGGCATGTGCTACATCCGCGGCAACGCCCTGGACTTCGACGGCTGGGCCAAGGAGCCGGGCCTCGAGGACTGGAGCTACCTCGACTGTCTGCCGTACTTCCGCAAGGCGGAAACCCGGGATATCGGCCCCAACGACTACCATGGCGGCGACGGCCCGGTCAGCGTGACCACGCCGAAGGCCGGCAACAACCCACTGTTCCATGCGATGGTCGAGGCCGGCGTGCAGGCCGGCTACCCGCGAACCGATGACCTCAACGGCTACCAGCAGGAAGGCTTCGGCCCCATGGACCGGACCGTCACCCCGGAGGGCCGTCGCGCCGCCACCGGGCGCGGCTACCTGGACCAGGCCCGCGGCCGGCCCAACCTGACCATCGTCACCCACGCCCTGAGCGACCGCATCCTGTTCAGCGGCAAGCGCGCCATCGGCGTCTCCTACCTGGTGGGCAACGGCGACAACCCGGTCACCGCCCACGCCCGCCGCGAAGTATTGGTGTGCAGCGGCGCGATCGCCTCGCCGCAATTGCTGCAACGCTCCGGCGTCGGCCCGGCGGCCCTGCTGCGCGACCTGGACATCCCGGTGGTGCATGACCTGCCGGGCGTCGGCGCCAACCTGCAGGATCACCTGGAACTCTACCTGCAGTACGCTTGCAAGCAGCCGGTGTCGATCTACCCGGCGACCAAATGGTGGAACCAGCCGGCCATCGGTGCCCAGTGGCTGTTCCTCGGTAAGGGCCTCGGCGCCAGCAACCAGTTCGAGGCTGGCGGCTTCATCCGAACCCGCGAAGCGTTCGAATGGCCGAACATCCAGTTCCATTTCCTCCCGGTGGCGATCAACTACAACGGCAGCAAGGGCGTGCAGGAGCACGGCTTCCAGGCGCACATGGGCTCGATGCGCTCGCCGAGCCGCGGGCGCATCCACCTGAAGTCCAGGGACCCGCGCCAGCATCCGAGCATCCTGTTCAACTACATGTCCCACGAGCAGGACTGGCAGGAGTTCCGCGACGGCATCCGGCTGACCCGCGAGATCATGAACCAGCCGGCGCTGGACCCCTATCGGGGCCGCGAGTTGAGCCCAGGGGTGAACGTGCAGTCGGACGCCGAACTCGACGAGTTCATCCGCAACCATGCGGAGACCGCTTTCCACCCATCCTGCTCGTGCAAGATGGGCAGCGACGACATGGCGGTGGTCGATGGCCAGGGACGGGTCCACGGCATGGAAGGACTGCGAGTGGTGGATGCGTCGATCATGCCGCTGATCATCACCGGCAACCTCAATGCCACCACCATCATGATGGCCGAGAAGATCGCCGACAGGATCCGCGGTCGCCAGCCGCTGCCGCGCAGCACGGCGAAGTACTACGTGGCCGGGGATGCGCCGGTACGCGGCAACCCCGTGCGGGCCTGAGGAACGCGCAAACAAGAACGCCGGCGATAGCCGGCGTTCCTGCGTCTAGCCCCGGCGTGGCGGGACCGGGCGGGTGCGCCCGCTGCCATCGATGGCGACGAACACGAACACCGCCTCGGTGACTTTGCGCCATTCGCTGGACAACGGGTCGTCGCTCCACACCTCGACCAGCATGCGGATCGAGCTGCGACCGACTTCCAGGGTCTGGGTATAGAAGGAAAGCTGGGCACCTACCGCGACCGGCACCATGAAGGCCATGCGGTCGATGGCGACGGTGGCGATACGGCCGCCGGCGATCTTGCTGGCCATGGCGGTTCCCGCCAGGTCCATCTGGGATACCAGCCAACCGCCGTAGATATCGCCGAAACCGTTGGTTTCGCGCGGCAGCGCGGTAATCTGCAAGGCCAGGTCTCCCTGGGGAATGGGGTCTTCTTGTTCAAGCTCGATCATAGGTAAGGGCCTCGTGCCCCCCGGATTTCTTGTTCAAGCGCGGTTTAGGGGAAAACTCTCCCAAAACGCCTGCCGGTGCAAGGTCTTGGGACAGCTTTCAGAGGCGCCCGGGCATTATATAGAGGAGTAGGGCGGCCGACGACCGCCCGGTTCTCTCTTCGACCGACTGTGTGGACATTCGTCGATTTGCTATGGTTTCGCTCCTGCGTCCCCGGGTCGCAGGTCGACACGCCTGCCGGTCGAACCCCGCTCATGCTTGCTGAACGAATAAAGAGAACAATTCCGACATGCCATCCGCGAATGCTCCCGAGGCGCCGGCCCAGCGTCCATTGACCCGCCGCGACTATAAGACCCTGTCCCTCTCCGCCCTGGGTGGAGCGCTGGAGTTCTACGACTTCATCATCTTCGTGTTCTTCGCCACCGTGGTCGGCAAGCTGTTCTTCCCGGCGGACATGCCGGAATGGCTGCGTCAGTTGCAAACCTTCGGCCTGTTCGCCGCCGGCTACCTGGCGCGGCCGCTGGGCGGCGTGATCATGGCCCACTTCGGCGACCTGCTCGGGCGCAAGCGCATGTTCACCCTGAGCATCTTCATGATGGCGGTGCCGACCCTGATCATGGGCCTGCTTCCGACCTACGCGCAGATCGGCATCTGGGCGCCCCTGGCGCTGCTCCTGCTGAGGGTGATCCAGGGCGCCGCGATTGGCGGGGAGGTACCGGGGGCCTGGGTCTTCGTCGCCGAGCATGTACCGGCACGGCATGTCGGTTATGCCTGCGGGACGCTGACTTCCGGCCTGACGGCGGGCATCCTGCTGGGCTCGCTGGTGGCTACTGCGATCAATAGCTTCTATAGCGCGACAGAGGTGCAGGACTACGCCTGGCGGATACCCTTCCTGCTCGGCGGGGTGTTCGGCCTGTTCTCGGTCTATCTGCGCCGCTGGCTGCACGAGACGCCGGTATTCGCCGAGCTGCAGCAACGCAAGGCACTGGCAGAGGAAGTGCCGTTGAAAGCGGTGGTCCGCGATCATCGTGGCGCCGTCCTGGTGTCGATGCTGCTGACCTGGGTGCTGTCGGCCGCGATCGTGGTGGTCATCCTGATGACCCCTACCGTTCTGCAGAGCGTATACGGCTTCGATGCCGCCACGGCGCTCAAGGCCAACAGCCTGGCGATCGTCTGCCTGACCCTTGGCTGCATCGTCGCCGGGCGCATGGCGGATCGTTTTGGTGCGGGGCTGACTTTCGTTGCCGGTAGCGTGCTGCTGGCGCTGGTGTCCTGGAGCTTCTACGGCAACCTCAAGGCCCACCCGGACTGGCTCTTTCCTTTATATGCACTGACCGGCTTCTTCGTCGGCATCGTCGGCGCCGTTCCCTACGTGATGGTCAATGCGTTCCCACCGGTGGTGCGTTTCTCCGGCCTGTCCTTTTCCTACAACCTGGCCTACGCCATCTTCGGTGGGCTGACGCCGATGGCGGTGGCCCTGCTGCTCAAGCAGAGCCCGATGGGGCCGGCTTACTACGTGGTGACTCTGTGCCTGGTCGGCTTCCTCGTCGGGCTCTACCTGCTGGCGCAGAAAAAGCCGGCTGGCGAGGCGGTTTCGGTGGGGTGAAAGCGGTTCCGGCGGTTATTTGAATTATTTTTGAAATAATCGTTGACGCCAGTTTCTATCTCCCTATAATGCGCACCACTCCCGGCGACGACGAAGAGTAAATGCTTGAAAATCAAGGATTTACGGATTCTCTCCGAGGGGTGGTGAAGCGCTCCGGCAGGTTGTTCGCCGCAGCGGTTCGGTCCCGAAAGGGGGTTCGAAACGAAGCTTCATCGAGGTGCTTGACAGCGAGTCTGAACGCTGTAGAATGCGCCTCCCGCTGATTGGAAGATGGTTTGAAGGTCGGCGCAAGCGGTTGAGTAGAAAAGAAAATTTTCGAAAATAACGCTTGACGGAACGAGAGGTTGCTGTAG